>NZ_ALNS01000015.1:0-102853 GCF_000286655.1 Enterobacter sp. SST3 | reverse complement strand
CCCCGCCATATTGCGCTTTATTTATTGTCACTCGCGACGCGAATCACGACTTTGCCGAAGTTTCGTCCTTCCAGCAGGCCAATGAGCGCCTCGGGGGCGTTTTCCAGCCCGTCCGTGACCTGTTCGCGATAGTGGATTTTTCCCTCCTGCACCCAGCGCCCCATCTCTTCCTGGAACTCATGGATGCGATGTCCATAGTCCTGGCCGATGATAAAGCCCTGCATCCGAATGCGTTTCTTGAGAAGGGTCGCCATCAGAAGCGGCAGGCGGTCCGGCCCGTCAGGCAAGCCCGTCGCGTTGTAGCCGCTCACCAGGCCACACACCGGCACGCGCGCGGGGGTGTTCAGCAGGGGCAGCACGGCGTCAAACACTTTCCCGCCAACGTTTTCATAGTAGACATCAATGCCGTTCGGGCAGGCCTGCTTGAGCTGGTCGGCAAAATCCGCGGCGTGGTGATCCAGACACTCGTCAAACCCGAGCACCTCAACGGCATGGCGGCATTTCTCTGCGCCACCGGCGACGCCGACCACCCGGCAACCTTTGATTTTGCCGATCTGCCCAACCGTCGCGCCAACCGGGCCGGTCGCCGCCGCCACCACCAGCGTTTCACCCGCTTTCGGTTGCCCGATATCCAGCAGCCCCATATAGGCGGTAAAGCCCGGCATACCCAGTACGCCCAGCGACCAGGAAGGATGAGACGGATTTTCGCCCAGCTTCACCAGGCCGCTGCCGTCCGAGAGTTCATACTCCTGCCAGCCGCTGTAGCCCAGCACCCATTCACCGGCTTTGTAGTCGGGATGGTTTGACTGCTCAACGCGGCTGACCGTTCCCCCCACCATCACCGCACCGAGCTCAACCGGCGGGGAATAGGATGGCGCGTCGCTCATGCGACCCCGCATATAAGGATCCAGCGACAGCCAGACGGTACGAAGCAGAAGCTGCCCCGCACCCGGTTCCGGAACAGGCTGCGTTTCTAGACGAAAATTTTCCGCCACCGGTGCGCCCTGTGGACGAGAGGCCAGCACCCAGCGGCGGTTATGCGAAACAGAGTGATTCATCAGGATCTCCTTCTGGGACAAATGTCATTACAGCCTGGCTCACGTTCAGCGTTATCGCATTAGCATTACGAGCCAGACTGATTGAGGCGTACAACCAGATAGATGCAGGTTTCATTCGTCTCGTTGATGAACCGGCAGTCATTAGGCGGCCCCAGCTCAAGACAGTCTCCGGCGTGCATCTCGTGGCGGGTGTCGCCCTCCTGAAACACCAGCTCACCGGACTGCAGCCAGATAAGCTGACGCGCCAGCGCGTAAGAAGAAGCCGGCATCGGAACGTCGCTTCCCGCAGGCAGTTCCACCTGAACAAGGTCGATGGGCAGATCGGTACGGGGAGAAACATGGCGGCGGAGGTAGTGCGTCTGCGGATCGCGCCAGACGGGCTGGTTTGCCAGGCGCAGCAGCTTACCCTCCTGCATTTCGGCCCGGGCAATTAGCGTTGACATGCTGATGCCAAACGCGCCCGACAAGCGGGCAAGCAAGGTGGCTGTCGGGCTACTGTCCCCGCGCTCTATCTTATGGATCATGGCGCGGGAGACCCCTGCCCGGTCCGCCAGCTCGCTCAGGGACCATCCGCGAGACTCGCGTTCAAGGCGAATTCTTGCGCTAATCCGTTGATTCATCGTGTCTGTTATGGTGTTCATGACGTCATACTATAGTGTATGAACGGCAATTCAATGGGCTTTTGATAACAAAAAAATATGGCTTATGCCATAGCGATCGGGCGATACAGTTGTGTAATATCGTAGTGATAACGTAATACTATAGTGAACAACACACAGAGGCTTCATCATGATCGTTCGTCATGCCTGCAAAGAAGACTGCGCTGCGATAGGCGAGATTTACAACCACGCGGTGCTGCACACTGCCGCGATCTGGAACGATAAAACCGTCGATACCGATAACCGAATCGCCTGGTTTGAGGCGCGCTCGCTTGCGGGCTACCCGGTTCTGGTAAGTGAAGAGGACGGCGTAATCACCGGCTACGCCTCTTTCGGCGACTGGCGGGCCTTTGACGGCTTCCGTCATACGGTTGAGCACTCGGTCTATGTCCACCCGGCCCATCAGGGCAAAGGGATTGGCCGCACGCTGATGAAGGCGCTGATTAACGAGGCCCGCACCATCGGGAAACACGTGATGGTGGCCGGCATTGAAGCGCAAAACCATGCCTCGATTCATCTCCATGAAACGCTCGGCTTTGTGACGACCGGACAAATGCCGCAGGTGGGAACCAAGTTTGGCCGCTGGCTGGACTTAACCTTTATGCAGCTGCAGCTGGACGAGCGCAGCGATCCGGACGCGATCCCATGAATCAGTCACTGACGCTGGCGTTTCTGGTCGCGGCGGGCATCGGTCTGGTGGTGCAAAACACTCTGATGGTGCGTATCACCCAGTCCTCCTCCACCATTCTCATCGCGATGCTGCTGAATTCGCTGGTCGGCATCGTGCTGTTTGTCAGTATTTTGCTTCTGAAACAGGGCGTGGCCGGATTCAGCGAGCTGGCCGCGACGGTGCGCTGGTGGACGCTTATCCCGGGGCTGCTGGGGTCATTTTTCGTGTTTGCCAGCATCAGCGGCTATCAGAATGTTGGCGCGGCGACGACCATCGCCGTGCTGGTCGCAAGCCAGCTGATTGGCGGGCTGGTGCTGGACGTGCTGAGGAGCCATGGCATCCCGCTGCGCGCCCTGATCGGCCCGGTGTGCGGCGCGGTGATGCTGGTGGTCGGGGCCTGGCTGGTGGCGCGACGCCAGTTTTGATGGTTACAGTATGGTGCCGCCTTTCGTCAGCTGTTCCTCACGCGCGTCCATCTCCTCTTTATGCTGCTTACCATGGTGCGAAATCGCGGTGCGCAGACGCTGCTGCTGGGTGTAGCGATCTTCACGGCTGAGCTCTGCATCATCGCTTAATTCAATCAGCAGCTCGTTCATGTGGGTAATGACGCTCTCTTCGATAGCGGCATCGACGCGGGCGATAACTTCGTTTAAATGTGACATTGTCACTCCTTGTAATGTGCCCGGTGGCGGCTCCGCCCTTCCGGACCTACGCGTGCCAAATGTAGGCCGGGTAAGGCGTAGCCGCCACCCGGCTAAAAAGGCTTAGTTCAGCTTCGCTTTCGAGAAATCGCTGCCCATCAGGCTTACGCTGTACCCGGTCACATTGCTGCGGGTCGCGTAGAACGTTTTCCCGTTGGCCAGCGCGATCCACGGCGCCTGCTGGTAGAAGATCTCCTGCGCCTGGCCATAGAGCTTGGCGCGCTCAGCCGGGCTGCTGGTCAGCTTCGCTTTTTGTACCAGGGCATCATACCCCTTATCGCACCAGCGCGCGGCGTTTGAGCCGGTTTTAATGCTGTTGCAGCCGAGCAGCACGTCGGCAAAGTTGTCCGGGTCGCCGTTGTCGGACATCCAGCCAAAGAGCGCGGAGTCATGTTCGCCTTTACGCATTCCGGAGAGATATTCGCCCCACTCGTAGGAGACAATTTTGGCCTTCACGCCAACTTTTGCCCAGTCGCTTTGGATCATCTCCGCGATACGACGCGAGTTCGGGTTATACGGACGCTGAACCGGCATTGACCACAGCGTGACTTCCGCGCCCTTCTCCAGACCCGCCTGCTTCAGCAGGGCTTTCGCTTTTTCAGGATCGTAGCTGTAGTCCTTGAGGTCTTTATTGAAGCCCAGCATATTTGGCGGGATCGGCGATTTTGCCACCGTGCCCGATCCCATAAACACCGCATTAACGATGGCCTTCTTGTCGGTCGCGTAGTTGAGCGCCTGACGCACCAGCACGTTATCAAACGGTTTTTTCTCGGTATTAAACGCCAGATAACCGACGTTCAGCGCATCGACCGAGTGCAGCGTCAGGTCTTTGTTGTTTTTGATGGCGTCAAACTGAACCGGGGATGGCGCAGGAATGATCTGGCACTCGTTGGTCTGCAGCTTCGCCAGGCGGGTTTCCACGTTTGGCGTAATGGAGAAAATGAGATGCTTCGTCGGCACCTTGCCTTCCCAGTAGTTCGGGTTCGCGACGTAGCGGATCAGCGAATCCACTTTGTACTGCTGCAGCACGTAAGGCCCGGTGCCAATCGGCCAGGTGTCCACGTTCTCAGGCGTGCCTTTTTTCAGCATTGCGTCGGCGTATTCAGCGGAGAGAATCGAGGCGAAATCCATTCCCCAGTCGGCCAGAAACGCGGCGTTGGGTTCGCTGAGGGTGAACTGGACATGGTAATCATCGACCTTTTTAACGTCCTGGATCAGCTTATCGAGACCGACATCATTAAAGTACTCGTAGTTGCCCTGCGACACGTTGTGGTACGGGTGTTTAGGGTCTTTCTGACGCATGACCGAGAAAATAACGTCATCGGCATTAAAGTCGCGCGTCGGTTTGAAGTATTTGTTGCTGTTGAACTTCACCCCTTTACGCAGGGCAAAGGTATAGGTCTTGCCGTCCGGCGAAATCGTCCAGGACTCCGCCAGCGACGGCACCGGGGTGTTTTTCACCGGGTCGAAATTGATCAGACGGTTATACAACACCTGAGAGCTGGCCACAAAAGACGGGCCAGAGCTGGCGATTTGTGGGTTGAAGGACTCGGGGGAGGCTTCTGAACAGTAAATAAGGGTGTCGTTATTTGCCGCCCATGCGGCACCGGCTGGTAACAGCGCGCTCAGCGCAAGGGCGAGCAGTGTTTTCCCTGTAGACATGGTTATAACCCTGACAGTTTTATTATATAGGACAGTAATAACAGCACAGGCGTTTTGACCTGGCAAATAACGAAACACTATCAGGTTATTCTAAAGCCGCGTTTTTTGCTGTTTTAACCGCCAGCGCTCAAAAAGATGATTTGCCTTAAGTGCCATTATTCGTCAAGCACAACCGTCACTTTCTATGCCGCAAGAAATCGGCGCTTTTAGCGTCTCTTCCTCCGTTTGTTTGCTTCCTCGTTTCGTTAAAGTAATGGTGTGAAGAAGTATATGGGATCAAATCGTGGCAAAAACTCTTTTACGCAGCGGTAATCTGGATGATTTTCAGGCCGTTGGCGGCGGCGGACAAGCCGTTTTCGAATCAGCGTTGCAAATCCGTGAAGCGCTCCGTTTGCGCAAACAACAGGCCATCGTCGACTGTCTGGCGATTCCTCAGGTCAACGACAGCGGCGACCGCGTGGACTGGTATTCCCCGGTTGAAGGGAGCGTAATCAGCTGGAAAGCGGCCGATGAAGATGATCGCTATCGCGCCCTGCGCTATCTGGAAAACACGCTCTCCAGCGTCGAGTCATTAAGCAAGAAATGCCTGCAGTCGCCTAAAACCGCGCAACAGCTTTTTGGCTCTCTGCTGTCAAAGGCGTTTCAGTTTCCGGGCGAAAACTTCCTCTTCCTGGTGGACGGAAAGCCGGTCATCAGCTTCTGGGGGTTTGTAAACCTGAACGAGAACGCGCGCGACGATGTCCTCGACTGCCTGCGTGAATCGCTGATCCCTGAGCCAGCCCCCGTTGTGATTGACGATCCTGAACCCGAGCCTGAGCCAGAGCCGGTGATGACCTTTGAGCATGCTGACGAGCCGCTGATCGCCCCATCCACGGTGGTGCGTATTACGCCGGAGGAGCTGTATGAGCCCGAACCGGCCCCCGCCGTTGCACAACCTGTTCAGGCGCCTGCTCCGGCGAACGTCGTGAAAAAGCGCCGCGTTCCCCTGTGGACCCTGCCGGTTGCCGCCGTGATCGTCGCCGCCATTGCCGCCCCGCTGCTGTGGCCAAAACAGGCACCTTCCGCTGAGCCCGCCCCGGCACCCACACCTGAACCTGTGGAGATTGCGCCAAAACCGATCAAAGCGGTTGAGCCGCTGGCGATGAAGCTACCGCTGCATCAGGCGGAGGTCGTGGCCAGCAAAGAAAAAGAAGCCGCTCCGGCCGCTCCTGCGCCACAGCCCGCTCCGGTGGTGATTGTCGCCATCCCGAAAGACGCCATGGTGATGGAAGCGAATCAGGTAAAAGCGGGATCGACGCGCTTCCTGAACGGCACCTGGCGCGCCATCCTCGATGTGAAAGATCCAGTTACCGGCAAGCCGCCGTCGCTGCGCTATCAGATCCAGAACAATAAAGGTTTCGCCCGCGTTGTCCATGGTGACAACATTGTCTGCCGCGCGGAGGTCTTTTCCGGGCTGCACAGCAATGGCGAGCTGATGATTAAGAGTCGCGGCACTGCCCGCTGCACCGACGGTTCCCGCTACCCGATGCCGGAAATAGCCTGTAAAGCAGGCACCAGCGATATCGCAGAATGTCGCGCCCGTTATGATGCCAACACCGTCGTCCCACTGACGTTCAAGAAAGCAGGTGCCTGATCTTATGCTGGTAAATCTTTGCGACTATAAACAAAGCGTCACGCTTATTGCCAACAGCGGCGTGCAGTTCCTCGATTTCGGTCTGACGCCGCAGGACTCCGCCAGCAACGGGCGCTTCGTACGTAAAACCGCGAACGGCCCGCTATTGCGCCTCGATTTCGACCTGGTCAACGGTCGCTATACCCTGCCCGGCATGAATGGCGGGCAGCCAGAAGTGGTCAAACCGGAAACCACTATCCCGCTGCATCAGTCGCTGGCGGTACTGGATGGCGTCTGGCTTCCGGTTCCGTTCCTGCGCTTCAACCCACCACGGACTTTTGTTGAAGGGCCGGATAACTGGGCGCGCGTTCAGGTGCGCAAGCTTGACACCCCGGACACGGCAGGCAATACACACCGCGTCACGCTCGCGCTTGACAGCCAGATTGCCGACCATGCCACGTCCGCGCTCTCTCCGGTGGAAAACGATATTCTGAACGGGACCCGCTTCGCGCTGGCGTGGCGCGATAACGAGGTAGACAGTTTCCTCGATCAGACCTGGATTGACGGCTGGCTGCGCGAGGCGTTTACCCAGTATGCCGACGGCGTTGAGAACCGCTCTGAACGCGACCTGCAGCAGGCGATGCGCAGTTTTGAATATCAAGCCCACTGGCTTAACCTGCTGACCATGCTCGGTGAACAGCTCACCGTACCGGAAGTGAAATTTGTCACCCATACGCTCAGCACGCCAGCCATTCCGGTCGACCTGATCCTTGACGTGGGTAACACCCACACCTGTGGCGTCATTATTGAAGACCACGGCGATGCGAACGATGGGCTGCGTCAGACCGCCGAGCTGCAGGTTCGCTCGCTCAGCGAGCCGCAGTTCCTGAACGAGCCGCTGTTCACCAGCCGTCTCGAGTTTTCGGAAGCGCGTTTTGGCAAGCAGCACTTCTCGGTGGAAAGCGGTCGCGAAGACGCCTTTGTCTGGCCGTCGATTGTCCGCGTCGGCGATGAGGCCCGCAAGCTGGCGATGCAGCGTCTGGGAACCGAAGGCAACAGCGGTATTTCCAGCCCGCGTCGCTACCTGTGGGATGAAACCCCGGTCGTGCAGGACTGGCGCTTTAGCCAGATGAACAGCAAGACCCAGCGTGAACCGCTTGCCACCGCGTTCCCGCTGATGAACCTGATGAACGATGACGGCGAGCCGCTCTTCACGCTGCCGCAGGACGAGCGCCTGCCGGTCTTCTCACCGCAGTACAGCCGCAGCACCCTGATGACCCATATGCTGTGCGAGCTGCTGGCACAGGCGCTGGGGCAGATCAACAGCGTCGCCACGCGCCTGCGCCTGGGCTTCCCTGCCTCGCCGCGCCAGCTGCGCACGCTGATCCTGACGCTGCCCTCCGCCATGCCAAAGCAGGAGCGCGAGATCTTCCGTCGCCGCATGTTTGAAGCCATCGCGATTGTCTGGAAAGCGATGGGATGGCACCCGCAGGATGAGGATTTTGTCACCCGCAAACAGCAGGAAAAAAGCGTGGTGCCGGTACCTGAAATCCAGATGGAGTGGGATGAAGCCAGCTGCGGTCAGCTGGTCTGGCTGTATAACGAAGCCATCTCCCGCTTTGGCGGCCAGACCGAAGCCTTCTTCGCCTCCCTTGCCCGTCCGGACCGTGAGCCTGAGCCGGGTAGTCAGCCGGGGCGCGCGCTGCGCGTCGCGTCCATCGACATCGGCGGCGGCACAACGGATATGGCGATCACCCATTACCAGCTGGACGACGGTTCCGGCAATAACGTCAAAATCACCCCGCAGCTGCTGTTCCGCGAAGGGTTTAAGGTCGCGGGCGACGATACGCTTCTGGACGTGATTCAGCGCTACGTGTTGCCCGCTCTGCAAACGCAGCTGCAGAAATCCGGTATCGCGGATGCCTCGCTGCTGATGGCCTCGCTGTTCGGCGACTCCGGGCGCATTGATACCCAGGCCGTACTGCGCCAGCAAACGGCGCTGCAGCTCTTTATGCCGATTGGCCATGCCATTCTTGCCGGATGGGAATCCAGCGACGTTGACGATCCGCTGGCCGGTCTGCATGCCACCTTTGGCGATCTGCTGCCACAGAAGCCGACTCGCAACGTGATGAACTATCTGCAGCAGGCGATCGATCATGCCCTGCCTGCGGGTTCAGACGCTTTCGATCTTTTCGCTGTGCCGCTGCATGTGAATTTCCGCGAAATGCAGGATGCGATGCTGGCCGGGCAGTTTACGCTGGCCTCCCCGCTCCACGCGGTATGTGAGGCAATCTCCCATTACAGCTGCGACATTCTGCTGATCACCGGACGCCCGGGCTGCCTGCCTGGGGTTCAGGCGCTCATTCGTCACCTGCAGCCGGTGCCGGTCAACCGCATCGTCTGGCTGGATAAATACCAGGTACATGAGTGGTATCCGTTCAGTCAGCAAGGGCGCATTGGCAACCCGAAATCGACCGCTGCCGTGGGGGCCATGCTCTGCAGCCTGGCGCTTGACCTGCGTCTGCCGCGCTTCAACTTTAAAGCCGCGGACATTGGCGCGTATTCCACCGTGCGCTATCTGGGCGTGCTGGATAACACCGTCAATACCCTGCGCGAGGAAAACGTCTGGTATCAGGATATCGATCTTGATAAACCCGGCGCGAAGCTTGATGCGCGTCTGCACTTCCCGCTGCGCGGTAACGTGACTCTCGGCTTCCGTCAGCTGGCAAACGCGCGCTGGCCGGCCACGCCACTCTACACGCTCAGCATTAACTCGGCCGAACTGGCAAAAGCGATTGCCGGCGACGGCGTGCTGAACGTGCGGCTCAAGCTCTGCGGCGGCAGCAAGCAGGAAGGTCCGGAGGCCTTCGAGCTGAGCGATGCCTGGCTGCAGGACGGCACGCCGGTGGCACCTGACGCATTAACTTTCAAACTGAATACCCTGGCCGATCGCCGACACAGCGGTAGCCACTACTGGATCGACAGCGGGAGCGTATACCTGAAATGACAGCGACCACGAACACCACTCAGGCCTTAATCGGGTGGATTAACGAGACGCGCCTGACCGCCCCTGTGCTGGATAACGATGCCGACGCCCTGCTTGCTCGCATCAACGCGGTGCAGGCGCGGGAGCAGGCCATTGAACGCGCCATGACCCGCCAGAGCAGCATTGGGCTTTACGGCCATTCGCAGAGCGCGAAAGCGCACCTGCTCTTATCGCTGTGCGGCAGCGGCAATGGTCGCCTGAACGTGACGCCAGGCCAGCGCACTTTTGACTATTTTTCGCATATCAATCCAGGACATGCCCTGACCAATATGGCCGTCCGCTTCACCCGGGAAATCCCGGAAGCGCTTGACGAGGCGTTTCCGCTGCGCCTGAGCCTGGTCACCGAGGCCGAGCTGGTACAGCTGTTTATTGCCCGCACGACGCAGCACCCGCAGATGCGCGCGGTGGATAAGGCGGTCATCGAGACACGTCTGGAAAAATGGCGCGGCCTGCGCCAGCCGCAGGGCGTGCCCGGCATCACCGCTCAGGAAGTGGGGGCAATTGCCCGCTTCTGGCAGAGCACGGTACCCGCAGCGAAACAGCAAATTGATGATGCCCTGTGGCATGAGTTTGCCCAACTGGTGCCTTCACTCGATCTCAGCACGCGAGCCAGCGTCTGGTCGCTGCTCTGGGGCGAACAGCAGGAACTGACCCAGCAGTGGTTAAACCTGGCCCATGTGCTGCACCAGACCAGCCATGCCAGCGAGCTTGCGGCCCCCCTTAGCCTGCTGGTGGACAGCTTTGGGCTGCCGGGTGAAGGGTTCCTGACGCACGACGGCTCGATAGCGCTTCAGCATGCACAGGAGACGCTTCTCCATCCGCTGAACAACGGTGAAATGCTTAACGCCATCAGCCTCCCGGTCGATGTGCTGGCCTTCCTGACCCGCGAACTGGTGCTGCCCGTTGAGAGCGGCGCGCTGGATAATGTTGATATCATTGATATCCCGGTGTTTGAAGAGCACCATGCCGATCCGCTACGCCAGGCGAAATCCCAGTGGCTGCTTGAGCACTATCGCCAACAGCTCCAGCCGGATGTGCTGGTCATTTGCAACGCGACGGCGCAGCACGAACAGACGGCCAAAAAAGCAAAAGTGTTAATGAACTGGGTCAGGGAGACGCAGCCTGCCGAAGAATCAGCCCTGCCGGGTCTGGTATGGGCGATAACCCCGCACGACGCGCGCTTTACCACCCGGCAGAATCTCGATGAAGCCGTACAGCATCTGCTCGGAAAGCCCGGCTTGCGCTGGGGCACGCTACAGGCTCTGGACAGCCACAGCATGCAGCGCGTCATTGAGTGGCTGTCTCAGGCCACGCTGCCCGCGCAGCGACAGAAGCGTCTCGGCACGCTCAAAAACGCGCTGCGTCTGGAGCTCTCGGCGATGATGCAAAGCTACCTGGCACCGCTGGTTGAGGAGCCAGGTATCCGACGCACTCAGGCAGAAAACATGGTGCGCACGCTGCAAAGCAGTGCCGCCCGCCACGGCGAGCTGCTTGAAGGCCTGCTGCCGCCGCTGAAGGCCTTTGAAACGCTGCTGGCCGTTCAGCAGCCGCGCGAGGAGCAGGTTAACGGGCTGTTTACGGATACCATTGACCTGTTTGCTGATAATGCCCAGGAAAGCGCAGGCCTGTTCCAGACCAAAGACAAAGCGCGTCTGGCGCACAGAGTATGGATAAATCATCTGCGCCAGTGGAGCCGCAACGAGGCGACCGCCGCCCGTCTTGGGCTGGATCCTGTGGTGTTACAGCAAATCGCGGATGTACTGGTCGTCACCAGCTACCGGCTGAATCTGCCTCAACAGCTGCAGCGAATTGTCGAAGCAGACAAAAGTAGCGCTGCGCAACTGCATGCCGTGATGGGCAATTTCGTTGGCTGGCTGGGTTACGACCAGACGCCCGTGGCGACGCGTCCGGCAAGCCGCATCCGTAAGGGCCATGCCATCTTCGTCACGCCGGTGGTCAGCAGCGCCGAACCTCGCCTGACGCGCCTGGGAGAACAGCCGGTCCATGCGGCTACCGCATATGTTTACGACTGGCTGGTCGCACTCTATAGCCGCGCGATAGAGAACATTGATTACCAGCACCCGCATGATGTTCAGCCTGACGCACGTCAGGCACTACGGGCTTTAATAAAGTAGCCGCCCTTCTTGCCGGGTGGCGCTGCGCTTACCCGGCCTACATTTCGCAACGATGATACATTGCACAATAATCACATCGTCATACATTCGGCTAAGGCCCGCGCCAGCGCAGAGGGGTTTTCCCAGGACATTGAGTGCCCCGCCGCAGGAATAATTTTCACCTCAACGCCCTTCTGCTGGAGATTTTCCACATCGTCATCCGGCAGAGAGAGCTCGCCAAAAATCAACGTTACCGGGCAAGGGAGTGACAGGAACTGCGCTTCCCATTCCGGTTCAACGCCCGCCACCAGGCTGGATGCACCGCGCCAGACGGCATAAGCCGCATTGCTCTGCAGGCACCCTGCCCACGCCGTTTTTTCTGCGCTGAGCATGGCGTCGTAACCCTGCTCCAGAAACTGTTGCTCGCTTTGCGCCGCGATTGACCGGCTGAACATGCCCCCACCCGCGTGAAAATTGGGTTCTGACACCATCAGCCCCTTCACGCGCGTAGCCAAAAGCCCCGCCGTTTCGATAGCAATACTGCCGCCCATGCTGTGGCCGTATAACCAGAAGAAATCCAGTTTAAGATGTTCAATCAGCTCCGCCACAACGTGCGCCTGGTCGGTGGTTTTATAGCTGTAGTGCTCAGGCTTATCGCTGTAGCCGCTGCCGGGCAAGTCGATGAGAATCGCTCTGCGCGCGCCAAAAAGCGGGTCACAAACGACGCGAGGATATTCATAGGAAGCGGCGCAGCCCAGCCCGTGAATGAACACCACGGGATCGCCGGAGCCGGGCAAGTCGTGCCAGCGCACGGTGCAACCGGCCTGCTGCGAGTAAAAACTGTTCATAAGCACTCCTTTTATGATGCACTGTGTATTTATACAGTTATCACATCAGGAATGCTATGTTCATCTTTTAAAACTGGAAGCGTGCTTCAGAAAAGCGAGACCAGCAGCGCAACGGGAAAGCTCATCGGCCAGGTTGACCCCACCAGGAAAGCGCTGAGCAGGCGGATACGTTTGCGGTCTTTAGAGAGGAACCAGGTGATTAATGCGCAGATGGAAGCCATGATTGCGTAAAAAACCAACATCTTTTGATACAACGTCATTCTGTATACCAGAGCCGAAAAAATAACCGCACGCAATATGCGTCATATGTTGACACAGATCAAGTTTTTTCGTTACAGAATAACCACTTAAAAATTACGGCTAATAACAATTGAGTATCTTACGTAACACGGGTGGCGGGCAAGGAGAACGCCTGGCCGCGCAAGCGACCAGGCTGAGCGGATCAGTGTTTGATCATCACATGCCTGACGACCGTATAATCCTCAAGCCCGTAGACCGACATATCTTTCCCGTAGCCCGATAATTTCATGCCGCCGTGCGGCATTTCGCTCACCAGCATAAAATGGGTATTCACCCAGGTGCAGCCGTACTGCAGGCGCGCGCTCAGGCGATGGGCACGCCCCACGTCTTTGGTCCAGACCGATGACGCCAGGCCGTATTGCGAATCGTTCGCCCAGGCCAGCACCTGCGCCTCGTCATCAAATTCGGTGACGCTCACCACCGGGCCAAACACCTCGCGTTGAACGATGGCATCGTCCTGTTTTGCCCCCGCCAGCAGGGTTGGCTGGAAGTAGTAGCCCGCCCCCTCTTTTTTGCTCCCGCCGGTGACAACCCGGATATGGCCGAGCGTTTTCGCCTCATCGACGGCCTGGCAGACGCGTGAAAGATGGGCGGCCGAGCTGAGCGGACCGAGTTCGGTAGACTCGTCCTCCGGGGCACCCATTTTAAGACTGGCAACCGCGGCGCCCAGCTTTTCCACCAGTTGAGCATAAATTCCCTTCTGGGCATAAATGCGGCAGGCCGCCGTACAGTCCTGTCCGGCATTGTAGAAACCAAACGTCCGCACCCCTTCAACCACCGCATCCAGGTCGGCATCATCAAACACGATCACCGGCGCTTTGCCACCCAGCTCCATATGGGTGCGTTTAATCGAGGACGCCGTATGGCCGATGATATGTTCCCCGGTCGCAATCGAACCGGTCAGCGAAACCATGCGGACCTTCTCGTGTCCGGTGAGCGGGTCGCCGACCGTTTTGCCCCGACCAAACAGCACGTTCAGAACGCCCGCCGGGAAGATATCTTTTGCCAGCTCTGCCAGCTTAAGCGCGGTCAGGGGCGTGATCTCAGAGGGCTTAATCACCACGCAGTTCCCTGCTGCCAGCGCGGGGGCCAGCTTCCAGGCTGCCATCATCAGCGGGTAGTTCCACGGCGCGATAGAGGCCACCACGCCCACCGGGTCACGGCGAATCATTGACGTGTGACCGTCAAGGTATTCGCCAGCGGCGAGGCCGTTCAGGCAGCGGGCGGCCCCGGCAAAGAAACGGAAAACGTCGACCACCGCCGGGATTTCATCCCCCAACGCGCAGTGCAGCGGCTTGCCGCAGTTGAGGGACTCGAGCCGGGCAAACGCCTCACCGTGCGCTTCAATCGCATCCGCCAGCTTCAGCAGGCACTCGGCGCGGGTTTTCGGTGTCGTTTGTCCCCACGCCGCAAAAGCACGATCAGCAGCCAGCACCGCCGCGTCGACCTGGGCCGCTGACGCCTCAGCAATTTCCAGCAATACCTCTCCGGTGGCCGGGTTATAAACTGGCTGTTTTTCACCTTCTCCGGCAACCAGCTCACCGTTTATCAGCAGATGTTTTTGCATAGCATTTTCCTGTTGAATTCACTGTTATTTCCCGCTGCCGGCAATGTTTTCGCCGTCGCGGGTTAGCCACCAGGCTCCCAGAATGGGGATAGTTGTCACCAGCATCACCAGCAGAGCCACGACGTTGGTGACCGGCACGTCGCGCGGACGCCCGAGCTGGTTGAGCAACCACAGCGGTAACGTGCGCTCGTGTCCCGCCGTAAATGTTGTGACGATTATCTCGTCAAACGACAGGGCAAACGCCAGCATTCCCCCGGCCAGCAGCGCGGAACCCAGATTGGGTAGCACCACGTAGCGAAAGGTTTGCCACCCGTCAGCCCCGAGATCCATCGACGCTTCCACCAGGCTCCAGGAGGTGCGTCTGAACCGGGCAATCACGTTGTTAAACACCACCACTACGCAGAAGGTGGCGTGTCCGACGACGATGGTGAAAAACCCCGGCTCAAGATTGATCGTTTTGAAAGCCGTCAGCAGCGCCAGGCCGGTGATGATCCCCGGTAACGCAATCGGTAACAGCAGCAGCAGAGAGATCGCATTCTTGCCAAAAAACTCGCTTCGCCACAGCGCTGCTGCAGCAAGCGTGCCAAGCACAAGGGCAATGGCGGTGGAAAGCGCGGCAATTTGAAGTGACAACGTCACGGATTCGATAATGTCGCCGCGCCCCGCCGCCACGCTAAACCACTTCAGCGTCAGCCCCTGTGGCGGAAAACTGAAGGCGGCGTCTTCGGTGTTGAAGGCATAGGTAGCGATAATCAGCAGCGGGAAGTGCAGGAAGATGACGCCTCCCCATGCTGCCACTTTCAGGAACAGCGGTGCGCGTTCAGAGTGCATCGAATGCTCCCAGACGTTTCACGAACGCCAGATAAAGAGAAATCAGCACGATGGGAACCAGCGTGAACGCGGCGGCCATCGGCATATTGCCGATAGCGCCCTGCTGCGAGTAGACCATGTTACCGATGAAGTAGCCCGGCGGGCCGACCAGTTGAGGAACGATGAAGTCCCCCAGCGTCAGGGAAAACGTGAAAATGGACCCCGCCGCAATGCCCGGAATGGCCAGCGGCAGAACGACATAGCGGAACGTCTGACGGGGACGCGCGCCGAGGTCGGCTGAGGCCTGCAGCAGCGAGGCCGGCAGGCGTTCCAGCGCCGCCTGGACGGGCAGGATCATAAACGGCAGCCAGATGTACACGAAGACCAGAAACCGTCCCAGCCCGGAGGTGGACAAGGTGTTGCCGCCAACTGCCGGGAGCGTCAGGATTGAGGTCAGAATCGGCTCCAGTCCGAGATGGCTGAGAAACCACTGGGCCACGCCGTCCTTCGCCAGCAGCAGCGTCCAGGCATAGGCTTTGACAATATAGCTCGCCCACATTGGCAGCATCACGGCGATATAGAAAAACGCTTTCCACTTGCCGCTGGTGTATCGCGCCATGTACCAGGCCATCGGGAACGCAAGGATGGCGCTGGCAATGGTCACCGCAATCGCCATCGTTAACGTGCGCAGGATGATGTCGTAGTTTGCCGGGTTGAAGAGCGCCTGAATGTTCGCCAGCGTGAGATCCGGCGTGACCGCCATGGTGAAATCGTCAAAGGTGTAAAACCCCTGCCACAGCAGCGTCAGCAGCGATCCTAAATAGACGATGCCAAACCACATCAGCGGCGCAAGCAGAAGCAGGAACAGACCGAGCGACGGCTTTCGCCAGAACAGGGCCGTCATGCGGCTCAGACGGCCGCGCGGGGCTGGAGGATGCGCAACGCTCATATCCATTTCACCTCTCCTCGTGAAGGCGGATCATCGCATCGCGTGACCATGACGCCATAACCGCCTGCCCCGGCGCAATGCCGCTCAGCGGCGAGGCGTCACTGAAGTTAGCCTGGCTCACCAGCAGTTTGGCGCCATCGGCGAGCTTCAGCTCCAGACGCGTGGCAGCCCCCTGATACTGAACGGCCTGCACGACGCCCTGAACCTGAACGTCACCCTGTTCATTAAGGCGAATATGCTCCGGGCGCAGGGAAAAGGTGCCCTCCATGCCGCAAAGCGTCTGCGCAAGGCCCGCATCAAAAACGTTGGAGGTGCCGACAAAACCGGCGACAAACGGCGTGCGCGGACGCATGTAAAGATCGCGTGGGGTATCCACCTGCTCGATGCGCCCGTTATTGAACACCGCCACCCGGTCCGACATGGAAAGGGCCTCGCCCTGATCGTGGGTGACGAAAATAAAGGTGATGCCGAGTTCTTGTTGAAGCTTCTTCAGCTCGAACTGCATCTGTTCCCGCAGCTTGAGATCGAGCGCCCCTAAAGGCTCGTCCAGCAGCAGGACGCGCGGTTCGTTTACCAGCGCGCGGGCGATGGCGACACGCTGACGCTGGCCGCCGGAAAGTTGCGAAGGTTTGCGGGCGATGGCAAAGCTCAGGCCCACTTTTTCCAGAGCATCGCGGGCCTGCGCATGGCGTTTTTTCTTGTCGACGCCTTTGACCATCAGCCCGTAGGCAACATTGTCGAGGATCGACATATGCGGGAACAGCGCGTAGTCCTGAAACACGGTGTTCACGTCCCGCTCCCAGGGGGGCAGTTCGCTCGCCTCTTTGCCGAAGATGGAAATCGTCCCGCCTGACAGCTGTTCAAAACCCGCTATCAGACGCAGGCAGGTGGTTTTGCCGGAGCCCGAAGGCCCCAGCATGGAGAAAAACTCTCCGTCGCGGATCGCAATGGTGACCCCATCCACCGCCCGGACGTCGCCGTACAGACGGGAAACATTGTTAAACTCGACTGCGTACGTCATGTTCTGCTCCCGGGCAATTAACGACCGCCCATGATGGCGATGTAATCCTGCGTCCAGCGGCTGTAAGGGACAAATTTGCCGCCTTCTGCGATGGGGGTTTTCCAGAACATGATTTTGTCGAACTCATTATAACCGTTTGTTTCGCAGCCTTTATCGCCCAGCAGCGTGCTGGCTTTACACCCTTCCGGCACCACGGGCAGGGAGCCAAACCATGCGGCCAGATCGCCCTGCACTTTTGGCGTCAGCGACCAGTTCATCCATTTGTAGGCGCACATCGGGTGTTTAGCCTGCGCGTGGAGCATGGTGGTGTCCGCCCAGCCTGTCACCCCCTCTTTCGGGAAGACGGTGGCAATGGGCTGGTTCTCGGCCTTCAGGGCATTCGCCTGATACGGCCAGGCGCTGGAGGCCACCACGCCCTCGTTTTTGAAATCGCTCATCTGGACGGTGGTGTCATGCCAGTAGCGGTGGATCAGCGCATGCTGGTCGCGCAGCACTTTCAGCACGGCGGCATACTGTGCTTCGGTGAGCTGGTAAGGGTCTTTGATACCCAACTGCGGCTGGGTCGCTTTGACGAACAGCGCCGCATCGGCGATGTAAATCGGGCCGTCATAGGCCTGCACGCGTCCCTGATTGGTTTTACCGTCCGGCAGATCCTGTTTGGTAAAGACGACGCTCCAGCTGTCCGGCGGCGTCGGGAAGGTTTTGGTGTTGTACATCAGCAGGTTTGGCCCCCACTGGTACGGCGTGCCGTAGACTTTACCGCCGACGTTAAACCATTCCCCTTTCACAATCCGCTCGTCGAGGGTTTTCCAGTTGGGGATAAGATCGGGGTTAATCGGCTGGACGCGTTTGCCCATGATCAGCCGCAGGGAGGCATCACCTGAGGCGGTCACCAGGTCATATCCCCCTTTCGCCATCAGGCTGACCATTTCATCCGACGTGGCCGCCGTTTTGACGTTAACCGCACACCCGGTCTCTTTTTCGAACTCGGTGACCCAGTCGTAGTTTTTATCCGTCTGCCCCCGCTCGATGTATCCCGGCCAGGCGATAATATCCAGTCGACCTTCCCCGTCGCCAATGGCCTTTGGTGGTTCTGCGGCTTGCGCTGTCATGATAGTCATGCCGAGCGCGCACAGGCTGCTGCGGGCAAATTTTTTGCTCATAAGAGTTACTCCTGTCGCAATGAAATTTAGCGGCAGCCGTGCCGTAAAAATATCTCCCTTATTAAACGTAGACCGCGCAAATGCGCCGCACCGTTCGGCTTCAGGAAATTTCATCAAGGTGTGACCGAGGGCGCATTCCCCGTTAACTGGATTATAGACAAGGGGTTAGGCGCGAGAGACGGTATGCAGATTTCCTATGACGGGTCACCGCGAAATAGTCGCAGCGCCGTCATCAGGATAAGAATTGATTATTTAAATAACGGAAAAAGGATTATTCCAGCATCGTGCTAATTAATTTTCCTAACTGAATGACCGCCTGCTCTTCCCGCTCTCCCCAGGCCCAGGAGGTATTAAAACGAAAGAACGGCGTCCACGCGTCAGAGGTGGAAAACATTTTTCCGGGAGCAATGCTGATGTGGTGCGTTAAGGCCTTTTCGCTCAGCAGCCCCGCGTCCAGCTGTGCCGGCAGTTCCAGCCATAAAAAGTAGCCGCTGTCGTTATGGTGAATTTTGACACCGGCAGGCATATGGCGCAGAAGTGACTGCCAGGCCTGCTGCTTCCGCTCGGCCAGCGTACGCCGCAGGCGGCGCAGGTGGGCGTCATAGCGTTTGGTCGCCAGGTAATCCACCAGCGCCAGCTGCATGGGAGAACTGGTTGAAAGCGTGCTCATCAGCTGCAGCTGCTGAATGCGCGGCGCGTGTTTTCCTGCCGCCACCCAGCCGATGCGAAAACCGGCCACCAGACATTTTGAAAAGGACGAGCAGTGTAGCGTCATGTCCTGACGATCCCACGCTTTCGCCGGGAGCGGCTTTTCACGTCCAAAATAGAGCTCGCTGTAGACGTCATCTTCAATCAGCGGGACGTTGTGCTGGGTTAACAGGGCGACAAGCTGGGCTTTTTTCTCCGCGCTCAGCGTGAAGCCGAGCGGGTTTTGGCTGTTAGTCATGATCCAGCAGGCTTTAACCGGGTATTCATTCAGCGCCTGCTCTAAGGCATTGAGATCGATCCCCTCGCGAACGTCCGTCGCAATCGACAACGCTTTGAGCTTCAGGCGTTCCAGCGCCTGCAGCGCACCGTAAAAACAGGGGTTTTCGACAATCACCCAGTCACCCGGCTCGGTTACCGCCTGAAGGCTAAGATTCAGCGCTTCGAGCGCGCCTGCGGTGATCACGATCTCTTCCGGGGAGATGTTCATCCCCTGCTGCGCGTAGCGGCGGGCAATGGCGTGGCGGAGATCGACGTTTCCCGGCGGCAGGTTCTCAATCACGCTCATCGCCGTCGCGGTTTTGCTGACGTTTGCCAGCGAACGGTTGAGCTGCTGAAGCGGGAAAAGTCTGGGGTCGGGAAACGCGGAAGCAAAGGGAACAACGGACGGGTCGCGGCTGGCCTGTAAGACGTCGAAGATGTAGGTATTTATATCCACCGCTTCGTCACGCATCACCTGAGCGGGTGGCGCAGGCTGTTGTGCGGTCGGGCGCGAGGCAACGTAATAGCCCGACTGCGGTCTGGCGACAATGCGCCCCTGACTTTCCAGCATCTGATACGCGTGGCCAACGGTCATAAAACTCATGCCGCTGCTTGCCACCTGCTCTCGCAGGGAAGGCAGCTTATCGCCCGGCAGCCATACGCCAAGCTCAATCTGCGAGATAATTTGTTGCGCTAGACGCTGGTATTTTTTCATCAGATTCTCCTTAAGACCGACAGTGTATATCAGCAGGAGAAAAAGAGAAGATTTAGCGAACTGTTATAGTCTGGAAGATGAATTACTTACGGTATTCGGTCACGTGGCTCTGAGCGGAACGCGCGGCGGCCAGGTGGTCGAGCGTGATCATCGACGATTTGCAAAAAATGCATTTCGCGCCAAACGGGTTTTTCTCAGACACGTCAAAGGCTGAGGTACGGTACTGCGAGCCATGACAGCATGGGCAGCGAAAATGGATATATGAAGTCATAGGTTTCTCCTGAAACGTAAAAACGTAAATTACTAATGGGCCGATTGGGCATAATGGTTTTAAACAAAACGAATCGGAATGTAGATAAAGACCCAAGAGAGGCTGCGGAGAGGCACAACGTGATGAGAACTGCTTTATAAAACTACGTCAGATATTTATTTGGACTCAAAACCAGAAGGCCATTAACGCACGACGCTGACGACAAAGCAAGCGGTTTAATGCGGAAAAATCATAAAAAGAATATTTTTATTCCACAACGGCGAGGTATATCAGATGGCTAAAGCGTGAAATTTACGCCAACTGTTATGGTTAAAATTCGCTTTTCTGCGTCTGCTCGTCCGATCTTCGCCCCTATACCATAACAGCACACCGTTTGACATTGAGGCTGTGCATGTTTGGTTTAGATGCTTTTCACCTTGCGCGGATACAGTTTGCCTTTACCGTATCCTTTCACATTATTTTCCCGGCCATCACGATTGGTCTCGCAAGCTACCTTGCCGTGCTCGAAGGGCTGTGGCTGAAAACAAAAAATCCGGTCTGGCGCTCGCTGTACCATTTCTGGTCGAAGATTTTTGCCGTCAACTTTGGCATGGGCGTGGTCTCCGGGCTGGTGATGGCCTACCAGTTTGGCACCAACTGGAGCGGCTTTTCGCAGTTTGCGGGCAGTATTACCGGCCCGCTTCTGACCTATGAAGTGCTTACCGCCTTCTTCCTCGAAGCCGGGTTCCTCGGCGTGATGCTGTTCGGCTGGAATAAAGTCGGGCCGAGGCTGCACTTCTTTTCCACCTGCATGGTGGCACTGGGGACCATTATCTCCACCTTCTGGATCCTCTCCTCCAACAGCTGGATGCAAACCCCGCAGGGCTATGAGATCGTCAACGGTCAGGTGGTACCGGTGGACTGGTTCGCCGTGGTGTTTAACCCCTCCTTCCCTTACCGCCTGCTGCACATGTCGATAGCCGCGTTCCTGAGCAGCGCCCTGTTTGTTGGCGCATCCGCGGCATGGCATCTGCTGCGCGGGAATAATACCCCCGCCATCCGGGCAATGTTTTCAATGGCGCTGTGGATGACGCTGATTGTCGCGCCCCTCCAGGCCATGGTGGGCGATATGCACGGGCTGAACACCTTAAAGCACCAGCCCGCGAAAATTGCCGCCATTGAAGGGCACTGGGAAAATCCACCGGGCGAGCCTACCCCGCTACTGCTGTTTGGCTGGCCGGATATGGAACAGGAGCGCACCCGCTTTGGGCTGGAGATCCCAGCGCTGGGAAGCCTTATTCTGACACACAGTCTGGATAAACAGGTTCCGGCGCTCAAAGAGTTTCCAAAGGAAGACCGCCCAAATTCCACCATCGTCTTCTGGTCGTTCCGCATTATGGCGGGCCTGGGCATGCTGATGCTGCTGCTTGGGGTAACGGCACTCTGGCTGCGCTATAAAAAGCGCATTTATTCTTCCCGTCCTTTCCTGTGGTTTGCCCTGCTGATGGGGCCCTCCGGGCTGATTGCTATTCTGGCCGGGTGGATCACCACCGAAGTGGGCCGCCAGCCGTGGGTGGTCTATGGGCTCCAGCGCACGAAGGATGCGGTTTCTGCCCATGGCGATTTGCATATGAGCGTGAGCCTGCTGGCCTTCTTCGTGGTTTACACCTCGGTATTTGGCGTGGGTTACAGCTATATGGTGCGCCTCATCCGAAAAGGCCCGCAGCCGCATGAATCTTTCGCCACCGAGTCCGACGGACGTCCGGCGCGCCCGCTTTCTGCTGTCACAACTGAACATAAGGAGCAGCCGTAATGGGTATCGATCTTTCCATTATCTGGTTTGTGATCATCGTTTTTGCCACGCTGATGTATATCGTGATGGACGGTTTTGATCTGGGGATTGGCATTCTGTTCCCGGCAACGCAGAACGCCGACGATCGCGATGTGATGGTTAACAGCGTCGCGCCGGTCTGGGACGGGAATGAAACCTGGCTGGTGCTTGGCGGGGCCGCCCTGTTCGGCGCCTTTCCGCTGGCCTACGCCGTGATTATCGATGCCCTCACCATTCCGCTCACATTAATGCTGATCGGTCTTATTTTTCGTGGCGTAGCGTTTGAGTTTCGCTTTAAAGCCACGCCAGCACACCGTCCTTTCTGGGATAAGGCGTTTATAGGCGGTTCCATTCTGGCGACGTTTACCCAGGGCGTGACGGTGGGCGCCGTCATTAACGGCTTTAGCGTCACCGGCCGGGCCTATACCGGCGGCCCCTTTGACTGGTTTACCGCGTTTAATCTGTTTTGCGGCGCGGGCCTGGTGGTGGCCTACGCGCTGTTAGGCTCGACCTGGCTGGTTATGAAAAGCGAAAATGCATTACAACAGCGGATGCGTCAGGTATCGAAAACCCTGTTACTCGTACTGCTGGCGTTTATTGCGGCGATCAGCCTCTGGACACCGCTGGCGCAGCCGGCCATCGCGGCGCGCTGGTTTACGCTGCCGAACCTGTTCTATCTGCTGCCCGTCCCGGCCCTGGTGGTGATTTTTAGTTTGTATCAGTGGCGCTGCCTGAATAATCCCGACAGCCATAGCCGACCGTTTATCCTGACGCTGGGGCTGATTTTCCTCGGCTTTAGCGGGCTTGGGATCAGCATCTGGCCGCACATCATTCCACCGTCAATCACCCTGTGGCAGGCCGCCGCACCGACGCAAAGCCAGGGCTTTATGCTGGTCGGCGCGCTGTTGATCATTCCCGTTATCCTGGTCTACACCTTCTGGAGTTACTACGTATTTCGCGGCAAAGTTCAGCATGGGGAGGGTTATCACTGATGCAACAACCAGTCTGGAAAAGATTACTGTGGCTGGCCATTATCTGGGGCGGCAGCGTACTGGCGCTGGCTGCGGTCAGTATGCTCTTCCGTATGCTGATGACGGCGGCAGGGTTTAAATCACATTAACGTCATCCCGGGCAACCGCTGCGTTGCCCGGCTCCTCCCCGCACTTTCAGATAAACCCCATTAACGCATGGCAGAGTATCGTTACACTGGAAAAAGATTCACAGTGTTTATAGTTTGAGAAGAAAAATGAAAAAGCTCATTGCGTTAAGTGTTATCAGTCTTGTCCTTACCGGCTGCGTTAATCCGGGTAAAGCCTCCGTTCAGCCGGAGCAACTTAAGAACCACCGCTTTGTGCTGGAAAGTGTGGACGGTAAGGCCGTGAAGACCGCGACAACGCAACCTGAGATCGGTTTTAGCGCACTGCCAGATATCAGCCTGGTGAATAACATCAGCGTTTCTGGCCAGATGTGTAACCGCTTCAACGGACAGGGGAAATTGTCCGAAGGCGAGCTGAAGGTGAAAACGCTGGCCATGACGCGCAAGCTCTGTAGTGAGCCGCAGCTTAACGAGCTGGATCAGGCCATCGGCGACATGCTGCGCAAAGGCGCGCAGGTCGATCTGACTGAAGACCAGTTAACGCTGGCGACAGCCGATAAAACGCTGATGTTTAAGCGTGCAGAATAATCAGTAGTTACCGCAGGTTCCAACGGCAAGCGACTGTTCACTGCAGCGTTTGCCGTTTGGCAAGGCGCACATCCCAATAGCTGAACCATCAAGCTGGCGAGCTACCGACAGCGAACCGCCAATCATCGCGCAGTTGGCCTGACCGGAGCTGGACATCGCGGCTTTCATACCCGGCACCACGTGCGCGGCCGTTGCCTGCTGGACAGGTTCACTGCTACATGCCGACAACAATAATGCGGCACACCCTACCAAAAATGCTGAGCGCATGCTCTCTCCCCCATGAATAATGCGAAACCTATGCATAATAGGCATCCCATCCCGTGTCGTCGAGAGCGGAAGTGCGTATTTATGCGTTCCTGAAACAATTTCTCGCAATTTTTCTGCCAAAAGTTTGATCTACTCATTGATGGCAGGAATAACGAGGACACAAAAGCGAAAATCGAAAAATCCCCCGTTTGCTAGAATACACAGATAATATTCAGGGTTTGTTGCCGTAATACAGACCCCTATTTTTTTGCGCAATGTAAGGGTGTTGTCCTATGCAAACTATTGACGGTAATGGTGCAGTTGCCTCAGTCGCGTTTCGCACCAGTGAAGTTATCGCCATCTACCCGATTACGCCAAGTTCTACCATGGCTGAGCAGGCGGACGCCTGGGCGGGTAACGGGTTAAAAAACGTCTGGGGCGATGTCCCGCGAGTGGTTGAAATGCAGTCGGAAGCCGGTGCGATTGCCACGGTCCACGGCGCGCTTCAGACCGGCGCGCTTTCCACGTCGTTTACCTCTTCCCAGGGATTGTTATTAATGATCCCGACGCTGTACAAACTTGCCGGACAACTGACTCCCTTCGTTCTGCACGTCGCTGCGCGTACCGTTGCCACCCACGCGCTCTCTATCTTTGGCGATCATTCTGACGTGATGGCCGTTCGCCAGACCGGCTGCGCAATGCTGTGCGCCAGCAGCGTTCAGGAAGCCCAGGACTTTGCCCTGATTTCGCATATCGCCACGCTCAAAAGCCGGGTGCCGTTTATTCATTTCTTTGATGGTTTCCGTACGTCCCACGAAATTAACAAAATCGTTCCGCTGGCTGACGAGACAATTCTGAATCTGCTTCCGCAGGCGGACATTGACGCGCATCGCGCCCGCGCTCTGAATCCGGAACACCCGGTGATTCGCGGCACGTCGGCGAACCCGGATACCTATTTCCAGTCCCGCGAGGCCACCAACCCGTGGTACAACGCGGTTTACGACCATGTTGAACAGGCGATGAATGACTTTGCTGCCGCAACGGGTCGGGAATACAAACCCTTTGAGTATTACGGCCATCCGCAGGCGGAACGGGTCATTGTGCTGATGGGATCGGCCATTGGCACCTGCGAGGAAGTTGTTGATGAGCTGCTGACGCGCGGCGAAAAAGTTGGCGTGCTGAAAGTGCGTCTCTATCGGCCGTTCTCGGCGAAACATCTCCTCTCTGCGCTGCCGGAAAGCGCGCGTACCGTTGCGGTGCTCGATCGCACCAAAGAGCCGGGCGCGCAGGCGGAACCGCTGTATCTGGATGTGATGACCGCCCTGGCCGAGGCCTTTAATCATGGCGAACGTGAAACGCTGCCGCGCGTGATCGGGGGGCGTTACGGTTTGTCCTCCAAAGAGTTCGGACCGGACTGCGTGCTGGCGGTCTTCAACGAGCTCAGCGAAGCGAAGCCCAAGCCGCGCTTTACCGTCGGCATTTATGATGATGTGACGAATCTGTCCCTGACGTTGCCGGAAAACACCCTGCCCTCGACCGCCAAACTCGAGGCGCTGTTCTATGGTCTGGGCAGTGACGGCAGCGTCTCCGCGACCAAAAACAACATCAAAATCATCGGGAACTCCACGCCGTGGTACGCCCAAGGGTACTTCGTCTATGACTCCAAGAAAGCCGGCGGCCTGACCGTTTCCCACCTGCGGGTGAGCGAACAGCCCATCCGCTCTGCGTATCTTATTTCTCAGGCTGATTTTGTTGGCTGTCACCAGCTGCAGTTCATTGATAAGTACCAGATGGCCGAGCGCCTGAAGCCTGGCGGTATTTTCCTCCTGAATACGCCATACAGCGCGGATGAAGTCTGGTCGCGCCTGCCGCAGGAAGTGCAGGCGGTGCTGAACCAGAAAAAAGCCCGTTTCTATGTGGTTAACGCGGCGAAAATTGCCCGCGAATGTGGCCTTGCCGCGCGTATCAATACCGTTATGCAGATGGCCTTCTTCCATCTGACGAATATCCTGCCGGGCGACAGCGCGCTGGCGGAACTGCAGGGCGCGATTGCCAAAAGCTACAGCAGCAAGGGCCAGGAGCTGGTCGAGCGTAACTGGCAGGCGCTGGCCCTGGCGCGCGAGTCGCTGTTTGAGGTCCCGCTGCAGCCGGTCAATGCCGCAAGCCCGAACCGCCCTCCGGTGGTGTCTGATGCGGCACCTGATTTCGTGAAGACCGTGACGGCGGCGATGCTGGCCGGGCTGGGTGATGCCCTGCCCGTCTCTGCCCTACCGCCGGATGGCACCTGGCCGATGGGCACCACCCGCTGGGAAAAACGCAACATCGCCGAAGCGATCCCCATCTGGAAAGAAGATCTGTGTACCCAGTGCAACCACTGCGTGGCGGCCTGCCCGCACTCTGCCATTCGTGCCAAAGTGGTGTCGCCGGAAGAGATGGAGGCCGCCCCGGCCAGCCTGCATTCCCTGGATGTAAAATCCCGCGATATGCGCGGACAGAAATACGTTCTGCAGGTCGCGCCGGAAGACTGCACCGGCTGTAACCTGTGCGTCGAGGTCTGTCCGGCGAAAGACAGGCAGAACCCGGAGATTAAAGCCATCAATATGATGTCGCGTCTGGAGCATGTTGAAGAGGAGAAGGTCAATTATGACTTCTTCCTGAATCTGCCGGAAATCGATCGCAGCAAACTGGAACGCATTGATATTCGCACTTCGCAGCTGATCACGCCGCTGTTTGAATACTCCGGCGCCTGCTCGGGCTGCGGTGAAACACCGTATATTAAGCTGCTTACCCAGCTGTACGGTGACAGGATGCTGATTGCCAACGCCACCGGCTGTTCGTCTATCTATGGCGGCAACCTGCCCTCCACGCCGTATACCACTGACACCAACGGTCGCGGTCCCGCGTGGGCCAACTCGCTGTTCGAGGATAACGCCGAATTTGGTCTGGGCTTCCGCCTGACCGTTGACCAGCACCGCGCGCGCGTGATGCGCCTGCTGGAGCAGTTTGCCGGGCAGATCCCCGCCGGGCTCAATGACGCGCTTCACGCCGACGCGACGCCAGAGGTACGTCGTGAGCAGGTTGCAGAGCTGCGTCAGGCGCTTCAGGGCGTGGCGGGCGCTGAACAGCTGCTGACCGACGCGGACGCCCTGGTCGAAAAATCGATCTGGCTGATTGGCGGTGACGGCTGGGCTTATGACATCGGCTTTGGCGGACTGGACCACGTGCTAAGCCTGACGGAAAACGTCAATATCCTGGTGCTGGATACGCAGTGTTATTCCAACACCGGTGGTCAGGCGTCGAAAGCCACGCCGCTGGGTGCCGTCACGAAATTCGGTGAGCACGGGAAACGCAAGGCACGCAAAGATCTCGGGGTGAGCATGATGATGTACGGTCACGTTTACGTCGCGCAAATCTCGCTGGGGGCACAGCTTAACCAGACGGTAAAGGCGATCCAGGAGGCGGAAGCGTATCCCGGCCCGTCGCTGATCATTGCCTACAGCCCGTGTGAAGAGCATGGCTACGACCTGGCACTCAGCCACGATCAGATGCGACAGCTAACCGCGACCGGCTTCTGGCCGCTGTACCGGTTCGATCCGCGCCGTGCGGACGAGGGTAAATTACCGCTGGCACTGGATTCACGTCCGCCGTCAGATGCTCTGGCCGAGACGTTAATGCAGGAACAGCGCTTCCGCCGCCTTAACGCGCAGCAGCCGGAAGTGGCCGAACAGCTATGGAAAGACGCTGCGGCGGATCTGCAAAAACGGTATGACTTTCTGGCGCAGCTGGCGGGTAAAGCCGAAAAATCGACCAACGACTAGTCTCTCTGCCCGGCGCGTCCGGGCATTTTTTGCCATAAAAAAACCCGGTGTATTCACACCGGGCGAATCCAGATAATCATTAAATATCTATTTAGTTCCCTAAATATTATTCATGCGAATTATGGATAAATAATCTTAAAGGCATATAACGCCATCAAGAATAGCTTAATTCATACCTGATTAATAATTTTAATTTATTATGTTTAGCCTTAAAGCATTCACCAAACCAATGACCATTACCGTTGATGTATTCAGTTTAGATTTTACTTAGTTCGTAACAATTATAATTTATTACTCTTACACGGGAGTGATTTAGCATGAGACAACTTTCGCATTCGGAAAGTTCAACAGGTAATTAAATAAAAACAACCGCAAAGGAATATCAAAATGCAAAGAAAAGTACTGGCCCTGATGATTCCGGCTCTGTTAATGGCTGGCGCAACTCATGCAGCAGAGATTTATAATAAAGACGGTAACAAATTAGATCTGTACGGAAAGGTAGATGGTCTGCACTATTTCTCCGATGATAAAGGCGCTGACGGGGATCAAACCTACATGCGTTTGGGCTTTAAAGGCGAAACCCAGATCAACGACATGATGACTGGCTACGCACAGTGGGAATACAACATTCAGGCCAATAACACCGAAGGGTCTGATAACCAATCCTGGACGCGTCTGGCCTTCGCCGGTATCAAAGTGGGCGACTACGGTTCCTTCGATTACGGTCGTAACTATGGCGTACTGTACGACGTGGAAGGCTGGACCGATATGCTGCCTGAGTTCGGCGGCGACTCCTACACCAAAGCCGACAACTTCATGACCGGCCGCGCCAATGGCGTAGCAACCTACCGTAACACCGACTTCTATGGTCTGGTGCAGGGTCTGAACTTTGCGCTGCAGTATCAGGGCAAAAATGAAGGCAGCAACTGTGACGAGAATGGTTGTTCTCAGGAAGGAACGAACAACCGTTCTGATAACAACATTCGTAACCAAAACGGTGACGGTTTCGGTATCTCCACAACCTATGACTTCGGCATGGGGATTACTGCGGGTGCAGCGTATACCTCTTCAGATCGTACTAATGACCAGGTGATCGCAGGCACTGGTGCTGCATCTCAATATGCGGGCGGCGATAAAGCGGACGCATGGACCGCGGGTCTGAAATATGACGCTAATAATATCTACCTGGCGGCAATGTACTCTGAAACCCGCAATATGACGCCATACGGTTCCAGTGACAGCACTTCAGGCGGCGGTATTGCCAACAAAACCCAGAACTTCGAAGTGACCGCACAGTACCAGTTCGACTTCGGCCTGCGTCCGTCCCTTTCCTACCTGCAGTCTAAAGGCAAGGACCTTGGCAACGGCCAGGGCGACCAGGATCTGGTTAAGTACGCTGACGTCGGCGCAACCTATTATTTCAACAAAAACATGTCCACCTACGTTGATTATAAAATCAACCTGCTGGATGAAGATGACAGCTTCTACAAAAACAACGGCATCGGCACGGATGATGTCGTGGCACTGGGTCTGGTTTACCAGTTCTGATTGCCAGAGCCCGCATCAGTATGCGGGCTCACCCATCTTTTGACGTTCGTCACAAAAAGCAGGTTCTGAAATCACGTGGTTGAGGGTAAGTTGAGGTAAAGCTGTTTAAACTCAGGTGATAGCCTTTCCATCACTAAGGATAACAGCGTTGTTTGGTCGTGTATCCGTTGTCGTACTAACTCTTTTAGCGCTCATCTGGATGGCGTTAATTTTTGATTTTGCTGATATTGTCGGGCATCTCAGCGCTGTGTTGAACCACCTGGATGGCGGTTAACATTATTCCCTGAGAAATGAAAAGCCACCAGCAGTGCCGGTGGCGGGAAAACGCACAGGTTGCGTTATTTTTTCACGGGTTGAGGCTTTTTATCACCTGATTCAGGGGCCTCACGCGGATCGTCTTTTTCAACACAAAGCATAGTTTCTCCTGTTTCAGATAACCACCCTCCACTATAGCCAGGCTGATTACAGAGTGGCCAGGCGGCAATTACGCCTGACCTGTTCCTTTCTTGCGAAAAGAGAGGTAGCCAAACACCCCGCTATCTCCATCCGAGGGATGGTTAACCCCGTCCATCACCGTCACTTCAGGGAAATCGAACGGTGAGACGTTATCAAAGCAGGCCACATTCACGCCGTATTCGTTTGGATTAGAACGCCGCTGATGGAACGTGTAAATTCCGCACACCGAGCAGAAAAAGTGCCGTGCCGTTCCCGTATTGAAGCGGTACTCCGTGAGCTTATCCTCACCTTTGGTCACGGTAATCCCTGACAGCGGCGCAGAGACGACGACCGCACCCCGCATGCGACAAAAGGAACAACTGCAGCGCCGCGCGGTATTCAGGCCATCCGTTAGCGCAACGGTAAAGGCCACCGCGCCACAATGGCACTGCGCATGACGAATATCAGCCATGGCTAGATCCCCTTCCTCACCAGGTCAGCAGCCTTGACGAAAACCTCATCCTCTACACCATCGCCTTTCTGCCTGCCGAGCCTGACCAGCTCATCAACAATGCTGTCGCGATCGATTGGTTTCTGGGCAGAAACCAGACCAATAACGGCCGCCCCAATCGCCAACCCCACTAATCCTGTTTGTTCGTCTTTGTTCTTCATACTCATGCTCCTGATACAACAAACAAGCGTAGCATGATTTTAAAAGCGCGGGGTTAGCCCGTATTTTGGCGCTTTGATATTTGCTGCCCAAATTTTGATATCGTTTTGCAGGAGAATAGTGAAATCAGATTTCAGATGCGTCACCATGCCATTAACGCTGTCCGCATCCACCACTGAAAAATGTTCAATTCTGTTCTTTCCTATTTGAACACAATTATATTTGGCGGGCAGCACCTTACCATTCACATTAAGCGGCAGATTATTCTCACTACAGCGGCCTTCCGTAATATATGACACCAGCAAATTAGCGGATTTTCTCCCAGGCTGGGATACGCTCACCATGACGGGAAAACCTTCCGAGGTCTGCGTCATATCATAAAGCACCGCATTTTTCATATACCAGGTATTATATTCCCGCTCCTGAAAAGCGGACCAGGCAGGTGCAGAATAAAGCACCAGCGCTGCCAGCGTAATAGAGACTATTTTCATGGGATGTTGCCGTCCGTGTTGTTGCACGTATTATTCAGATTGTGCAAAAAACAGCAACAACTTAAGAATAGTCCTACTACTATTGGCAGTGATGGAGGATTTATTCACGACGCGCTATCCGAATGACCGTCTTATCAACGTAGTGCTGGCATCTGAAAAACTCAGGTTAACTTGATGTCAAAACGGCCATAAAGAAGAAACAGGCGAGAAATGGTAAACCGCCGCCATCACGGCGATGCTAACGACAATGCTTAAGAAGAAGTAGGTTTTAAACGGCTGCTTTTGTGTTTTATGGCGAAAGAGCTGTTGGCCTACAATCGCGCCAGGCCAGCCGCCCGTTACGCCAAATACCAGCAGCGTGGCTTCCGGCACCCTGCGCATGCCTTTCCGCGCCGCCATTTTATCGGCGCCATACATGACCAACGTCAGCATATTGATCAGCAGAAACCACATAGCCAAAGGGCTCGAGGTAAAAAGACTGCCGATCGCAGCAAAGATCAGAAGTAAATAACAAACGCGATTGAGGGTCATAGTACTGGCCAGAGAAGTGTTGAGCGGTTTTCGACGCCGCATTATACGCTACTTATGAATGTATCGGGCGGGAATTGCTGACAACAGGACAAACGTCACTCCACCCTCACTTTAACCTTTGGCTTCGATAACAGAATTTTTATCAACTCCTTAAAAGGAACGGGTTTGTAGAAGAAGTAGCCCTGTAAAAACGTGATGTTATTGCGCATGAGGTAATCAAGCTGTTCCTGGGTTTCAACCCCTTCCGCCACAATACGGATTGACAGTTTTTTTGCCAGTTCCAGTACCGAATCCAGGATCAGGGTGGAATCCTCATTGGCATTCACTCTGGCAACAAAGCTTTGGTCGATTTTGATGTAATCAATGTGCAGGTCCTGCAGGTAGGACAGGCCAGAATATCCCGTTCCAAAATCATCCAGCGCGATTGCAAATCCCTTGTTATGCAGCCCATTCAGGGTCTTAACGAGATGTTCATCTACGTGGAGAGGTTCACGCTCGGTCACCTCCACAACGAGGTTAAGATCCTGTTGCACAAAGCTGCGCTTGTAATTCAGACACTCTTCAAAAAAGGTAGAGGCAACGATATGAGACGCACTGAAGTTAATCCCGACATGAAATCCTTCCGGCAGCAGCGTAGAAATTGCATTCATCTGCGTTGCAACCTGACGCATTAAGCTTTGGGTTAAGGGAATGATTAGCCCTGTTTTCTCAGCAAGAGGAATAAATGACGAGGGAGAAATAAACCCGGATTGCGAATGCTTCCATCTGGCCAGCACCTCTACACCGCGCAAGGTGCCCTCTTTTCCGCTCACGACGGGCTGGTAATAGGGAATAATTTCATTTCTGTAGATGGCAGTCCGCAGCGATTCTTCCGGCGAAATATCCTTAGACAGATATCGCTGCAGAAGATAAGCAGAAAGAGAGGAAACGAGCAGCAGAAATAACACCACTCCACCGGCCTGGTCGAATAATCGCGTTAGGCTAAAAAGAGGCGGAGCGTTAAATTGAATCGCGAAGGCATAATCAACGTCTTTTACCGTCAGAACATCGTTGTTTGAATGGGCTGCCGTCAAGACATCGCCTGATTGGCCTAAACGACGATTGCCGACCAGCAGCGAATACGCCACGCCACGTAGTGGCATATTCAGCGCATCCCGGATATGGCTGTCGCTGATGCTCACCATGATTCGGCTTCCGGCATGGTTTGTCTGGTATAAGAGAACCGGCAGGCCGTTGACCGTACTTTTCGATGGAACAAGTAACAATGGCGCTTCAGGCAGCGCTGAGCCGTTAACCAACAACACGCGGTTTCCCGGCAAGGAGGAGCACCATACCGCATCTTTTTTCAGAATAACGATCGTTCTCAGATGGGGTTGTAATGCCGCTTCAGTGCCGAGCCGATACTGTCCTTCAGCATCACACTCATTCTCAGCAAGCCGCATTGCAACCTGGGTCGCATGATGCGCTTCTGTAAGAATGACGTGCATATTCCTGACGACGTAGTGCGCCCCTGCAAGGCTGTCAGCCCGCGCCGAGTACCAGACCTGGATATTGATGATAAAAACGCCCAGCACAAAAATTGCCGTGGCTGCAGCTATGGAGATAGGTGCATGGCGCATTCAGGGTTCTCGACTCGAGTGACGTTGCCGCTTCGGTGATGCTGAAGTGATTGAATTATCTTCGCCTTAAGCATGGTTGATAAAGAAAGAAATACCATGTCCGCCGTCAGAAATTTTCCCCAAACCAGGCTCCGTCTTTGCACCTTCTCAAATGGGTAAATAAAAAGGCCGCCGAACGGCAGCCTTGGTTGTTAAGTGCTTATTAGTATTGCTTTATTGTCTTGACCGGCGTTCTTTCTGACCAGTCAGGCCGCTCGCCAGCCATGATTGCACGCTGTTGTGATGGCGTCACAGACTGCGTTATTTCAGGCATCGACTTGTATTCAGGTTGCTTAGGTGGGTTGAGAACCAGATCGGAGCTACAGCCTGACAGCAGCAAAACCGCCAGTAGAGATGTATTAAGCTTGAACACGCTAACCCCTTCCAATGGGATATAAGTTACAAAAAATGCGTGGTGCCGATAGCATCCCGATGACTCGTTACTGATTATAACGTCACGCGCCGGGCTGCAGGCAGCAGATTCACCACACAAATAACCCCATAAGAATATATTTACACAGCCAATGCATGCAACCCTTTGTATTCCAGGCAGCCTGTGTACAAAAGTAGAAGGAAAGCCGATTACGCTTCAAATATCGAGGGAGTTTATGCTAAAACCGCTATTATGTTTCTTATGGTCAAGGATTCAGAAGGGATTTGAATGGTTAAGGTTGAAGAATTAAAAACGAAGTACCCAGGCGCAGCGGCCTGGCAAATGGGTGACAGCCCGGAACTGGCGAACGCGCTTGCGGACCTGATTAAAAAAGGGCTCAAAACGGCCACCTGCGGATCTTTTGCCTCGTACTCGCAGGATGTATCTGCTCCACGGATAGGAAGCCACAACATAATCCTTGATGGTCAGAATGTCCCGGTCTGTGTGATCCGGCTGGTTTCCATGCGACTGGTGCGTTTTTGCGATGTTAATGAGGAATTCGCTCGCAAAGAGGGTGAAGGTGATTTAAGCCTTGAATACTGGCGGAAAGAGCATCAGCGATTTTTCTTCCGCGAAGGCCATTTTTCTGAAGATATGGAACTGATCGCAGAAGAATTTGAATTGGTTGAGGTGCTGTAAGCTGAGATAAAGTGGCAGAGATGTGTCGCTTAATTAAGCAGGCTTACTCATGTTAAGCTCGTACACAACGCATTCCGTATCGTAATGCCGCTCTATGGCTTTATAAGACATACCTACCCTTTTCATTACACGCTGCGATGCGATATTTTCTGGATCGGCCACGGCCACCAGATAAGATGCTCCCACCCGTTCTACAGCGTAATCAACGATCGCTTTCGCTGCCTCTGTAGCATAGCCTTTGCCATTGTGTTCAGGCACGAGGCGCCAGCCAATCTCTAATGGTGCCCCCTCCACGTTCGCCAGGTGCTGGAGGCATGCTGCACCAACGATCGCACCAGAAGATTTCTCTCTGATAGCCCACCACGAGAAGTGATACTTATCCCAGCGAGCCTGCACCATTCTGATGCCCTCCCAGGTTTCTTCGGGCGTTTTAACGATACCCTTATTGATATAGCGCATCACCTCAGCATCACTATCCATTACCCTTAAGCCTTCATAATGTGAATCATTAAAGGGTTCAAGGATTAAGCGGACCGTTTCTACATTCATCTTAAATTCCTCTTGCATTCAGCCAGGACCTTCGTTGAACTCGTCCCGATAAAACACCCTAGCACAATGTAAGTTACTTCCGCTCTGGCACACAGGGATCATGGGTGGCGCAGGGCTTGTGCTTTGGTTTACGTCTTGTCGAAGATTTTATATCAAATAATGACTGCTTTCTCCCATGGAAGGAAAATCAATGGCGTTATGCGCTAGCGGTGATATTAACCATTGAATGGATCTAATCTCGCTAATTGCCCTACAATGCCTAACTTACAAGCTAAAGGAAAATGACATGTTCCCCTTTCTGAACACATTTAAGCGATTAATAAGCAAACAGCAAGAAACACATACCGCTCCTCAGAAATATTCAAATGAACAGCTTATCCAGTGGGCTACCGGTTGCATGCTGGAAGGGCTCCCGGATGACTTCTACCAGGCCAGACTGCTATGCACTCGCCAATCCGATCCTGAAAACCCCGATGGATGGATAGTCAACGTTAATCATGATGTGATGCTTAACCCTGACTCCGAATATGAGCGGTTCCAGCCAGCCGATGACCTCTACCCTACCCAGTGTGTGGAAATGTTACTTGATGGCAAGGAATGGAGTAATGCATCAATAACATTCAATAAAAAAAACGCATCGTTTAAATGGAGTTAGCCATTACCAAGCCCAACCTCAGATGAACATTGTAATGGTTTATCCGATAAGCAAGTCAAGCAGGGTAAGCCGACGCAGAATGCGTTTATCGAACGGTTCAACCGGACGTACCGGACAGAAATCCTGGATTTTTACCTGTTCTGAACGCTGAATGAAGCCCGGGAAATCACTGAACGCTGGCTGAATGAATACAACAGCGAGCGTCCTCATGAATGCCTGAATAACCTGACGCCGGAGGTAGCTTATTGGAATCGTTTAAGTCTAGTAGAATTCAACTTTCGTATGCGCTGTCATTGAAACTGGTTTCGGCGCCGGATTACCTGCGTTCTGTACTGTGGCATTACATATTTCAGGCACAAGCATTTCGTTATAATGACAAGAACTGGTTGCTGTATACCCCTCCGAGAAAACTGATGAGTTTATTAGTTTATAATCAAGAGGCTTTCTTTTTTTATCAACATAAGATATTTCATTTTTAGACATAACGCTTTCTGAACTATAAAATTCAGAGCGCGTCAAATTATCGTCTTCATCATAAAAATGTTCAGATATTTTTTTGCCTAAAAAATAGGTGTCTTTAATTAATCCATTCGGGTAAAGAGTGTAACGCAACTCGTCACCATTTTCATTTTTACTCAAAATGTGACATTTTTCATCAAGTTGTATTGAGAAAGGCTTGCCATCTCTATGGCCAATAAGACTTCCATTTGTATATTTTAGAATGGTTTCATGCCCAGAAGAAACATTATCAAGGTTTAAGCTATCAACACAACCATTTTTATTCAGTCTGATGGAGATTTTATAAGTAATTTTTCCATTCTCCTCAACATCAGTATCTAAGGATTTAACAGCCCCCTTAACTGGATTGAAATCAAACATAGTCGATAAGTTATAAAGTAGAGGTATGTAGTGATTTTCTGCAAAAGCCATGCTTGAAAATAAGGAAGTACAAAGGAAAAGAGTAGAAGTTTTTATCATTTTTAAAATCTAAGCTCAAATTACCCTCAAATTAAGTAAGCTCATTACAGCATGCTTACTGCTAATCTTCAACATTGATACTGACGGAGATGATTGCGTCACAACTGCGCCGTTTGCCGTAAAGTCGCTATCGTATCCAAACGTCTGAACGCTACCCTTTATCACGTAACGGCGCCAGATTTCACGCAGCAGTAAAACGTGCTGGCATTCGCCGCCGGAATCCGTACCATACGCGGCATACAATTTTTGCCCCTGCTGGCTCCGAAGGTAGTACTCAATGCAACAGAATCAAGAGATTAACAAAAAAGAGCAATACAACCTGAATAAACTGCAAAAGCGACTACGCCGTAACGTGGGCGAAGCCATTGCAGACTTCAACATGATTGAAGAAGGCGACCGCATCATGGTTTGCCTGTCAGGGGGTAAAGACAGCTACACCATGCTGGAGATCCTGCGTAATCTTCAGCAAAGCGCGCCGGTGAATTTTTCCCTGGTGGCGGTCAACCTTGACCAGAAACAGCCGGGCTTCCCGGAGCACATTCTGCCGGAATACCTCGAAAATCTGGGCGTTGAGTACAAAATCGTCGAAGAAAATACCTACGGTATTGTGAAAGAGAAAATTCCTGAAGGGAAAACCACCTGCTCTCTGTGCTCTCGTCTGCGCCGCGGTATTCTGTATCGCACCGCGACCGAGCTGGGCGCGACCAAAATTGCCCTGGGCCATCACCGCGACGATATCCTGCAAACGCTGTTCCTCAATATGTTCTACGGCGGCAAGATGAAAGGTATGCCGCCTAAGCTGATGAGTGATGACGGTAAACATATTGTGATCCGCCCGCTTGCCTACTGCCGTGAAAAAGACATTGAGCGTTTCTCTCAGGCGAAAGGGTTCCCGATCATTCCATGTAACCTCTGCGGCTCTCAGCCGAACCTGCAGCGTCAGGTGATTGGCGACATGCTGCGCGACTGGGATAAGCGCTATCCGGGTCGTATCGAAACCATGTTCAGCGCCATGCAGAACGTCGTTCCTTCCCATCTCGCGGATGTGGAACTGTTCGACTTTAAAGGCATCAATCACGAGTCAGAAGTCGTGAACGGCGGCGATCTGGCGTTTGACCGGGAAGAGATCCCGATGCAGCCAGCAGGCTGGCAGCCGGAAGACGATGACAATCAGTTTGAAGCGTTGCGTCTGAACGTGCTTGAAGTGAAGTAAGCGGTTAGCGTCTCAGAAACACCGTCTGAGACGCTTCATGCTTTATTTCAGCAGACGTACGCGGCAGGTTTTACCCTTAATTTTCCCGTTTTGCAGCTGCTTCCATGCCTTATGGGCAACCGCATGGCGAACCGCGACGTAGACATGCGCCGGATGGACCGCAATCTTACCGATATCTGCCCCGTCCAGACCCACATCCCCGGTCAGTGCACCGAGTACATCACCAGGACGCATCTTGGCTTTTTTACCGCCATCAATGCACAGGGTCGCCATTTCGGCCTCCAGCGGCACAAGGCTGACGCCGGCTGGGGGATTCATCCAGTTCAGCTTAATCTGCAGCATCTCAGAGAGAATATTGGCGCGCTGCGCCTCTTCAGGTGCGCAGAAGCTGATCGCCAGACCGCTGTTTCCTGCGCGCGCGGTACGGCCAATACGGTGCACGTGTACTTCCGGATCCCACGCCAGCTCAAAGTTCACGACCAGCTCAAGCGATTTGATATCCAGGCCGCGCGCAGCGACGTCGGTCGCCACCAGCACGCGGGCGCTGCCGTTGGCGAAACGGACCAGCGTCTGATCGCGATCGCGCTGTTCAAGATCGCCATGCAGCGACAGTGCGCTCTGCCCGGCGGCATTCAGGGCATCACAAACCGACTGACAGTCTTTTTTGGTGTTACAGAACACCACGCAGGAGGCAGGCTGATGCTGGCTCAGTAATTTCTGCAGGAGCGGGATCTTCCCCTGCTGCGAAGTTTCAAAGAACTGCTGTTCGATGGCCGGCAGCGCATCTACGCTGTCGATTTCAATGGTAAGAGGATTTTTCTGCACGCGCCCGCTGATGGCGGCGATAGCTTCCGGCCAGGTTGCGGAGAACAGAAGCGTCTGGCGATCGGCCGGTGCGAAACGGATCACTTCGTCAATGGCCTCGCTGAAGCCCATATCCAGCATCCGATCGGCCTCATCCATCACCAGCGTTTGTAGCGCATCCAGCGAGACCGTGCCTTTTTGCAGGTGATCGAGCAGGCGTCCCGGCGTCGCGACAATAATGTGCGGCGCATGCTGCAGCGAATCACGCTGGGCACCGAACGGCTGCCCGCCGCAGAGGGTTAAAATCTTGGTGTTTGGCAGGAAACGTGCCAGGCGACGCAGTTCACCCGCAACCTGGTCTGCCAGCTCGCGGGTCGGACACAGCACCAAAGACTGGGTCTGAAAAAGCGCCGCATCGATATGCTGCAACAGGCCAAGGCCAAAGGCCGCCGTTTTCCCACTGCCTGTTTTCGCCTGCACGCGCACGTCACGGCCCTCAAGAATGGCGGGTAAGGCGGCCGCCTGAACAGGCGTCATCGTGAGGTATCCCAACTCGTTGAGGTTAGCGAGTTGGGCATCGGGCAGAACATTCAGGGTAGAAAAAGCGGTCACAATTGTCTCTCGTGGTGATCTTTGCGGTCAGATGGCGCGTATCCTCGCAGATCTCGCGGTCCGATGCGACAATTTAATCGGTTCTTCATCGGGCGGCGGGTCGGGCATCGGCTGGGGACGCGGGATGGGATCGGGCATAGGTACCGGATCGCTGGGGATAGGATCGGATTGACGCGATTGTGGCAGTAGCAGAGCGTTAAGGATGCTCATCATTCCCTCCATAATTTGCTGTCATCCCTTTTAGGGTAGACGCTCAGAATCAGGAGGCAAAAAAAAGCCGACTATGAAGTCGGCGTCGTACGAATCAATTGTGCTATGCAGTAATTCAAAAAAGGAAGTAAGACAATATGGAGCGCAACGCCCATCGCTTGACGTTGCATTCACCTGCGGGAGTAATATTGCACCTTACGGGGTAGATGTTTATTGACTTCGCTCAATTAAAAGAGCGTTTTAATCCCGGAAAAAGATGGAAAAAGCGTAAATTTACAGCCATTTACTACGATGCAACCACCATGCAACACCCCCAATCAAAACAACTAACATCACGCAAAACGCCGTAAAACCGTAGCGATAAGCGCCACCCGGAATTCCGCCCAGGTTGACGCCAAACAACCCGGTCAGAAACGTGCTCGGTAAAAACACCATCGCCATCAGGGACATCATATAGGTTCTTCGCGCCAGCGACTCCTGCATCACCTGCGCGATTTCGTCCGCCATCACCGCCGTTCTGGCAATACAGGAATCAATTTCATCCAGCCCGCGGCCCAGCCTGTCGGCAATATCCTGCATTCTGCGCCGATGATCGTCGTTCATCCAGGCGAGCCTTTCGTTGGCCAGCCGCGCATACACGTCGCGCTGCGGCGTCATGTAGCGGCGCATAACAATCAGCTGCTTGCGCAATAAGGCCAGAAAACCGCGCGGCGGGATCTGCTGATCGAGCAGGTTATCTTCCAGGTCGATGATTTTGTCGTGCAGCTCTTCAATAAACTCACTGGCGTGATCGGTAAGCGCGTCACAGACGTCCACCAGCCAGCTGCCGCAGTCGATCGGCCCTGTGCCCTCTTTCAGTTCGTTGACGATGTCATCCAGCGCCAGGACCTTACGCTGTCGGGTGGAGACAATCAGCCCATCGTCCATATAGACCCGCATCGCCACCAGCTGATCCGGACGTTCATCCGTGCTGCCGTTAATACAGCGGAGGGTAATCAGCGTCCCGTCACCCATGCGGCTTACGCGGGGCCGCAGGCTTTCACCCGCCAGCGCATCGCGCACGTTATTGGGCAAGAGCGGGGTCGACGCCAGCCAGTCAGCGCTTTCCGGATGGGTATAGTTCAGATGCAGCCAGCAGGGATGCGCACTGTCGATCGCATCATTATCTTCCAGCGGTCGGGCACCGCCGCGGCCGTCCAGCACCCACGCAAAAACTGCGTCAGGAACGTTAAGTTCAGATCCTTTAATGCTTTCCACAGCACCTCCACCTTTTTAACTCTTTCGGTGTCAGTCTAGCTTTCATGAGGGGTTAAGCAACAACTATGTATTCCATCGCGCTGAAATCGCTCGGGAAATGAGCTGGGTGGGCAGATGTATGCAAAAAGCCTGGCATGCCAGGCTTTGTGTCGCTTTCAGAGAGAGTGCTCTGGCTGCTGGAGGAAGGAGGGTGAGCCGGTCGGTAATGGGGACGAAGACCCGTGATCCAATCTAAAATTCCGCGTGCGGGCCTGGAGTTCAATCACCTGATTGCGCAGTACATCCGAGGAGCCGTTGAGTTCCTCCGCCATCGCCACGTTGCTTTGCGTGACCCGCTCCAGCTCCGATAGCGCCAGCGTGATCTGGGAAATACCTTTCTCCTGCTCAGACGTCGACGCGGAGATTTCATCCATTAAGCGACTGACGTTTCCCGAGCCCGTCACGATTTCATGCATATTCTTCTCTGCCTGCGACACCACGGTCGCGCCCTGCGTGACGTTACTGCTGGTGACTTCAATCAGCGCTTTGATATTCTTCGCGGCCTCTGCGCTGCGGTGCGCAAGGTTTCTGACCTCTTCCGCAACGACAGAAAAACCTTTTCCATGGTCGCCCGCTCTTGCCGCCTCAACGGCCGCGTTGAGCGCCAGAATATTGGTCTGGAACGCAATGCCGTCAATCAGCGAAATAATCTCCGTCATCTGCTGGGCGCATTCGGTAATGGACTGCATATTGTTGGCAACCTGCCCCATCAGCTCCCCGCCCTTACGCGCCTGCAGCGTCGCCATATTCGCCTGTTCACTCGCCAGGCGGGTGTTATCGGCGTTATTTTTAGTGCTCGCCGCCATTTGCTCCATGCTGGCTGCGGTTTGCACTAAAGACGCGGACTGCTGTTCGGTTTTGACCGAGAGCTGAGCGCTACGTGTCGAGAGCTGATCCGATAAGGTCATGGCGGTTTGCGATGACGCCCTGATCTCACGCACCAGCGTCGCAATGTTGCCGGACAGGCTGTTGATCCCGGGAATGAGTCGCCCCGCACAGTTATTGCCAAACTCCGGGATAGAAACCCCCAGGTTGCCGGCAGTCACCTCTTCAATACTTTTCTTCACCGTATTGATCGGCGTCACAAGATACCGGGTCATATAGACCCAAAGCAAAAATAGCGCAACGAAATTGATAACGTTAAGGGAAATAAAGAGAGAGGGCTTGCTGGAAATTAGAACAACGACACCTGCGTTTACCAAAAATAGCGATAAAAGGAACCCGATAATAAAGGTTCGGACACTAATATTTCTTAGCATGATGATACCCACATTTTATATTTTGGTCGGCATCTAGACTTATAGCATTGGCACAAACGTTTTTCCTCGGAAACTTCACGGGTTTGTTGTTTCGCCGTTAGCAACCTGGGATTTAGCTTAAGTCAGATGAAAAAAGCGTATTAGTGAAAATGTTCTTCGCAGCATGCTGTGATACTGGTCTGCCGCCACGTTAAGCGATACCATCCGCTGCGGCGAACCGATACAATCGCCGTTATATTTAAGGAGCTTTGCTACTTTTATTCGCTCTTGTTTAGCAATGCTTAATACGTTAACAATGAGAATATATTTTATATTCTTAATGCGATGTAGAGTATTAATATGACTGGTCATGCTTCACGATAAATAACTAATATTGTTTGAATGCGCATGTTCGTTGCCAGATTAAGATGTGCCCGGCAGGCGAAATCGGTAACCCTCTCAGGCGTGGGATTGCATAATGCTCAATATATCGTGGGACCCTGTGTTAATCGCTATCTCTTATCTGGTGGCATTTATCGCCTCCTTTGTGGCGCTGGACAGTGCCGGAAAGATCCCCCTTTCCAGCCGAAAGGCTGCCCTGTTCTGGCGCATTGCCGGGGGTATGACGCTGGGGATCGGCATCTGGTCGATGCACTTTATCGGCATGCTGTCGATGCAGATGCCGATGATGATGCGCTATGACCTCTGGTTAACCCTTGCGTCTCTGGGCGTCGCGATTATTGCGTCGACCACGGCCCTTGATATTGCCGTCGCGGGGAAAAAACGTTCTTCGTTTCGACCGATCGTTGCCACGGCTATCCTGAGCGCAGGCGTGGTATCTATGCACTATATCGGTATGGCTGCCCTGATGCTGGATGGCAGCATTATCTGGGATCGCCGTATTGTGGGGTTGTCGGTGGTCATTGCCGTGGTGGCGTCCGGTACGGCGCTGTGGCTGGCTTTCCGCCTGCGAGACAAAGGGGTTTTTATCGAGCGCCTTCTTGCCGCCCTGGTCATGGGCGCCGCCATTTGTGCGATGCACTATACCGGCATGAGCGCCGCGCATTACCCGGAAATGTCGCATACCCTCCCCGGGGGGATCGGCGAGCTGGGGTTATCCATCTGGGTTTCTGTCACCACGCTCTGCCTGCTTGGCGTGATGTTAATTATTTCCCTTATCGATTCTCACCGGCGCACCGGCCGGCTGACGGATAATCTTCGACAACTCAATCGGCAGCTTGAGCTCCAGGCGCGCTTTGATGCGCTCACCGGACTCGCGAATCGCCATCAGATGGATCTCCGCATGCAGGACTGCCTGCGCAGCGCGTTGCTGAGCAACAGGCAATTTGCCGTTATTTTCCTGAACGTCGATCACTTCAAACGCGTCAACGATACCTGGGGTCACAGCGTCGGCGATGAGTTATTGATCACCGTCGCACAGCGCATCACTTCCCGGCTCTCGCGTGAGATGACCCTGGCAAGGCTGGGAGGAGACGCTTTTATCCTGCTGGTGCCGGAATGTGACGACGACAAACTCAACGCCCTGCTCGCGTCGCTGCTCGAGGATGTGCGACGTCCTCTTTCGATCTGTGGTCATACGCTTAACACGACAATGAGTGCAGGCGTCAGCCTCTATCCTCAGGATGGCGAAACGCTGCATGAACTGAAACTCAAAGCAGATGCAGCCCTGCATCACGTCAAAGACGACGGCCGCAACGGCTGGGCGCGTTACAGAACCGAGATGTCGACAGCAATCCCGGCAAAACCCGGTTTTCTTCAGGAGCTCTCTCAGGCGCTTGAGCGCGATCAGTTTGAACTGTGGTACCAGCCAACCTGGTATGCGCAAGAGAAGACTATCCATGGTTTTGAAGCCCTGCTGCGCTGGCGGCACCCTGAGCAAGGCGTTGTGCTGCCTGGTCTGTTTATCCCCTCGCTGGAGCAAACCGGCTTAATTATTCCGGTGGGCAACTGGGCCATTGAAGCGGCATGCCGACAGCTGCATTTCTGGACTGAACAAGGGTTCAGCCAGTGGACGTTATCGCTCAACTTATCCCCCGTCCAGTTCGAGCAGCCGGACATTTTCCACATCGTATCGTCGATGCTGGAAAAATATAACTTGTCCCCGTCCAGGCTGATCCTTGAGGTCACGGAGAGCACCGCGCTGAAAAATCTCGATCGCAGCATTGAGTTGCTCAACGCTTTTAATCATGCGGGGATCACCGTCTCGATTGATGATTTTGGTACGGGCTACTCCAACCTGCTGATGCTGAGCGTGCTGCCAGCAAAAGAGCTCAAGATCGACAAAAGCTTTGTAACGTCGATGCTGGAAAATGAAAAAACCTACAAGCTGGTTGAAACCATTATGAGTATCGCCCGCACCATGGAGATGAACGTGGTGGCAGAAGGGATTGAAACGGAAGAACAGCAGGCGGTTCTCACCCGTCTCGGCTGCGACTACCTGCAGGGTTACCTCTTCTCCCGCCCCTTACCTGCCGAACAGGTGCCGTGGCTGCTTCTGCAGATAAACTCAGAAAGGCAAATTATCCCCCTTAATAAAATTCAAACGGACGCCGCATTTATTTCACAAAAAAACCATGCCTGACGGGGTTTAGTAGAGTATGTTTCAAAGCAGAACACACGAGTCACGTCTGTCATGATTGTCAGGCGTATTAAGCCGATGAACAGGAAATGCCTATGTCGCAAAACGGTTTTGAAGCGCTGAACGTTATTAAAACACCCGTGTGGCTTATTTCACCCGTTTCGGAAGAGATCGTTTTTGCTAACGTGGTCGCAATGCAGCTTATGGGAGATAAGACGCTCGATCAGCTGCGTAAAGGCATCTATTCCGCGAATGCACAAGCTCTCCTGTCGATGTATGTACCTGAACTGAAAACCGAGCAGGAGATCGTCGAAATCTGGACAATAAGAAGCCGGGATGGGCTGGATACGCCGTTAAGCTGTCGTCTCTCGCTTGCCCGCTACGCCCCCTGGGGAGATGTGATTGTCTTCGAGGGGATCGCCCAACATATCCTCTCAGGACTGAAGGCCAGCCGCTCCGCAACCTACCGGCGAAAAAAACAGGGGTTTTACGCCCGTTTTTTTCAGACCAACAGCGCGCCGATGCTGTTAATCGATCCTGCCCGCGATGGTCAGATTGTTGATGCCAACCTGGCTGCGCTCAATTTTTACGGTTACTCGCATGATGGTATGTGCAGCAAGCATACCTGGGAAATCAATACCCTGGGGCGAGACGTGATGCCCATTATGACCGCGATTGCCGCGCTGCCCGGCGGCCATAAGCCGCTCAACTTTGTTCACCGCCTTGCCGATGGTTCCACCCGCCATGTTCAGACGTATGCCGGACCCATTGAGATCTACGGTGACAAGCTGATGCTGTGCATCATCCACGATATCACCGAGCAAAAAAGACTGGAGCAAGAGCTGGAACATGCCGCGTTACGTGACTCCATGACCGGGTTACTCAACCGACGCCAGTTCTACGCGATTACCGACCCCAACAATCTCAATAATCGACCTGCCCAGCAGCAGTTTAGCCTGCTGCTGGTTGACACCGATCACTTCAAAAACATCAACGACCTGTTTGGTCATTTGAAGGGCGATGAGGTGCTTATTGCCCTCTCCCGAACGCTGGAAGCCTGTAGTCGGGAGAACGACATGGTGTTCCGCTGGGGGGGCGAAGAGTTCGTCATCCTGCTGCCGCATACCTCTCTCGACACCGCGTTGCAGATTGCCGAGTCGATCCGTGCAGCCGTTGCCCGCATTACGATTCCGGGCTTACCACGGTTTACCGTCAGCATTGGCGTGGCGCGACATAACCCGGGGGAGACGATTGATGAGCTGTTTAAGCGTGTAGACGATGCGCTGTATCGCGCTAAAAATGATGGGCGCAATAAAGTCCTTGCAGCATGAAACTGGAGTATACGGGAAAGCCCCGCTACAATGCCTGCCTCGAATAAATTAACGTCAGGTGGGTAAAATCTGCAATGGGCAAAACAGAAATAATACTCACCTTAATTATTTTGCTCCTTATTATATTTGGCTTCTGGTTTATTTTTAGCGGGGAAATCTGGTATCTCGTCGAGTTTCTCGAAAATAGTCTTTACCCGACCTTCGACGCCCCTTAACGCACGTTTAATATCGTGTTTCACCTACCGAATTTGTCAGGTATCTGCCAGCCTGACGGCCGCGTAAGATACGCGTCGTTATCCTCCAACTACGTTGATAACGAATCACTTATTCACTTGCTTATGTTGCCCGTGCTCTGACGGGCTTTTTTATTTCCGGCATTTCAGCCACGCCAGGCTATATCTTAATCATCTTTAATGACAAGGGAGAGGAATGATGAGCAAGAAGATCCTGATGCTGGTTGGCGATTACGCCGAAGATTACGAAACCATGGTGCCTTTTCAGGCGTTACAGATGGTTGGTCATCAGGTGGATGCCGTCTGCCCCGACAAACCGAAGGGCGACTACATCATAACGGCAATCCATGATTTCGACGGCGCCCAGACCTATAGCGAAAAACCCGGTCACCGCTTTACCCTCAACGCCGATTTTTCCGCCGTAAAGGAGCAGGACTACGACGCGCTGCTCATCCCCGGCGGGAGAGCGCCCGAGTATCTGCGGCTAAATGAGGATGTGTTAAAGCTGGTACAGGCGTTTGACGCCGCGCGCAAACCGATTGCAGCGGTGTGCCATGGCCCGCAGCTGCTTGCCGCCGCGGGCATCCTGAAAGGCCGTACCTGTAGCGCCTACCCGGCGTGTGCACCTGAGGTCCGTCTCGCGGGGGGACACTACGCCACGATCGGCATCGATCAGGCACATGTCGACGGCAACCTGGTGACGGCTCCCGCGTGGCCCGCCCATCCGCAGTGGCTGGCGAAGTTTAATGCGTTGTTAGAATAATACGTCCCGGTCTCATCGCTGCCGGAAAGCACAGCGCGGTATCATCCATGGTAAAACTGGCGCTCACGTGCGCCAGTTCGCATTAACCATCAGTGCTTCTCAATATACATCGTCCGGCTATACGCCACGTCTTCAGGGTTATTAATCGGATACCCTTTCACCCACGGCTTAATAAGACGACCGTTGGTGTACTGGTAAATAGGCGCGATCGGCGCTTTCTCCATGAGGATTTTCTCCGCCATGTTGTAGTCCGTATTACGCGCTTTCGCCGTGGTTTCGAGCGTCGCCTGGTGGATAATTTTATCGTAAGCCGGGTCGTTGAAACGCGAGATATTGCCGCTGTGGGTAGAGGTCAGCAGGGACAGGAAGGTCGAGGGCTCGTTGTAATCCCCCACCCATGACGCGCGGATCACATCAAAATTGCCGGTGTTGCGGCTGTCGATGTAGGTTTTCCACTCCTGATTTTGCAGCTTGACATCCACACCGAGGTTTTTCTTCCACATGGACGCCACCGCAATGGCGATTTTCTGGTGGTTTTCCGACGTGTTGTACAGCAGGTTCAGCTTCAGCGGACGCTGAGGGCCGTAGCCTGCGGCCTGGAGCAAGGTTTTGGCCTGAGCGTTCAGCTCCTGCTGGGACATCTGCTCAAACGGTGAAGGTTCAGGCGTGAAGCCCGCCGTCACGTCAGGGGTGAAATGCCAGGCCGGTTTCTCGCCGGTACCCAGTACCTTATCCGCCATAATGCGGCGATCGATAGTCATGCTCAGCGCAAGACGGACCCTGGCATCGGCGGTCGGGCCCTTTTGTGTGTTAAACGCGTAGTAATAGGTCCCGAGCTGAGGCGGCGTATACACCTGGCCAGGAATATCCTTCAGGAGCTTCTGATACATGTTTTTCGGGAACGATTCGGTAATATCGATATCCCCTGCCAGATAGCGTTTCGTGGCGGACGATTCCTGATTAATCGGAATAAAGGTCACTTTTTGCAGGACAGTTTTCGCATTGTCCCAGTAGTGGGTGTTCGGCACGACAACCAGTTTTTCATTCACCACGCGCGCGTTCAGAACGTAGGCCCCGTTACCGACCAGCGCTCCCGGACGCGTCCACTCTTTCCCGCTTTCAACATTGGCTTTTTGCACCGGATAGAAGGCGAAGTTTGCCGTTAGGTTGCTAAACCACGGTAGCGGTTTATCCAGCTGGACGCGCAACGTTCTGGCATCCACCGCCGTCACGCCCAGGGTATCTGGCGCCGCTTTACCATCAATAATGGCCTGCGCGTTGCTGATGCCTGCCAGCGCCGCAAACCAGGCAAACGGAGAGGTCGTTTTCGGATCAACCAGACGCTGCCAGCTGTAGACAAAATCCTGCGCGGTAACCGGCGTACCGTCAGACCATTTTGCGTTATCGCGCAGGGTGAACGTCCAGATTCGGTTATCGTTGCTCTGCCAGCGCGTCGCCACGCCCGGAGTCAGTTCCCCTCTCTCATTCTGATTTACCAGCCCTTCGAAAAGATCGCGAATCACCTGAATCTCTGGCAACCCCACCGCTTTTGCGGGATCGAGCGAAGCCGGTTCGTCTTTAATGTGTCTGACCAGCTCCTGTTTTTGCGCCAGCACCGTGCCCTGTGGCACATCAGCAGCGTATGAGAGTGAAGAGAGTCCGCACAGGCACAGTGCGGCAAAAAGACGCGAAACAGGATGCTTCATAAGATCCCCTTTAAAAAATTCAGGTAAAAAGCAGATGCGTAATTATTTGTTTCGACAGTAAGAAATGCAAACAACTTACGCCTGAATAGTGATTTAAGGCAATTCTCAGCCGTTAAGGAAACTATTTGATTAACAGCGGCTTTTGCACAACACTGCCTGTAGAGACTTCGTTATCAGGATATCGTATGGCAACCACCCGACCCCGCGCGGAACGCGGCGCCTTCCCTCCGGGCGCTGAACAATATGGCCGCTCATTTTTAGGCGCATCGCTGATCTGGTTCCCGGCCCCCGATGCCGATCGCGACAGCGGTTTGGTTATTGCCGGCACGCACGGAGATGAGAACTCGTCTGTCGTCACGCTCTCGTGCGCGCTGCGGACGCTGACCCCGGCATTGCGACGTCACCACGTGATTCTTGCCGTGAATCCGGACGGCTGTCAGCTTGGATTACGGGCGAATGCGCGAGGAATCGACCTAAACCGTAATTTCCCGGCGGCAAACTGGCGCGCAGGGGAAACGGTATATCGCTGGAACAGCTCCGCCGAGGAGCGGGACGTGGTGCTGCTCACGGGCGATAAACCCGGATCGGAGCCGGAAACGCAGGCGCTGTGCCAGCTTATCCATAAGATCCACCCCGCCTGGGTTGTCTCCTTTCACGATCCGCTGGCCTGTATTGAAGATCCGCGCCACTCTGACCTGGGCGCGTGGCTGGCCCAGGCGTTCGCCCTCCCGCTCGTCACCAGCGTGGGCTATGAGACACCCGGTTCATTCGGCAGCTGGTGCGCCGACTTGAGCCTGCCCTGCATCACCGCTGAGTTCCCGGCGATCTCCTCCGACGAAGCCAGCGAAAAATACTTAAAGGCAATGATGGATCTGTTGCGCTGGCAGCCTCAGAGGTGAAGTACGCCGCTGGTAAAATTAAGCGCCGGTGAAACGTCAACGGCCAGCCACGTCGGGCCATCCAGATCGGCGAAACGGACCTGATTGACCAGCGGCAGCGCCGCACCGATCGCCCGCGAGGTGCAAAGCATGCATCCCAGCATCAGGGCGAACCCCTGCGCCCGGGCGTCCGCCGCCAGGGCCAGGGCTTCAGTCAGTCCGCCAGTCTTGTCGAGTTTGATATTGACCATGTCATAGCGGCCCTTAAGCGCGCTCAAATTCTCACGGGTATGACAGCTTTCATCCGCACAGACGGGCAACGGATGGATAAAATTCTTCAGCGCCGCATCCTCTTTTGCCGGCAGAGGCTGCTCCAGCATCGCCACGCCCAGATCGGCCAGCAGCTGGCATCGCGCGGCCAGCCCTTCGGGATGCCACGACTCGTTGGCGTCAACAATGAGCGTGGCTGACGGCACCGCCGAGCGAATGGCGACCATCCGCTCGCTGATCAGACGATCGTCGAGCTTCACTTTTAACAACGTGGCCCCGGCGTCATAGAGCGCTTTCGCACTGGCGGCCATCTGCTCGGGCTCCCCAATCACGACCGTTTGCGCGGTCACGACGGACTCCGGCACGACCACGCCCAGCAATGACGTCAGCGATTTTTGCTGCTTAGCGGCTTCAAGGCTCCAGAGCGCACAGTCGATGGCGTTGCGCGCCGCCCCGGCGGATAAGCGCTGCTGTAACGCGTCGCGCGTGAGGCCTTTTTGCAGGTCAGGTACCAGGGTCATGATCTGCGCCATCACGGATGGCAGACTTTCCCCATAGCGCGGGTAAGGCGTACATTCCCCGACGCCTTTAAACCCCTCTTCTTCGATTTCGACCACAACCACGCTGGCTTCACTTCGGCTGCCGCGAGAGATCACAAACGGGGTATGCAATGGCCAGGCTTCTTCATAGACCTTAACGCTTCTCATCACTGACTCCTTGCGGCCCGGAAAGGCGAAAAATTTGGTTTGCCGTGTTATCTGCTGATGGCATACACTAGCCACGACGTTAACTATATGTAAACAGGAAGATATCTATGTCACAACTCGTTCATTTCCAGGGCAACCCGGTTGCTGTAGCAGGTTCCATTCCGCAGGCTGGCAGCAAAGCGCAGGCTTTTACTCTGGTGGCTAAAGATCTGTCTGACGTCACACTGGCTCAGTTTGCGGGCAAACGCAAAGTACTGAACATTTTCCCAAGCATTGATACCGGCGTTTGTGCCGCATCCGTGCGTAAATTCAACCAGCTGGCGACTGAAATGGACAACACCGTGGTGCTGTGCATTTCCGCTGACCTGCCGTTTGCCCAGTCCCGTTTCTGCGGTGCCGAAGGCCTGAGCAACGTTATCACCCTTTCCACCCTGCGCAGCGCTGATTTCCTCGAGAACTACGGCGTCAGCATCGCGGAAGGCCCACTGAAAGGTCTGGCAGCACGTGCTGTACTGGTTCTGGACGAAAACGACACTGTCGTTTTCAGCGAACTGGTTAACGAAATCACCACCGAGCCGGACTACACTGCCGCGCTGGATGTGCTGAAAGCATAATAAGTCCTTAGCATTCTATACAACTTATTCTCAACCTCGCCACGGCGGGGTTTTTTATTAGAAAATAGCTGAATCGTTAAAGCCAAAATATTCATCGATCACAAAAATAATGCAATAAAGGCAGCCACATGTAACTTCCGCGTGATCATTAACGCATTCTAATTGTTAAAATCACCTAATTTTAACCTCAGTGAAGCCCATCACATTTCCCTTTTTGTCTAAACATTAGATTTGCTTACGAAAGTAAATAATCGTTTCAGCAAAAAGGATAAAATATGAAGATCAAATTCGCTTTTACGCTCCTGGCGGTCCTGGTTTCTGGCCATGCCGCGGCTAAAACCTGGGTGCTGACAAGTGCTGAAAGCAGCGTAGAGAAAGGAAACTGGAAGATTTCCAGTGATGAGCTGAAAGTTAAAGATAAGACGTTCAGCATTGAGCAAAAAGTCTTGCGCGGCGGCAAGCAGGAAGGCAGTAAAGTCATCATTATTAGCAGTAAAGATGGCCTGACGATTGCCCTGAGCCCGACACGCGGCATGAACCTTCTACACGTTGAAGGGTTTGGCACCCGACTGGGGTGGGATTCCCCTGTCAAAGAGGTCGTGAATCCGGCTTATATCAACCTTGAGAGCCGCAACGGTCTCGGCTGGCTGGATGGTTTCAACGAGATGATGGTGCGCTGTGGCTACGAGTGGACAGGTCACCCTGTCACGGCGGACGGGCAAATTTACACCCTGCATGGCAGGGCCGGGAATACACCGGTATCACAGGTGGAAGTTGAGGTGGCGGATGCCGCCCCGCATGAGATCCGCGTTCGGGGTTTGATCAAAGAGAGCACGTTCAAAAAAGCGGATCTGCAGACCATGACCGAACTGCGCTACGTTCCCGGAACCAACCAGTTCAGCCTGCATGATGTTCTCACTAACCATGCCGATTATCCTCACGATTACCAAATTATCTATCACAGCAACTTCGGGACGCCGATCCTCGAAGAAGGCGCACGTTTCCTTGCGCCAGCGGCGAGCGTAAGCCCATTCAATGACTACGCCAAAGCGGGCGTTAACGACTGGCAAACCTATGCCGGGCCGACAAAAGGCTTTGATGAGATGGTCTTTAACATTCAGCCGCTCGCCGACAACAACCACGAAACGCTCGCGGCGGTGGTCAATAAAGCCGGCGATAAAGGCGCATCAATCCAGTTTGATACGCGCCAGCTGCCCGTGCTGACCTTGTGGAAAAACACCGATACGCTGAAGCAGGGTTATGTCACGGGCATCGAACCGGGCACCAGCTACGCCTACCCCGTGACGATTGAACGCCAACAGAAGCGGGTTAAGCAGCTGCAGCCTGGCGCCAGCGCGCAGTTTGATCTGACCTATACCCTGCTCCACAGCCCGCAGCAGGTGAAAGAGGTTGAAAGCAGGATTGCGTCGATTCAGGGCGAGACAAAAACAGACATCGTTAACACGCCGCTGGCGAAGGAATAAATCTAAAGTGAAAAGTAAAAAGCCTCTTTGCAGAGGCTTTTTTGTTATTCGTCACCTTTCTTATGATTCAAACCATACTCACGTAGCTTATTGGCGATTGCGGTGTGCGAGACGCCCAGGCGTTTTGCCAGTTTGCGGGTGCTGGGATAGCTGCGGTACAGCTGCGTCAGCACAGAACGCTCGAAACGGCTGGTGATGTCATCAAGTGACCCTTCCATCGCCTCTTCCCCTACCGATACCGTTCCGGCGTCGTAATCCGGCAACAGGATATCCTGCGGGCGCAGCTCATACCCTTCAAGCTGGGTCAGCGCGCGATATACGGCGTTTTTGAGCTGACGAATGTTCCCCGGCCAGCCGTAGCGCATAAGCACCGTGCCAAGATCGGCTGACAGCTTCGGACGAGGAACCCCCTGCTCATCGGCAAAGCGGGCGACGAACAGCTCCGTAAGCGGCATGATGTCCTGCGGACAATCGCGCAGCGGCGGAATGTTCAGCGTCAGGACGTTAAGGCGGTAATAGAGATCCTCACGGAAGATCCCCTTTTGCACCAGTTCCACCAGGTTCTTCTGGGTGGCGCAAATGACGCGCACGTCCACATGCACCTCGTGATCCTCACCGACGCGGCGGAACGTGCCGTCGTTCAGGAAACGCAGCAGCTTAGCCTGCATACGCGGCGACATTTCGCCGATCTCGTCCAGCAGCACGGAGCCGCCGTTAGCCTGCTCGAAGAACCCTTTCTTGCCCTCCGGCGCGTGACCAAACAGCTCGCTTTCAACGGCATCTTCCGGAATCGAGGCGCAGTTAAGTGCCAGATAAGGCTTAGCCGCACGCGGGCTCGCCAGATGCACGGCGTGAGCCAGCAGGTCTTTCCCGGTGCCGGTATCGCCGGTAATCAGCAGCGGCGCGGTCAGGCTTGCGAGCTTACGCGCCTGATCAACCACATGGCGCATTTTCGGGCTGACGGCAATAATCTGGCTGAACGCGCCAACGTCCTGACTGGAGAGGTTTTGCAGCTGACGACCCATGCGTAGCGTCGAGCGCAGCATGATCACCGCCCCGGTCAACACGCGGGTATTCCCTTCCCCTTTCAGATAGACCGGCGTGATCTCCATCAGGAAATTCTGCCCGTTAATCACCACATGCTCGCTGTGCGTGTTCTGCGGATTGCTGTCCAGCCAGCGCTGGAAGTTAAAACCAGGGATCAGCTGCGCGGCGTGATGATTGCTCAGCTTCTCCTGGCTCTGCGCGAAAAGCTGGCAGCTCGCGTGGTTAACGCGCTCAACTTTGCTTTTCAAATCCAGAGAGAGGAACGGTTCAGGCATGGCTTCCAGCAGCGCGCTCAGCGCCAGGTGCTCACGCTCGGACGGCATCCAGGGAATGGTGCGTACATCCGTAACGCCAGCGATACGGCGGATTTCCGCCATCAGGCTGCTGAAGGTATTAAATTCAATTTCGGCAAAATTGAGGTAAATTCGCCCGACAGGATCGATCTCAATGCCACGTAAATCAATGCTACGTAAAACAAGAAGATCGAGTAATTCGCGGGTCAGACCGAGACGGTCTTCACAGAAGACTTCAAGACGCATGGGAAATTCACCGTTTTAAGCCAATAACAGTAAAATGATATGTCAGAACACGGTGATCGGGAAGATGGCTGTCAACAAATATTGACAGCCAGCACGATTAGTGAACAAAACCTCACGGCGAAGGTTTTTTATTGAGCGTCTCTTTGAGCTGGCCGATCAGTTCACGCCTGAAATCCCCCAGCCGGGGCTTATCGCCGTCAATCCAGGGCAGCGGACGGCAGACTTCCATCGCTTTAATCCCCAGGCGTGCGGTTAATAATCCCGCACCGATGCCCTGAGCCGCACGGGCAGAAAGACGCGCCGCCAGATCCTGCGACATCCAGTCCATACCCACTTCGCGCACCAGCTCACTCGCCCCGGCAAACGCGATATTGAGCAGGACCAGCTTAAACAGTCTGATCCGACTGTAGTAACCCAGCTCTATGCCGTAAAGGTTCGCAATACGGTTGATCAGGCGCAGGTTACGCCAGGCGATAAAGGCCATATCGACCAGCGCCAGCGGGCTGACGGCAATCATCAATGTGGATTCCGCCGCAGAACGGCTGATTTCGCGCCGCGCCTGAGCATCCAGCACCGGCTGTACCATGTGGGAATAGAGCGTCACCACTTCCCGGTCATTCTGAGTTTCATGGATGGCGGCATACCAGCGCTGAAGCGCCGGGTGCGACTGATCGATTCCGGCCTGACTGGCCAGCTTTTCACAGAACGCGCGGCCTTTCCCGGTGCCGTGGCTGTGGAGCAGATCCCGCGCTTCATCACGCTCGTGCGCGCGCTGGCGCAGACGCCAGAGTCGACGCCATTCGGTGGCAACCGACCCGACGCCCGCCCCCACAATCAGCGCGCCTGCGGCACATCCGCCCAGCGCGACCCAGTCCTGAGTTTGCCAGGCATTCATCGTCCACTGCACGCCCTGAGCCACCACGCTTACGCCAAACAGCGCCAGACCGGCGGTAACCATCCTGCGCCACAGGCTGCGTTTTGGACGCAGCGCGGCGTCCACGACCGCCTCCGCCGGACCGTCTTCAACAGCGGGCTCGTCCTGCAGCGCCGGGGCAAAGTTATCGGCCTGGCTTCCGCTGAACGTCTGCGCCGTTTTGAACGCCTCCTGAGGGTTCTGCTCAAGCGTTCCGGTAAAGTCAATGCGCGGTTTTAACGGTTCCGTCATCGCAATTTATCTCCAATCAAAAACTCCAGCGCCGCATCCAGACGGATGTGCGGTAAAGGCCTGTCGACGCTCATGGCCTGCGGGCGGAAGGCTTCAAACTGAAAGCCCTGTTTCTGCCAGAAGGCCTGGCCCGGCAGCCGCGCAGGCACTTCGCCTGGGTAGACAGTAAGCGGTTCACCGTCGCTGAGCCGGTTCCCGCGTAATGCCGGTATTTTCTCGCCGTTAAGGTCAATTAGCCCGCTTTGCGTCGCCTGCACGGACGCGAGCCCAAGGCAATCCATGCCGATCCCTTCGAAGGCGGCGTTTTGCCAGGCGTCCTGTACCAGCTGCTGTAGCAGCGACACCATATTGGCATGCTGGTCGACGGTGACGTGATCGGCTTTTGTGGCCGCAAAGAGCAGTTTATCGATCACCGGTGAGAAAAGACGGCGGAACAGCGTCCGCTGCCCGTAGTGAAAACTTTGCATCAGCTGCGTCAGGGCAAGACGCATATCGTTGAATGCCTGTGGCCCGCTGTTGAGAGGCTGCAGACAATCCACCAGCACAATCTGACGGTCAAATCGTAAAAAGTGGTTCTTATAGAATCCCTTGACCACCTTCTCACAATAGTAATGGTAGCGCTCGCGCAGCATACCGGCGTTAGTATGCTTATCCGCCTGCGCCAGCGTCGACTCGCCAACCCCGTCCACATCCGGCCAGGGGAAAAACTGAAGCGCAGGCGCGCCCGCTAAATCACCCGGCAGAACAAAGCGCCCCGGCTGAATGAAGTGTAACCCTTCCTGTTTACACTGGTGTAAATACGCCGTCCAGGCGTCGGCAATGGCCGCCAGACGGTTTTCATCTGCTGGCGCAAGCGGGTCCAGCCCTTCGCACAGCTGTCGCCATTTGGCCGACCACTCGGCGCGTTGCCCCTGCAGCAATCCCGTCATCTGGCGTGACCAGCTGAGGTAATCCTGCGCCAGCATCGGCAGGTCGAGCAGCCATTCGCCGGGGTAATCGACGATTTCAAGGTATAACGTGGAGGTATCCTTGAAATGGCGCATCAGGGATTCATTCGAGCGGAAACGCAGCGCAAGACGAATTTCACTGACCCCTCGCGTCGGCGTCGGCCACGCGGGCGGGTCGCCATAAAGCTGTGCCAGCCCTTCGTCATAGGTAAAACGGGGAATGCCAAAATCACGCTGTGGAACGCGCTTAACGCCCAGCAGACGCTCTTCCCGCACCGCGCCAAGCAACGGCAGACGCGCCCCGGCGTGCAGGTTCAGGAGCTGGTTCACCATCGCGGTGATAAACGCCGTCTTACCGCTTCGGCTCAAGCCCGTCACCGCCAGTCGAAGATGACGGTCAACGCCGCGGTTTACCAGTGAATTGATTTCGTTTTTAAGTCGCTTCATCGCCGTCCTTCGTTGCCTGGAAACCTTGAATGCATGGCTTCAGAATACAATAAATGGGGGCAGATCGTTGATTATCAATTCTTATTTATTGCTATTGCCGTTTTTTCTCCAGTAAGATGAACGCCATTGCTGTCAGTCCTGAGTGAGTAAGGTGTATGTCACCCACCATTTATGATATCGCACGGGTTGCGGGCGTATCGAAATCAACCGTTTCCCGCGTTCTGAATAAACAAACGAATATTTCTCCTGAAGCGCGTGACAAAGTGCTGAAGGCGATTGACGAATTAAATTATCAGCCCAACAAACTGGCCCGTGCCCTGACCTCTTCAGGATTCGATGCCATTATGGTTATTTCGACCCGTTCAACCAAAACCACTGCCGGCAATCCTTTTTTCTCCGATGTTCTTCATGCCATTACGGCAAAAGCGGAAGAAGAAGGATTCGATGTTATTTTACAAACCTCAAAAAGCAGTGAAGACGATCTCCTGAAATGCGTGAGTAAAATAAAACAGAAGATGATCAAAGGGATCATCATGCTGAGTTCGCCCGCAAATGAATCCTTTTTCACCACGCTGGACGCGTATGGCGTACCGGTAGTGGTTATCGGCAAAGTGGAAGGTGAGTATCAGAATATTTATTCCGTCGACACGGATAATTTTCATGACAGCGCCACGCTGACGGAAACCTTTATCAAAAACGGCCGCCGGAAAATTGCCTGCCTGCATGCGCCGCTTGAATATCATGTTTCGATCGATCGCCTGGCGGGTTATAAAGCCAGTCTGGAAAAGCACCATATTGCGATTAACCCGGACTGGATCATGGATGGTGGTTATACCCATGAGAGTGCGCTTAAGGCGGCTCTGGAACTGCTCTCTTCACCCACGCCGCCTGATGCCGTATTTGCTACCGACAGCATGAAGTTACTCGGCCTTTATCGCGCGGCGGACGAGTTAAATCTGATGATACCGGAACAGGTAGTGATAGCCGGATACAGTGACCCGATGCTGTCTCTCATTTTAACGCCCGCACCAGGCGGCTTTGATATCCCCACCCGCAAACTGGGGGAAGAGAGCTGCGATCTTCTCTTCAGGCGTATTGCGGGTCACCCCGCCCCGCAAAAAGTGCTGGTTGATACCCATTTTTTACTGGCGGCCTCGCTGCGCTAAAACCAGGGGCACCAGGCCCCTGGAAGACCCACGGGTCAGAACGCGTAATTTACCCCAACGCCCGCATAGTGGAAGCGGTCGTTTTTACCTTCGTCATGGTTTTCCCATTCGTAGGCGTATTCAAGCGTCATGGATAAACCGTTGTTGAAGTCATAGGCGTACTGCATACCCAGACGGTTGAAATCATGTCCTTCACGCTCAGGATCGTCCTGCCAGTCCCAGTTCGACCAGCGATCGAGCCCCAGTCGGGTGTAAGGCGTTAAGGTCGTCTGACCCAATGAAATAGGCAGGTAGGCGCGAATTTCCTGAGTGGAGAACTCGCCGTTATTACGTGAGCCGTCCATATTGAAACCGCGCTCTAAATAGTAATTCACTTTAGCGGCAAAGGTGTCGTTAATGGTCCAGGTAAAGCCCGTTTCGGTTTCGACGCGGCTGTCTGAATAGCCGGTTTTTTCCAGATCGTTGGCAAACTGATACATGGCAAACCAGCCGCCGAAACGCCAGTCGTCGGTTAATTTAATATCCCAGTCCGGCTGAATTTTGTAGCGCTGCATATTTGCGCTGCCGTCTCTGGCGCCGTGTTCATCCTTAAAGTGATAGCCATAATTACGGAAACCACCGGTCAGACCGAACGTGAAATCATCGGTACCAATAAAACGATAGCGTAATTCAAATTCCGGGCGATCGAAATAGGTCCCACGGGTCATGCTGCTATAATCAACCGGTCCTTCCTGATACATCGCCAGCGAAATAGTCCAGGCATCCCAGGTCGCATTAAACCACACGGAGGGTTCATATAATCCGTCTTTATCTTCTCCCTGGCCTTCGACGTTTTCAATTTCATACATCGCGCCAATATTAAATTCCCATTGTTTAGCCGTTTCTGTTGCATGTGCGCAGCTCACCCCTGCGCACAGCACGAGCGCAGCACTTTTTAGTAGAGTACTCATAAAATATTCCCTTTATAATTAACAAACAAAAAACCGGAAATTTGCATTTCCGGCAAACACCTTTCTTATCTAATAGCCGCTTCGGTATCGGCGTCGAAGAAATGGCACTTATTCATATCGAACTGGATGCCGATATTATCCCCTGCGGCATAATCATTCGCTGCTCCCGCGCGAACCACCAGCTCATGGCCGCCAACGGTGGCGTAGAGCATGAACTCCGCACCGGTCAGTTCGGCTACGCTGACTTTCGCCGCGATATTTTCACCGCTACTCTGCTGGGTGAGAATATCTTCCGGGCGGATCCCAAAGACCACAGCTTTACGCTGATATCCAGCGGCTTGCAGTGCAGCGAGCTTGTCTTCCGGGATCGCCGGGCGCAGCGTTTCCGTGACGAAATAGCGGTCGTCGATGGCACCACGAACAAAGTTCATGGCTGGCGAGCCAATGAACCCCGCGACAAACATGTTTGCCGGCTCGTTGTATACCTGCTTCGGTGCACCGACCTGCTGAATAATACCGTCTTTTAAGATCACAATGCGGGTCGCCATCGTCATGGCTTCCGTCTGATCGTGGGTCACGTAAATCATCGTGGTATTGAGCTTCTGGTGGAGCTTGCTGATTTCAGCCCGCATCTGCACGCGAAGCTTGGCATCGAGGTTGGAGAGCGGTTCATCCATCAGGAACACGCCCGCTTCCCGCACTATCGCCCTGCCCAACGCCACGCGCTGACGCTGACCACCGGACAGCGCGCCGGGTTTACGCTTGAGGTACTCCCGTAAGCCGAGGATTTGTGCGGCCCAGTTGACGCGCTCTTCGATAACCGCCGGAGCGATTTTCTGCATCTTCAGGCCAAACGCCATGTTGTCGTAGACCGTCATATGCGGATAAAGCGCATAGTTCTGGAACACCATGGCGATGTCACGCGATTTGGCGGGCACATCGTTCATACAAACGCCGTCGATCACCAGTTCACCGGCGGAAATCTCCTCCAGCCCGGCAATCATGCGCAGCGTCGTCGATTTACCGCAACCGGACGGGCCGACAAAAACGATAAACTCTTTGTCCTCGATTTCGAGGTTAAAATCCTTCACCACGTGGACCTGGTTATCGTAAATTTTCTGAATATGTTTCAGTGACAGTTGTGCCATTTTTAATTCCTTATCAATACGCCCGGGAGGCCCAGAAATCGGTCAGGCATTTCCAGGTCAGTTCCTGCGTCGAATGAAGCTGTAGTCCCGCATGGGCCAGGCCTGAGCCAATCCCGACCGACAGCATGCCCGCCGCGTTGATCGCCGCCACGCCCGCGGGCGCATCTTCGACCCCAATGGCCGCCTCGGGGCAGACGTCCAGGCCTGCACACGCGGCGAGGAAGATCTCCGGGTCCGGTTTTGAACAGACGATACGGGAAGCATCAGCGCAAAAATCAAAGGCGTCATGAATACCCAGGGCATGCAGTATTCCAGGTGCATTGAGGGAAACGGAGGCGAGCCCAATTTTGACCTTCGCCGCCCGAATGTCCGCCAGCACCTCCCGGATGCCCGGCAGCAGCGACGCCTCGGTCAACGACGACAGCGATGCGACGTAGAGCGCATTTTTCTTCCCCGCCAGCGCCAGGCATTGTTTGTCGTCAAACGCCCCCTCTTTCCCACCGTGTCGCAGGATCCGCTGCAGGGATTCCATGCGGCTAATTCCCTTCAGCTCCTCGTTAAACACCTCATCAATAGTGATGCCGATCTCCTGCGCGACCGAACGCCAGGCGAGAAAATGGAGATGCGCCGTATCGGTGATGACCCCATCAAGATCGAATACAACAGCTTCAGGCTTCATGGCTGGCCTCCGTGGTAGCGGTCCCATTAAAAGACGTAAGAAATTCCCTACGGGACAGTGCCTGCCGCTCCGATACGCATACCGTTTTTCCCCACAGGGTTAACGTGACGGGCGCGGTGGTCTCGATGGTTAAAACGTCATTTTCAAACGCGAAGTGCAGGCGAGCGTTCTGCCAGCGCAGCGGGAAGGCAAGTTTTCGCCAGCGAGCGGGTAGCTTCGGCGCAAGATGCAGCTCTCCCTCAACAATCTGCATGCCGGCAAACCCCTGAATAACGCCGGACCAGATAGCCCCCGTGGCAGCGGCATGAATGCCGTCATCGCTGCTGTGCGGATCGTCGCCCAGATCGATAGCCACGCCAGCGCGCCAGAAGGCGTATGCCCCTTCCGTATCGCCACAGCGGGCGGCCACAATGCCGTGAATAGCCTTGCTCAGCGAAGAGTCATGGATCGTACGTGGCTCGTAAAACGCCAGGTTGGCCGCGCACTGGGCGGGGGTAAATTTCTCCGGCAACAGGTAGTTAAGCATCACCACGTCAGCCTGCTTGAGGATCTGCATCTCGTTAACTTCCGCGCGAGAGTAATCCAGCAGGATGGTCTGCTTACCCGCTTTGGCTTTATAGCGGCTTAAATCGATCGCCGGTTTCGCCATGAACGAATCGTCCTGCGGGATAACGCCCCCGGCGTCGGCTTCCGGCAGCCACAAGCGGGCCAGGAAGGTGGTCGCCTTCTCCATGAAGCAGGCATCTTCACGCTCAAACAACGACATAAACCGACATGCGCTGGCCACGTTGTACCAGGCCAGATAGTTGGTGTAGGCGTTGTTATTCACATGTTCGGTGTATTCGTCCGGCCCAATCACATCATGAATTTCCAGGCGCCCGTTAATCTCCGTAGCGCGGCCCATCCAGAACGTTGCCGTCTCCACCAGCAGGGTCAGCCCTTCATTGCGCATAAATGCGTCATCACGCGTGGCCTGCCAGTAGGCCACAACGGCCCAGGCAATGTCCGCCACGATGTGGTGTTCGGCCAGGGCGGAGGCCACTTTCTGCTGCATGCCCGTACGGATGTTGATGGCTGCAAACTCCGGCGTCTCCTCTTTGCCGCTTGCGGCGCTCTCCCACGGGAACAGCGCGCCCGGCCAGCCGTTGCGGCGGGCTTTTTCCCGGGCCCCGGCCAGGTTCAGCCAGCGATAGCGCAGCAGACTGCGGGCCACCTGCGGACGAGTGAAAAGATGGAAAGGCAGCATGAATATTTCGGTGTCCCAGAAGACATGGCCTTTATACCCCTCGCCGGTCAAGCCCTTAGCGGCAATACTGCTCCGCTCATCATGGGCTGGCGTCATGGTGGTCAGATGCCAGACGGCATAGTCCAGCGCCATCTGATCGTCAGGAGCTGCAGAAGCCACTTCTACCCGGGCGTCACGCCATACGTCTTCCCATGCGCAGGCTGAACTCTCCAGCAGCGAGGCATAACCTCTTGCCGCACAAACCTTGAGATCCGCCAGCACGCTGCGCGCGAAAGATTCCTGCGACAGGGCTTTATCGCTGCGATGGGCCACCCAGACCAACTTATCAAGCGTGACAGTGTCACCCTGCGGTATCGTCAGGGAATAGTGAGCAGAGAGCCGACGATTTTTAGCGGTAAAGCAGCTTTCGCTGTCGGCTGATAGCTGACAAAAAGCCGAGATGACAACGTCAGAGGCCCGGTCCTGTGTTTCATACACACCCTGCATATAGTGCTGGTCGAATACCCTGACAGAAATTTCATCCAGATGCTGACGGCCGGTATTGGTTTGTGTTGCATCAATACCGGTTTTCATCACCACCTGCGAGGCTGCGTCAAGCGGGGTGATCGCAAGCTGCATGGCCACAAGCGGCAGCTGATCCAGAGAGACAAAACGACGACTCTCCAGGCGATAGCGCTTTCCGTTGGGCGAGCGCCACACAACGCGGCGATGCAGCTCGCCGGTGGCAAACGCCAGCTCGCGCTGCCACTCAAGAATGTCCCCGGACAGAAGGGTAAAATTCACCCCGTCCAGCTGAACCTCGATACCGGTGATATCGGGCAAATTGATCAGCTCAGTGGTCTCATTACGTCCCGCCTGGTGATACAAGCCCGCAAGATACATCCCTCGGGTTTGCTGGGTGTAATCTTCTTCATGCGCAGCGCGAATGCCCATGTAGCCGTTACCGCATGCCATAATGGACGCGTACTTATTCAGACTGTGCGGACAAAAGCCCGGATCGGTTAATACAGACACGCTCAGCATAATGTTACGCTTTCTCCTGTTTCTGCCGACTGATAAAGCGCCGCGACAAGCTGCTGAATCACCAGCCCCTGTTCAGCATCTGCAATCATTACGGGCTCTCCCTGCACGTGGCGGACAAAGGCCTCCATGCTGCGTAAATGGCGCTGATCGTCAGCCTCTTCACGCTGAATCAGGGTCTGTAACGCCCCGGCGTCATCCTGATAAATATGTGCCGGGAAAAGCGTCGCCCCCGCTTTTTCACCGCAAAACGCGACATTCATGATCGACTGCTCGCGGATATTCAGCGCAAACGAGGTGTCCAGACGCAAAATGCCGCCGTTGCAGAATTCGATGGTGCCAAACAGGGCATCTTCCACCGTAAACTGAGCAGGATCCCACTCGCCAAACTGGCCGCTGCTTTTCCGGATTCCCAGCCTCTGGAAACCGTGCGCCGTGACCCTTTTGACCGCCGGGAAACCCAGCACGTACATCGCGGCATCCAGCATGTGAATACCAATGTCAATCAGCGGCCCACCGCCCTGCAGCGCTTTATTGGTGAAGACGCCCCAGCCCGGCACGCCGCAGCGCCGCAGCGCCTGCGCCGAGGTGAAGTAGATTTCGCCCAGCGTTCCGTTCATCACGGCCTCGCGCAGCAGTTGCGTATCGAGCGCAAAGCGGTGATGGAAGTCATATGCCAGCACTTTGCCCGCCTTGCGGGCAGCGATCCGCATCTCGTCGGCCTCTTGCGGCGTCATGGCAGGCGGTTTTTCGCACATCACATGACAGCCGGCCTCCAGCGCTGCCATCACATGCTCAAAATGGAATCGGTTTGGCGAACAAACGCTCACCACGTCCGGCTTAACCGCCTCCAGCATGGCGCACGCGTCCTGCCACGCCGACGGTATGGCATGGCGCTCCGCAAAAGCCTGTGCCTGTTCGAGGCGGCTGTCCATGACAGCCACCATCTGAACATCACTGCGCGTGGCGTAATACGAGGCATGCACTTTGTCCGCAACCTGCCCGGCGCCAATGATGGCGACGCGCAGTGGCGACGTTGTTGAAGCACTCATCACGCTCGTCATCCTTAGCATTCGCGTAAATAAGTGAGTGAATCCCGGTAAGCCTGAGCGGGGTCCTCAGCGCGTACGCGGCACTCGTATACCACATAGCCCTGGTAATTATCCGCACGCAGCTGATTGAACAGGCTGGCAAAATCGAGGCTACCGCTTCCCGGCTGATAACGGTGATTATCGGCGATGTGCACATGGCCCAGCAGATCGCTGTGCTGATGCAGCGCCTCCGTCAGCGAATCTTCTTCAATGTTCATATGATAGAAATCGCCGATGATCTGCACGTGCTTGAGGCCGTTCTCTTCGATATAGCGACGTGCGTCAGCCAGGGTGTTGATCATATGATCCTGATAGCGGTTCAGCGGCTCCAGGTAGACGGTGGTTCCGGTGCGCGCGGCCACCTCATCCAGCCAGCGCAGCGATGCACTCACCGCTTTGCGGTCGCCTTCCAGACTGCGTGGAGAGGTCATCGGCGGCAAACGGAAGGTAAACATTCCCCAGGCTGCAGGCACGATAATGCCCTTGCCGCCCACTTCGGCCAGGGCTTCCAGAATGCGTTCAATCTGCGCTAAACCGTTCAGACGACGCTCTTCGATAAAGTCACCAATCCAGCCATCGTATCCGCCGCAGGCGGTCGTGACCGGCAGGCCGGTGGCCTTAATCGCCGCTTTCACCTCGGCGAGATTTTCCACCAGCAGCTTGCCGTCAATCTCATAGCCATCAAAACCCATCGCCTTGATGTACTCGAATTTTTCCAGGATGTTGGACGGGAAAAAGGCCTGATTTTGTGTTGCGATTTTCATGAGTTGCTTTCCTTAGCTTAAAAAGTGACGCCCATTTTGATGCTCAGTTCCGGATGTTGATCCACATATTTCATGTAGCTTTCAGCGCTGGTGGTGAAGGTCACAACCGGGTCGATCAGATCTTCACAATTCAGATAACCGTTCATCAGCAGTTCCCAGCAGGTCTCTTCAATACGCTTGCGGCTCCAGCGCGGGTAATCCGGGTTTGGCTCACTGCAGGCGCGGGAGAAGACAATCTTCGCGTTGTTGAAATGCGCTTCACGCCCCAGGTTAAAGCCTGCTGAGAACGGTTTAGCGAACGCAACGTAGGAGATGGTGCCGCCGTAGGCGAGGCCGCGCAGCGCGGACTGCAGCGCATCGGCAAAGCCGCTGGTCTCGATGATCACGTCTGCGCCCTGCTTTCCGGTCAGCTTTTTAATTTCCAGACCAACGTCTGTGCCGATTGGGTTCAGGCAGTAGTCCGCACCGTGACGACGGGCGATCTCGCAGCGGTGTTCGATCGGATCAACGCCGATAACAACTGACGCGCCAGCTTTTTTCGCCAGCTGAATCGCAATCTGTCCGATGGCTCCCAGGCCGACCACGACAACAAAGTCGCCCACGCGGACGTTGGCATCACGCACGCCGCTCATGGCAAACTGTGCCGGATCGTAGCAGACGGCGTTCTTCCAGGATGCGCCCTGCGGCATTTTGCGCAGCTTGTAGTTGTTGACGGCATTCACGATAACCGTCTCCTGCAGCGGACCGTAGCAGCAGACGCGATCGCCAGCCTGGTATTCCGTGACGTCCGCACCGCATTCAATAATGTCGCCAACAATCATGTTGCCCAGCTGGAACTTACCGAACTCGATTCCGCGCGCTGCGCCCTCTTCACGCGGCGTGAACATCTGCCACTCCGCGTTGAACTCTTCATCGATAAACGGGCTTGCGGCGCGGAAATCGACCACTTCAGTGCCGTGCTTCGGGGCACCAAAGCGGGCACGAATTTTCACTTCATGTGCTTCCACAGCACGATCTTCATATTCCACCAGCGCCGCCACGCGTGGCGCTGTCGCAACTAATTTTTTCATGATTAACTCCTTGTTAAAATTGGCCGCCTCAGCCCTTCACGCCACCGGCGGTCAAACCACTTTTAATAAAACGTTCAGACAGGGCGTACATGATGACCACCGGAAGTGCCGTCACCAGAGATGCCGCCATCATGCGACCCCAGATATAATCGGGTGTGCTAAAGAGCGTATTCAGCCCGACCGGCAAGGTGAAGTTGCTGGCGCTGGACAGGAAAATGGACGCAAACAGATAGTCGTTCCACGCCACCATGAAGCAGTAGACAAACACCGATACGAGCCCGGATATCGCCAGCGGTACGGTAATACGGAAGATAATTTGCAGGCGGTTAAGGCCGTCCATCATTGCGGCTTCTTCTATTTCGTCCGGGATGGTGTCGAAGTAGCTGCGCAGCATGAACACCGCCGTCGGTAACGTCTGCGTCACCATGGTGATAATCAGCGCCAGCTCGGTGTCGTAGATCCCAAGCGCGGTGATGATTTTGAACAACGGCACCACCAGCAAGATGCCGGAGAACATGTAGACGGTGTAAAAACTCGCGTTGATCGTCGTGCGTCCCTTAAAACGCAGCTTGGACAAGGCGTAAGCGCCCAGCGTACCGAGAAACACGGCAATCACCGATGAGGTCAGCGACACCACCATGCTGTTTCGGAAGTAATCCACAAACGGGAAGATCAGCGGGTTAAAGATGTCGATGTAATGCTGCAGCGTCCACGCCTGCGGCAGAATGGTCGGGTGGAGCGAGATCGCCTCTTTGGCGCTCTTGAATGACGTCATCAGCATCACGAAGAACGGGAAGAGCGTGATGATCAGAAATACCGCCAGCCCGAGATAAAAACCAATACGGCTCAGTACGCGTTTATTTGTTGCCATTGAGGTTCACCCTTTTTCTGGTCAGCAGAATCACAGCGAAGATGATCACGAACAGCACCACGGAGATGGCCGCTGCTTTACCCAAGTCGTTGAAAGCGAATGCGGTTTTGTAGAGATAGACGCCCAGAATATCGACCTTCGTGGTCAGCAGGTAGACGTCAGCAAACATGTAGAACATCCAGATGGTGCGAAGCGTGACCACCGTGGCCAGCACCGGCATAATCGCGGGCAGCGTGACGATCCGAAAACGTTGCCAGGCATTCGCGCCGTCCATTTCCGCCGCTTCATACAGGGATTTATCAATCGTCTGTAAAATCGCCAGGAACGAGATAAACGCGTACGGGAAGTAACGCCAGATCGCGAACAGCACCACCAGTACGAAGCTGCTGTTCGGGTTGTCGAACCACAGCGGCGCCTGGTCATACAGATGCAACAGGTCTACGCCCAGATAGTTCACAATGCCGTAGCCGTTGTTGAACATGTATTTCCAGGCAAACACCAGCGAAATAGACGGCGTGACGTAGGATAAAATCACCAGTGAACGTGCCGTCTTACGCAGGCGAAACTCGCGATTAAAGAAGATGGCCACGGCCAGCCCCAGCACCGTGCTGCCAATCACCACCAGCGCGGTGTACCAGAAGGTCATCCACAGCGAGTGCCAGAAAGCGGCATCGCCGAGGATGCGAATGTAATTGTCCAGGCCGACAAACACGGCGCTAATGCGCGGATTGAGCGGCAAGCGTAAAAAACTGATTTCAATATTGGAAATCATTGGCCAGGCCACCAGGCCCCCCAGCAGAATCAGGCTGGGGGCCAACAGCAGCATGGCGAAAGGCATATCTGAACGACCAGAAAACAACGTCTTCATAATTTCCTTCCGCAGAGCGCTCCTATCGTTGTGTAATGAGATCAGTCAGTCGCTTCTGGCTGCTGCTTAACGTTGTGTTAAGTTCCTTCTGCCCCACCGTGACGTTATGCACCATGGAGCTGATAATGCCGGAGCCCGTCACGTCGCCCATGCGGGTGAAGTTTTTATCCCCAACCGCGCCAAACACCTGCACGTTCGGGAACTGTGCGATCAGCTCATATGGCAACTGCCCAAACGCTTTAATCACGTCGTTGTTTTTCCAGGTATCCGTGCCCACCACCCCTTTGTTTACCGGCAGCGCCGCGCCCGGCGACATCATGACCCAGTCCGTCGCGTTTTGAGCCTGTTCCATCCAGGTAACAAACTTCTCGGCCGCTTTGGTCTCCTCTTCGGTTTGTCCGGTGGTGATCGTCAGCGAGGTGATCATGCCGTACACCGCCGAAGAGTTTTCAGTCGGGACAACGAAGCCCAGGTTGGCAGGGTTTCCGTCCTTGTAGACGGCGGGCAGGATGTAGGTGGAGTAAACCGCCATCGGCGCAGAACCGTTCATGAAGGCGTCTTTGATCTCCATAACATCGTTCGAACCCGGCATGGTGGTCGCAGCCAGCGCTTTATAAAACGCCAGCGCTTTGGCCATTTCCGGGGTATCGATGTCGACATTCCCTTTTGCATCAAACACGTTCGCGCCACCGGAAAGGGCAAACTGAGAGAACGACTGTTCGGTCATCACGCTTTCCGCAGTCGGTAACGCGATGCCGTAATGTTTTTTAGCCGGGTCGTTCAGGCGCTGGCTGGCTTGAAGAAGCTGTTCCCAGTTATGCGGCTCCTCAATGCCCGCCGCGGCCAGCACATCTTTGTGGTACCACACGCCGGAGAGCCAGGCGCTGATCGGCACGCCCGTCCAGGCTGCGCCATCTTACGTGCGAACAACGCGCAAGATGCCGTCATAGAAGGTGTTTTCCCCCACCGCCTTAATTGCTTCAGCGATTGCGTCACGATCCAGAAGCTGTTCTTTATCCATCACTTTTGCATAGTCATGGCTGACCTCAATCACTTCAGGCAGCGCGCCGGTTCGCGCCAGCGTAATCACCTTGGTGTTGTAGGCATCCTCTTCTACCGGTACCTGTTTTATCGTGATGCCCGGGTTCTCTTTCTCGAATTTTTCGATCAGTTTCGTAATAACGGCCTGACGCTCCTGCTCTACCGACGAGTGCATAAACTCAATGGTGACAGAGGACGCTTTGTCATCCTTACAACCTGATAACAGGGCGCACGAAACCAGTGCTGATATCAGCACAATTCTGGGTATTTTCATGTTTAAGGTCCTTTTTAGTTTTCTTTAATCCACAATACCTGCCATGGATTTAGGATCAGAGTCGTGTCGGTAATATCTTTTCCGCTAATCAATTCCCTTCCCGAGTGAATATCGGACTCAATCGTTTGAGAATTATCACTGAAATTAAACAGCGCTGTTATTTTCTCACCACAATCCGCCACGCGGACAATTTTTAAAACATGCTTCCCTGACGTACTAAAATAAGCATCACTGTCAGGATGGAATGCTTTTTCCGCCCGGCGCAATACGATTAACTGACTTAACGCACTGTAAACCTGATAACGGAGACTATTTTTATCTTCAAGCGCGCAATCAATTTGACCCGCGGCATATTTCTCACGATTTATCGCACGGTTATATCCAAGACGCTCTACGCCATCATAATCATTACGGGAGCCGAGAATACTCTGAATATAAACTGCAGGCACGCCGGGGAAGCTTAACAGGACAGCGTGGGCCAGAATAAACCGGGCAATGCGTTCGCTATCATGACTTTCTCGCGTACTTAAGGCATCAAGATAGGTCACGTTAATTTCATACGGGCTTCGTGTGCCATCCGGGTTATTTTTCCAGTTAACCAACGCACCTTCGGTCTGGAGCTTTTCTACAAGCGAGAGGATCTCCGACTCCGGTAAAATTCCGCGCAATGGGTTAAGACCAATGCCGTCATGCGAGGCCAGGAAGTTGAACCAGGTGGTTTTGGTGGAAGGCAACGCCAGCGACGCAGCCCACTGGCTCAGCGTGCTGACATCCTGGCTGTGCACCGCATGTAGCACCAGCGGAGGCAACGAGAACTGATAAACCATCTGCGCTTCATTTTCGCCGTTACCGAAGTAAGAGACGTTATCTTTATGCGGAACGTTCGTCTCGGTGATAATCACCGTGCCGGGGGCAACCGCCTCGGTAATGGCGCGGAAAAGCTGGATGAGCTGGTGGGTTTGCTCAAGGTGAATGCAGCGCGTTCCCGGTATTTTCCACATGAATCCTACGGCATCCAGTCGAATATACCGCGCCCCTTCAATAAGGTAATGCAGCAGCACGTCGACCATCGCAATCAGTACCTGCGGAGAGGCGAAGTTGAGATCGATCTGGTCCTCACTGAAGGTGGTCCACAGATGTCGCACGCTGCCATCATGAAGTGTGAAAGGCGTGAGAAGCGGTAAGGCGCGCGGACGCGTCACCGCGGATAAATCTGTCTCGGGATCGACAGAAATGAAGAAATCATCATATCCCGGCATTTGCTTCAGATAATTAGCAAACCAGGCACTTTTGGCCGACATATGATTGCAGACGAAATCAAACATCAAACTGGTTGATTGTTTTAATTCAGCAACGTCTCGCCATGTTCCCGTTTCAGGCGCAACTTCATGATAATCAATTACAGAAAATCCATCGTCCGAAGACCACGGATAAAAAGGCAAAAGATGGACATGAGAAAAAGAATGCGAAAGCCATTTGTTATAAAAACGTGTAAAAACAGGGAGTGCTTTCTCCCCTTTCGCGGAAAACTGATCGGCATAGGTTATCAGAACGATATCTTTTTCATCCCAGCCCATTTTACGCCTTTCAGTAATAACAGAGGCGGCCTTTTCAATATTTTCCAGCAGCATATGAAGATGTGCTTCAGAAAACGTTTTTCCATAAACAAGATTAATGAGTGCTTTAATTTTTTCGTTCACTTGATTTTCCATGGTAGCGGTCCCACTGAGTGGCAATCTACTCCCATGAAAAATATCTGTCAACGGAGCGGGCAGGAGAAAAATGCGATTGCAAAGCAGCTCAGCGCAATATTGTGAGCTGCCGCAAAGAAAGCAGGTGAAATGATGAAGTGCGGGTAATCATCGCCAGCCCCTCTCCTGGAAGAGAAAGGGCTGCTGCGAGCGGAAACTACTGGGATAAGTAGCGGCGTGACAGCCGTTTCGCCACCTTTTGCAACAGCGGTTCGAGCGCCACGGCCAGTACCATTCTGACCGGCTTGCGGGCAACCGATTTAATCGCCCACCCCGCCACGCCGGCCGGACCAAAACGTAACGCGGTCATCAGGACCAGCTTACCTGCGATTTTCAGGCCGGGTTTTACCTTCTGACCGGCCTGTTGCCAGTGTTGTTTCATCTCTTTTCTCTCTTAAAGCTGACGGAAACGACTTCTCAGCGTAAAGGTATCGGATGTGACATAACGTTCCATTTCCCGTAACCGCTTCTCACCGGCGGCGAGTTGCGCATCCACAGCATTGAGGAGATCGCTGCTGGTGGGAGCGCCTTCCGCCGCCAGTTCTCCTTCCGGCATCGGGTCAAGCACAAACGACAACACGATGTACGCAACCAGGGTAATAAATGCCAGACCGAAGAAGATCGACAGCACCGTCACCACGCGTACCAGCTTAACCGGGACGTCAAGATAGTGAGCCAGCCCGGCGCAGACGCCACGCACCATGCCCTGCTGTGGAATTCGCCACAGCTTTTTGTTCAGATTCAGTCCAGACATTAACGGTCCCTCCAGTTTGGATGTTCAGCATCCAGAATGGCTTCCAGCGCCTGAATGCGTTCACGCATTTTGTTCGCCTCATCGGAGAGCTGTATCAGACGCTGTTGTTCACTCTGGGAAAGTTCGCCCCGTGAGGAACGGTTGCTGTAGTGCAGCCATAACCAAATCGGCAAAACGAACAGCACGAAAATCGTCAGGGGAATAGCCAGAAAAAGCGCGCTCATGTGTACTCCTTGTCTTACGATGCGGCACGTTCAGGTGCCGCAGGCATTATTATTGGTTGTCTTGCTTCATTTTGGCTTTCAGTGCCGCCAGCTGCTCGCTGATTTCATCATCGGCCTTGAGGTCAGCGAACTGTTGATCCAGGGACTTCTGCTTACCGATGCCGTGGCTTTCGGCTTCCGCTTCCATCTGGTCGATACGACGCTCAAACGATTCAAAACGGGCCATCGCTTCATCCAGCTTACCGCTGTCAAGCTGACGACGCACGTCGCGGGAGGAGCTTGCCGCCTGGTGACGCAGGGTCAGCGCCTGCTGACGCGCGCGGGTTTCGCTCAGCTTGTTTTCCAGCTCGCCAATCTCTTTCTTCATGCGGGTGAGCGTGTCATCCACCAGGGTCACTTCATGCTCGAGCGTCGCGACCAACTCTGCCAGCTTCTGTTTTTCGATCAGCGCCGCACGGGCCAGATCCTCTTTGTCTTTGCGCAGCGCGAGTTCTGCTTTTTCCTGCCATTCGTTCAGTTGAACGGTGGCCTGTTCAATACGACGCGTAAGCTGTTTTTTCTCAGCCAGCGCGCGGGCGGAGGTAGAGCGGACTTCAACCAGCGTGTCTTCCATCTCCTGAATCATCAGACGCACCAGCTTCTGCGGATCTTCCGCTTTCTCCAGCAGTGAGTTGATGTTGGCGTTCACGATGTCGGCAAAACGAGAAAAAATACCCATAATTGACTCCTCATAGTTCTGTTATCGGGCGAAGCCCTGCTGTACAGATAATACAAATCTCATGCCAACTTTTTATCTTATTGATTTAACAAGAACTGATTGATTTTTATGCAGTAAAGAATTATTCTTACCTGGTGAATATCGCTAAGGAGTGGTTAATTTCATCATGCCCGGATACAAAGACAATTTACTCGGCGAAGCAAACAGTTTTCTTGAGGTGCTGGAACAGGTGTCTCGCCTGGCGCCGCTCAACAAACCGGTGCTGATTATCGGCGAGCGGGGTACGGGTAAGGAACTCATCGCCAACCGTCTGCACTACTTATCCGGGCGCTGGGACGGCCCCTTCATTTCCCTTAACTGCGCGGCGCTGAATGAAAACCTGCTTGATACCGAGCTCTTCGGCCATGAAGCGGGCGCGTTTACCGGCGCCCAGAAGCGCCATCCGGGACGGTTTGAGCGCGCCGACGGCGGTACGCTGTTTCTTGATGAGCTGGCCACCGCGCCCATGCTGGTGCAGGAGAAACTGCTGCGCGTGATTGAGTACGGCGAGCTGGAGCGCGTCGGCGGTAGCCAGCCGCTCCAGGTGAACGTGCGCCTGGTGTGCGCCACGAATGCCAACCTGCCGGAGAGGGTGGCGGAGGAAACATTCCGTGCCGACCTGCTTGACCGCCTGGCCTTTGACGTCGTGCAGCTTCCTCCGCTGCGCGAGCGAATAAGCGACATTATGCTGCTTGCAGACCAGTTTGCGATTCAGATGTGCCGTGAGCTCGGACTGCCGCTGTTCCCCGGCTTCAGCGATTATGCACGGGAGACGCTGCTCGCGTACCACTGGCCGGGCAATATCCGCGAGCTGAAAAACGTCGTGGAGCGTTCCGTCTATCGCCACGGCAGCAGCGAGACGGAGCTGGACAACATCATTATCGATCCTTTTCAGCGCAGCGCCCCGTCCTTGCCCCCACCAGCATCTCCAGGCGACGCCCCTGCTCTTCCCCTTGATTTGCGCCAGTTCCAGCACGACCAGGAGAAACAGCTGATGGAGCAAAGCCTGAAGATGGCGAAATACAACCAGAAACGGGCGGCTGAACTGCTGGGTCTGACCTACCATCAGTTAAGGGCATTGCTCAAAAAGCATCAAATGCGATGACAGTGTCTATCACTTTAAAATTCACTTATTTTATGAAAAAAAAGCAATAGATGAATCAAGAAGAATAAGGATATTATTAAGATGGCTATTTTAGATTTTTTGATTTCTCTCGCATTCTGCTTAGGCGGTATTTTCTACATCTGGCATACAAGTAAAGCTCTGAGGACAGGAGTTTTTATTGGCTGGCTCAACGGAACCTATGAGAAGTATTATGTTTATTGCTCTAAACACCCCTGGAAATTCTATTTTAACCTTTTAACCATGGCGAGCGGTGGTTCGTTACTTTTAGCTGTCGGCATCATTTCACTTGATCAAAAAAACTTTATTTTCAAGACACTAAGCTCACTATTCCAGTGATGCGCTTGCTTCTGGGCACTCTTATTATTCATTATGTAGCTATCTCAGGACACTCTTTTGAATTAGTGAATTGCCTCATGGCTTATTATTTTACCGCCGTGAGCATTGACTTTTTTGACCACACGAATAGAGTCTGTGTAGAAAAAAGACGAAGCGTCATCCCACTGGCAGAATTCAATTTCACGCTTTAAGAATTCGTCATAATACACAACCCCAGCCTTGCAACGGCAATGTTTTCCGCATGAAGGTCCTGGGTAGTTCATCCTGAAAGGGTAAGTTCCGCTAACTGTTTGCGTTGCACTTGAAACGATGATTGCTTCAGTGCTTTCCCAGAGTGTGAAAGATACGACACCCACTACAAACACAAAACAAGCCAGGAAAAACTTAACGCGCTCCAGTTTACCCTCTTTGCTTTTGACGCGTGACGAAACGCGCCATGATGCAAAGGCACCTATAGCGACTGAAATCAAGATAATTGGCCAATAAACAGAACCTGGTTCTATCAAGTACGCATCGCTTGTATAGATGTCAAGCCGACACATCCCGTAAAACCATAATCCCAGGCAAAAGCATGCAAACACTTCGCGTTTGGCGGGTAGTCTGAATGCCATAATTTGTTTTACTTTAGTAAAAAATCATAATATATCAGACACATATTAGAATTAAAATGATATCGCACCTGGAATGTACCCTGCATTCCTGTCATTTTACCCAGCGAAGACGTAACTATACCGGCCGACTTTGCGAAACCCTGTCTGCCGGGTTAAATCCTTCGTTTATAGCGAGTCAGATACGCCACGAAAATGCTAAGATAGTCCATGAGGTATATTCAAAGTGGATTGCAGGTATGAACGTGCATCGGGTTGTGACGCTGAGTGACCGACTGCAAACGTTACTGCCCCCATTATGCCCTCAGGCTTAAACGATACTGGATAATGTCGTTTAAAATTAGTAGGATAGCCACTTCATATTTAATACCTTAAAAATTATGCGTCTGGTTTTATCGTCCTTTTTTGCACTTGGTCTGTTTAGCAGCCAGGCCTTTGCCGCGCCCGGGCAAACGCCGCAGCCTGACATTCGTGACAGCGGCTTCGTCTATTGCGTAAGCGGCCAGGTGGATACTTTCAACCCGCAAAAAGCGGGCAGCGGCCTGATTGTGGATACCCTTGCCGCGCAGCTTTACGATCGTCTGCTTGATGTAGACCCGTACACTTACCGTCTCGTGCCCGAGCTTGCGGAAAGCTGGGAAGTGCTGGATAACGGCGCAACCTACCGTTTTCACCTGCGCGATGATGTCGCGTTTCAGCGTACGCCGTGGTTTACCCCCTCGCGCAAGCTGAATGCGGATGACGTGGTCTTCACCTTCCAGCGTATCTTCAACCGCAATCACCCGTGGCATAACGTTAACGGCAGCAATTTCCCCTATTTCGACAGCCTGCAGTTTGCCGACACCGTGAAAAGCGTGCGCAAGCTGGATAACCGCACGGTTGAATTTACGCTGACGCGCCCGGATGCCTCATTCCTGTGGCATCTGGCAACCCACTATGCGTCCGTCATGTCGGCCGAATACGCGGCGAAGCTGACGAAAAAAGATCGTCAGGAACTGCTCGATCGTCAGCCGGTCGGCACCGGTCCGTTCCAGCTGGCCGAATACCGCGCCGGGCAATATATTCGTCTGCAGCGCCACGAACACTTCTGGCGCGGTACGCCGCTGATGCCGCAGGTGGTGGTCGATCTCGGCTCTGGCGGAACGGGACGTCTGTCAAAACTGCTCACCGGGGAATGTGACGTGCTTGCCTGGCCCGCGGCCAGCCAGCTCACGATTTTGCGCGACGATCCGCGCCTGCGTCTGACGCTACGCCCGGGGATGAACATCGCGTATCTGGCCTTTAACACCGATAAGCCGCCGTTGAATAACCCTGCCGTTCGTCACGCCCTTGCGCTGGCCATCAACAACCAGCGCCTGATGCAGTCGATTTATTACGGTACGGCGGAAACCGCCGCCTCAATTTTACCGCGCGCCTCGTGGGCCTACGACGGTGAGGCTAAAATTACGGAATACAATCCGGCAAAAGCACGTGAACAGCTGAAAGCGCTGGGCGCAGAAAACCTCACGCTGCAGCTTTGGGTGCCCACCAGCTCCCAGGCGTGGAACCCGAGCCCGCTCAAGACCGCCGAACTGCTGCAGGCGGATATGGCGCAGGTGGGCGTAAAAGTGATCATCGTACCGGTAGAGGGCCGTTTCCAGGAGGCGCGCCTGATGGACATGAATCATGATTTAACCCTCACCGGCTGGGCCACCGACAGCAACGACCCGGACAGCTTCTTCCGGCCGCTGCTGAGCTGTGCGGCGATAAACTCGCAGACCAACTACGCCCACTGGTGTAACCGGGAGTTTGACGCCGTGCTGCAAAAAGCGCTGGCTTCCCAACAGCTGGCCTCGCGCATCGACGCCTATGATGAAGCGCAGAAGATCTTAGCCCAGGAACTCCCGGTGCTGCCGCTGGCCTCTTCCCTGCGCCTTCAGGCGTATCGCTATGATATTAAAGGCCTGGTGCTGAGCCCGTTCGGCAACGCCTCGTTCGCCGGCGTATCGCGTGAAAAAGAACAAGAGGTGAAAAAACCATGATTATTTTTACCTTGCGTCGGCTCCTGTTGCTGCTGGTGACGCTCTTTTTCCTCAACTTTGTCGGCTTTAGCCTGAGTTATTTCACGCCCCACGCCCCGCTCCAGGGATCGTCGCTGTGGGATGCCTGGCTCTTCTGGTTTAACGGGCTGCTGCACTGGGATTTCGGCGTATCCAGCATTAACGGGCAGCTTATTTCTGAGCAGTTGAAAGAGGTTTTCCCGGCCACGATGGAGCTGTGCATTCTGGCCTTCGGGTTTGCCCTGATGGTCGGGATCCCCGTGGGCATGCTGGCCGGGATATATCGCAACAAATGGCAGGATAAGTTTATCAGCGCCCTCGCCCTGCTTGGCTTCTCCATCCCGGTCTTCTGGCTGGCGCTGCTGCTGACGCTTTTCTTCTCGCTGACAATGGGCTGGCTCCCGGTTTCTGGCCGTTTTGACCTGCTCTATACGGTTAAATCGGTGACGGGCTTTGCCATTATCGACGCGTGGCTGTCTGATTCCGTGTGGCGGCATGAGATGATCGTCAGCGCTCTGCGCCATATGGTGCTGCCGGTACTGACGCTGGCGGTTGCGCCAACAACCGAAGTGATCCGCCTGATGCGCCTGAGCACCATTGAGGTGTTTGACCAGAACTATGTCAAAGCCGCCGCCACGCGCGGACTGTCGCGCCTGACCATCCTGCGCCGCAACGTCCTGCACAACGCCCTTCCGCCGGTTATTCCGCGTCTGGGATTACAGTTCTCCACCATGCTCACGCTGGCCATGATCACCGAGATGGTCTTTAGCTGGCCTGGCCTCGGGCGGTGGCTGATTAACGCTATCCGCCAGCAGGACTACGCCGCGATTTCCGCAGGGGTGATGGTGATTGGTTCGCTGGTGATTATTGTTAACGTGTTGTCCGATATTCTGGGTGCCATGGCCAACCCATTGAAGCATAAGGAATGGTATGCCCTACGATAACGTATACAGTGAAAAGCGCACGCCCGGTGTGCTGCGTACCGTGTGGCGTAAATTCTATGGTGATACCACGGCAATGATCGGCCTTTATGGCTGCGCCGGTCTGGTGTTGCTCTGTGTCTTTGGATCCTGGTTTGCGCCTTATGGCATTGACCAGCAGTTCCTTGGCTATCAGCTGCTGCCGCCGTCCTGGTCCCGCTACGGAGAGGTCTCCTTCTTCCTGGGAACGGACGACCTCGGACGTGACGTGTTGAGCCGCCTGCTGAGCGGTGCAGCCCCGACGGTGGGCGGCGCGTTTGTGGTGACGTTCGCGGCCACGATCTGCGGGCTGGCGCTGGGTATTTTTGCGGGATCCACGCATGGCCTGCGCTCGGCGGTGCTTAACCACATTCTGGATACGCTGCTGTCGATTCCGTCTCTGCTGCTGGCGATCGTTGTGGTTGCCTTTGCCGGTCCGCACCTGTCGCATGCCATGTTCGCCGTCTGGCTGGCTATCCTGCCCCGCATCGTGCGCTCGGTTTACAGCATGGTGCATGACGAGCTGGAAAAAGAGTATGTCGTCGCTGCGCGTCTGGACGGCGCGACCACCTTCAATATCCTGTGGTTTGCCGTGCTGCCTAACATCGCGTCCGGGCTGGTCACCGAGATCACCCGCGCCCTGTCGATGGCGATTCTGGACATCGCGGCGCTCGGCTTCCTCGACCTCGGCGCGCAGCTGCCGTCGCCTGAATGGGGCGCGATGCTCGGTGACGCGCTGGAGTTAATTTACGTGGCTCCGTGGACGGTTATGCTGCCGGGTGCGGCCATTATGGTGAGCGTGCTGCTGATCAACCTGCTGGGCGACGGTATTCGCCGTGCAATTAACGCGGGGGTGCAATAATGCCGCTTCTTGATATTCGCAACCTCACCATTGAATTCAAAACCGGTGAAGGCTGGGTCAAAGCCGTCGATCGCATCAGCATCACCCTCGCGGAGGGTGAAATCCGCGGGCTGGTGGGTGAATCCGGCTCAGGCAAAAGCCTGATCGCCAAAGCCATCTGCGGCGTGGCGAAAGATAACTGGCGCGTCACCGCAGACCGTATGCGGTTTGATGATATCGACCTGCTGCGCCTCTCTCCCCGCGAGCGGCGTAAGCTGGTCGGGCACAACGTCTCCATGATTTTCCAGGAGCCGCAGTCCTGTCTCGACCCGTCCGAGCGCGTGGGCAAACAGCTGATGCAGAACATCCCCGGCTGGACCTATAAAGGCCGCTGGTGGCAACGCGTGGGCTGGCGCAAGCGTCGCGCCATTGAGCTTTTACACCGCGTCGGGATTAAAGATCACAAAGATGCGATGCGCAGCTTCCCGTATGAGCTGACCGACGGTGAATGTCAGAAAGTGATGATTGCCATCGCGCTGGCCAATCAGCCGCGTTTGCTGATTGCGGATGAACCGACGAACGCGATGGAGCCCACCACGCAGGCGCAAATTTTCCGCCTGCTGTCGCGTCTTAACCAGAACAACAACACCACCATTTTGCTGATCAGCCATGACCTGCAAATGCTCAGCAAATGGGCGGATAAAATTGACGTGATGTACTGCGGACAAACGGTCGAAACCGCGCCGAGTGAAGACCTGATCACCGCGCCGCACCACCCGTATACGCAGGCGCTAATCCGCGCTATTCCCGATTTTGGCAGCGCCATGCCGCATAAGAGCCGCCTGAATACCCTCCCCGGGGCGATTCCGCTGCTGGAATCGTTGCCGATAGGCTGTCGTCTGGGGCCGCGTTGTCCGTATGCTCAGCGTAAATGTATCGAGACGCCACGCCTGACCGGGGCCAAAAATCATCTTTACGCCTGTCATTTCCCGCTGAACATGGAGAGAGAGTGAAATGGTCGAAACCTTGCTGGAAGTCCGCAACCTGAGTAAGACCTTTCGCTACCGCACGGGGCTGTTTCATCGTCAAACTGTCGACGCGGTAAAACCGCTCAGCTTTACCCTGCGTGAAAAACAGACCCTGGCAATCATCGGCGAGAACGGTTCCGGGAAATCCACCCTGGCGAAAATGCTCGCCGGCATGGTTGAACCTACGGCTGGGGAAGTATTGATTGACGATCACCCTCTCACGTTCGGGGATTACTCTTTCCGCAGCCAGCGCATCCGCATGATCTTCCAGGATCCGTCGACCTCGCTCAACCCGCGCCAGCGCATTTCGCAGATCCTCGATTTTCCGCTGCGTCTGAACACCGACCTGGAGCCCGAGGCGCGCCGCAAGCGTATCTTCGAAACCCTGCGCATGGTTGGGCTGTTACCGGATCACGAAAGCTACTACCCACACATGCTGGCACCCGGCCAGAAACAGCGTCTGGGTCTGGCGCGTGCGTTGATTTTGCGCCCGAAAGTGATCATTGCTGACGAAGCGCTTGCCTCGCTGGATATGTCGATGCGTTCACAGCTGATTAACCTGATGCTGGAGTTGCAGGAAAAACAGGGCATCTCGTATATCTACGTCACCCAGCATCTGGGGATGATGAAGCACATCAGCGATCAGGTGATGGTTATGCACCAGGGTGAAGTGGTCGAACGCGGCAGCACGGCGGATGTGATGGCCTCCCCGCTTCACGAGCTGACAAAACGGCTGATAGCCGGGCATTTCGGTGAAGCATTGACGGCCGATGCGTGGCGCAAAGATCGGTAAACAAACGTTGCACCGCATAATAAGGATTAGATAGCCTTAACACGCTGTTTAATCCTTAACTTTTTCATCTCCATAGCTGCTCCATATTCTCAGCAAAATACATCAACAGTTCTTCTCCAGAATATCCGGACATTACGGAGGAGAAGAAATGAACAACGCCACTTACGTTCTCAAATATACCGAGTACCTCATCAGAAAATGTCGTTCATTTTTAATGACGGACCTGTACTTTCATACTGTGAGGCTCAAGAAAAAATCGGGGAAGCACCCTGACATTAAATCCCCCACGACGTTGAGTGAAAAAATATGTCATCGTCTGGTCTATGACCACAATAACGTCTATACCCTGCTTGCCGATAAACTCGCCGTTCGGGAATACGTAATCTCCAGAACAACGCGTGCGAAAACGGTGCCATTACTTGGCGTCTACAGTAAGGTGTCCCAGATTGATTTTTCGACGCTCCCTGAAAAATTTGTCCTTAAGTGCAACCATGACAGTGGCAGCACAATAATATGTACGAACAAAGCGCAATTTAACATCAGGGAAGCGTGTAAAAAACTCAGTCTCGCGTTAAAGAAAAATATGTACTACACCACGCGCGAATGGCAGTACAAAAACATTACGCCAAAAATACTTTGCGAACCGTTTGTCGATCTCTTCGATGATGCAGACAGGAACACAGCGCCCGAAATGCTAAGGTTCCATTGCTTTCATGGCGTTGCCCACTATGTTGAAGCGGATTTTACGGATGATAGCGGCAAAGGTTTCATCAACGTTTACGACAGGTACTGGAACTTACAACCCTTTCAGATGGAATATCCGAATACACCGTTGGCGCCAGGCGAACCGGCCTTGTTCCGACAAGCGTTGCTGGCATCCCAGGAGCTGGCGGATGGTATTGACTACTGCCGCGTTGACCTCATGCTAAAAAAAGATGAAATCTATTTCAGTGAAATAACCTTAAGCCCGAGACGCGGTAAACTGTCGATTACCCCGCAGGAATGGGATGATAAGCTAGGAAAAATATGGCATTTACCGCCGGCAGGCACATTTGACCTGCCGCTGACGCTCACGAGTCGGGCCAGGTGAGTTTAAATATCGAGTGGTTTTGCGTTGATAAGGTATAGGTAACATCGCCACCATGCGCCAGCATGATGGCTTTTACCACCGACAAGCCCAAACCACAGCCTTCCGGGTTCAACTGTCTGGCACCGTTATCGCGCTGAAAGGGCTGAAACAGGAAGTCATGAAACTCCCTGGGAATACCCGGCCCCCCATCCTGAATCAGGATAAAATTGCCTTTATCCGAAACACCATTTTTTACCGTGAGCTTGCGCGAAGTTGAATAATGTAAGGCATTGTCAAATAAAACGGTCAGACACTGATTGATGCGTAAGGGATCGAATACGCACTGCAGCTCCCTCAGTTCAGTATGGACGGTAAATGCCTTACGGTTGAACTCGGGCATGAAGGTATCGAGCGCGTCCTGTATTGTCCCTTTCAGATCCGTTCTGGCCTGGTATAACGTGTATCCTGCCCCGCCATCCGAACTGATAACCCGGAGATCTTCAATCAGACGGGTTAATCCTTCCGTCTGTTTGAGGAGGTTAGTAAACAGCACCGGGTCCGGGGTAAACACCCCGTCAACCAGCCCCTGAAGCCTTCCGCGTAAAATGGTGACCGGGGTTCTCAGTTCATGCGCAATCGCAGCATTCCAGGATTTCCGCTGGATATCCAGCGTTTGCAGCTTTTCTGCCATTTCATTGAAATCCGTAACCAGGTGATTGATCTCTCCCAGCCGGGAACTGGCACAGAATGCCCTGGCGTCCAGATCGCCCTGAGAAATTTTTTTCAGGCTGGACGCGACCGCGTTTAGCGGGGTGAGTATTCGCGATGAAAGTTTGACCGTAAAGAATACGGCAATGATCAGGCTGATCGTTGTCGCGGTCCCAATCCATACCCAGTCCCACATCGTCATCTGCTCGTCATCGCCCGCAGCAGGGCCGCCGGGAAGATGATCCAGAATAAAGGAGTAAAAAAACCAGGAGCCCAGTATGGCGATGGCAATTATCGTAAACGTCAGCAACAGCATATACGTTAAGATCTGACGACTCAGGACAGACTCTTTATTCATTTCTTTTCCCCAAGCCGGTAACCCATGCCCCTGATGCTCTCGGGAACGCCATAAAGACCGGCCAGCTCCAGTTTTTTTCGCAGCTTGCTCATATGGCTGTCGACGGTTCTGTCGAGCGTATCGCCTTCCGGCAAACACGCGTTGAGCAACTCTTCACGGGAACAGACCTTGCGCGGATACCGCACCAGGTAAGAAAGCAACTTAAATTCGGTCGTCGTTAAGACCGGGGAGATAACCTCAGGCCCCGCAGTAACCTCCACGTAGAAATCATCCGGATAGACCGTAATGAATGGCGTTCTGAGCGGCAGGGCCCCCGCCTGCTGAAGCGCAGGCTTTGTTCTACGCAGCACCGCCTCAACCCGCGCGACAACTTCCGAAGGGTTGAAGGGTTTGATGACGTAATCATCCGCGCCGAGCCTCAGACCCATAAGTTTATCGACGTCCTGATCGAGAGCGGAAACCATAATGACGGGGACAGCGCTTTCATGGCGAAGCGTGGTAAGCACGCTCCAGCCGTCACACACGGGCAGGTGAATGTCCAGCAAGATGAGATCCGGTTTATGGAGGCGATTGAGCGTTATCGCCTGCTCGCCCTGCCTGGCCCTGAGCGTTTTCATTCCCGAACGCTCTAAGTAGCTCATCAGTATATCGGCGATTTCGTCTTCATCTTCAACAACAAGGATAAGCGTATTTTTGTTCATATTATCTCCGCGGGTGAAATCCCTTTAAGCACGCTATCAGATATCTTGAGCACAATAAGACACAGCCTCCGGGAAAAAGTGCCGTAGTCACGAAAATTTCCCGGTTGATTTAAATGCCCGGTTATTTCTCCACACAGCCTACACATTCAGTCAATAAAGACTCGACAATGTCCGTTCAAAATCGCTAATGAGGCATAACGCGTTGTGCATTGCGCGCTGCAAATTACCACTGTTTCTTAAAGATTTTATGAAGTTGGCTGAAATAATGAACATGGAACTTTCTAAATATTTTTCTCCTAAAAAACTGGGTATATATTCCCTGTTTCTGCTGCTGTCGTGGGGATTACTTTATGCCTGGCTGGTGCTGGTACACAGAATGGATGAGAAAGTCGCCTCGACGCTGCTCTCTTCACCCCTTATCTATGGCTGCATCGCATTGTCAGTGGTTTCTCTGGTCATACAAAATAAAGCCGGCGCGTTCATTGAGCTTCTTATCATCGCCTTCTGGCTGATGGTGATTTTTGTTTATCTCATTATTACGTTCACCGTGCTGTTAAACGCGATGCCCGATATTGAGGATCTGATCTTTTACTATGAATGTTATTTGATCATTTTTTTTGGTGGAGCACCGCTGTACCTCATTATGAGAATGATCTGAGCCCTTGCTCCACACATCCTCCATAAACCGCCCACTTCCGCTAAACAGGTGCGCGGTAGAGTCTCTGCCTCACTCTTTTGCACAAAAATAACCCAATGCCTCATTTTTTTATCGAACGTCCCATTTTCGCCTGGGTTGTGGCGCTGTTTATCGTCCTGACGGGTCTCCTGTCTATTCCTCGTTTGCCGGTTGCGCAGTATCCGGCGGTGGCACCGCCGGGCATCATTATTTCCGTCAGTTACCCGGGGGCCAGCCCCGATATCATGAATACGTCGGTGATATCGTTAATCGAGCGCGAAATCTCTGGCGTAGATAATTTGCTCTACTTCGAATCATCCAGCGACACAACCGGTTCGGCGTCTATTACCGTCACGTTTAAACCCGGCACGGACATCAAGCTGGCACAGATGGATCTGCAGAACCAGATTAAGATCGTCGAGCCTCGTCTTCCTCAGGCGGTAAGACAAAACGGCATTAACGTCGAGGCCGCTAATTCTGGATTTTTAATGATGGTGGGGCTGAAGTCCACCAGCGGTCAATTCGAGGAAGCCGACTTAAGCGACTATTTTGCCCGAAACGTCAGTGACGAGCTTCGTCGCGTGCCCGGCGTAGGGAAAGTTCAGCTGTTTGGCGGCGAAAAAGCGCTGCGTATCTGGTTGGATCCGATGAAGCTCCACAGCTACGGCCTTTCGGTGAGCGATGTACTTACTGCTGTTGGCCAGCAAAATGCCCTGGTTTCGCCCGGCAAAACGGGAGATGAACCAGCATCTGCGGGACAAGGCGTAACGTATCCCATCACCGTGAAGGGGCAACTCACTTCGGTAGAGGCGTTCAGAAACATTACCCTGAAATCAGATGCATCGGGCGCGAGGCTGAAACTGTCCGACGTCGCGCGCGTTGAGTCCGGCCTGCAAAGTTACGCTTTCGGTATCCGCGAAAATGGCGTGCCTGCAACGGCTGCGGCAATCCAGCTCTCGCCGGGTGCCAACGCAATGAGTACAGCTTCAGGCGTACGCGCGCGCATCGGCGAGCTTTCCCAGGTATTACCGGAAGGAATGGCGTTTACGGTTCCCTTCGATACCGCGCCGTTTGTGAAACTGTCTATCATGAAGGTGGTTCAGACCTTTGTAGAAGCGATGGTCCTGGTCTTCCTGGTGATGCTTCTGTTTCTGCATAAGATACGCTGTACGCTTATCCCGGCGATTGTTGCTCCCGTCGCACTTCTTGGCACCTTCACGGTGATGTTATTGAGCGGATACTCCATCAATATTCTGACGATGTTCGGCATGGTGCTGGCGATAGGGATTATCGTTGATGATGCCATTGTGGTAGTGGAGAACGTCGAACGACTGATGGCGGAAAAAAGCCTCTCCCCACGGGACGCTACCCGACAGGCCATGCAGGAGATCGCCCCGGCGATTATCGGGATCACGCTGGTGCTCACAGCCGTCTTTATCCCCATGGGGTTTGCTGAGGGTTCGGTCGGGATTATCTATCGACAATTTTGTATTTCTATGGCGGTCTCCATACTGCTGTCCGCGTTTCTGGCCCTGACGCTGACGCCTGCCCTGTGCGCAACGTTACTCAAGCCGCACAAGGCAGGAAAGAGCGGAAGTGGAAGGTTCGCGGCCAGGTTTAACGCGCGCTTCCGTTTGCTCACCGTCTGTTACGAAGCCGGGCTGGGTGCCGTTCTGAAGCGAACCGGGCGTATGCTGCTCCTGTACGTTGCGCTCTGCACGGCGCTGTTTGTTGGATTGTCTTCGCTACCGTCGTCCTTTCTGCCGGATGAAGATCAGGGCTACTTTATGTCCTCTATCCAGCTGCCTTCTAATGCCACGATGCAGCGCACCCTCGACGTGGTCAAAAAATTTGAAGCGGAAATTGCGGCCCGGCAGGACATTGAAAGCAACATTATGATCCTGGGGTTTGGCTTTTCAGGTTCAGGACCGAATTCGGCTATGGCCTTCACCACGCTGAAGGACTGGAAAAATCGGCAGGGCTCGACGGCTCAGGATGAAGCCGACCACATACAGGCCAGCATGACGAACGTCTCTGATGCCGTCACGATGAGCCTGCTCCCGCCGGCCATTTCGGATATGGGCACCTCCTCGGGCTTCACATGGTACGTTCAGGACAGAGCGGGAGCGGGCTATGACGCTCTAAAGAGGGCCGCCGACGCGCTGGTTCTGCAGGCTAATCAACGCCCTGAACTCAGCGATGTCTATATAGACGGTCTGCCGGAAGGAACCAGCCTTGCGCTCCAGGTTGACCGGGAAAAGGCGGAAGCGATGGGCGTCTCATTCGATGAAATCAACCAGACGCTCTCCGTCACCCTGGGCTCAAATTACGTCAACGACTATACGAACAACGGCCGCGTTCAACAGGTGATTATGCAGGCCGATGCCCCTTACCGAATGCAGCCCGAGCAGATACTGAAACTATCAGTGAAAAACCGGATGGGTGAGATGGTGCCGGTATCATCGTTTGCGACGATCTCCTGGAACGTTGCGCCGCAGCAGTTGACGCGCTACCAGGGTTATTCTGCTATACGGATTACCGGAAGTGCGGCGTCAGGCGTATCCAGCGGCACCGCAATGAAGGCCATGGAGGGCTTGTCCAGGACTCTACCTCAGGGCATGGCGGGTGAGTGGGCCGGGAGTTCGCTACAGGAGATAAAATCGGAATCGCAGCTTCCGGGCCTGATCGCCCTGTCGATACTGGTCGTGTTTATGGTGCTCGCCGCCCTGTATGAGAGCTGGTCTATTCCTTTTGCGGTCATGCTGGTCGTTCCTCTGGGCCTTATCGGCGCGGTGATAGCGGTGTTTGTTGCCGGCATGACCAATGACGTGTTCTTTAAGGTCGGTCTGATTACGCTCATCGGCCTGTCGGCCAAGAACGCCATTCTGATTGTGGAGTTTGCCAGGCAGCTGCATCGCGAAGGGCAACCCCTGCTGGCGGCGACCATTCATGCCGCCAGTCAGCGTCTGCGCCCCATTCTGATGACATCGTTAGCCTTTACCTTAGGGGTTGTTCCTCTGATGCTGGCCACCGGTGCGAGCGACAGTACGCAGCATGCCATCGGTACCGGCGTATTTGGCGGCATGATTAGCGGTACGCTTCTCGCGATCTTCTTCGTACCGGTTTTCTTTATCGTTATTGCGCGCTTCATCGGCAACATCAGGAAAGCATGAACACCCTTGCGGGATCGCGCCTCCTCGCTGGTTGGATGAGGCGAAGCTGTTGCCGGGTGATATACTGGACGAATGCTGAAATTTCGCGCCCCCGCGAGTCCGCGGCGCATTCTTCGGGGCATGCGACTTCGGAGAAGTGCGAGAAATATCGTGACACAAAGGGCCGTGAGTGGGCTATAATTTCGAGCTAATTTCGAATGATTTTGAAATACTGCCTGTAACGCTATGAATTACAAGGCAAAATAAGCAATGAATATAAGGATTAAAGCTATGGGTTTTCTTTCCGGTAAGCGCATTCTGGTGACTGGCGTTGCCAGCAAACTGTCCATCGCATACGGCATCGCACAGGCAATGCATCGCGAAGGCGCTGAGCTGGCGTTCACCTACCAGAACGACAAGCTGAAAGGCCGTGTTGAAGAGTTTGCCGCGCAGCTGGGTTCCAGCATTGTTCTGGAATGTGACGTTGCACAAGACGAAAGCATCGACGGCATGTTTGCTGAACTGGCAAAAGCATGGCCGAAATTCGACGGTTTCGTTCACTCCATCGGCTTCGCGCCTGGCGACCAGCTGGACGGCGACTACGTGAACGCGGTAACCCGTGATGGCTTCAAAATCGCGCACGACATCAGCTCCTACAGCTTCGTTGCGATGGCGAAATCCTGCCGCGCGATGCTGAACCCGGGCGCAGCCCTGCTGACCCTGTCCTACCTGGGCGCAGAACGTGCGATCCCTAACTACAACGTAATGGGTCTGGCTAAGGCGTCTCTGGAAGCCAACGTACGCTATATGGCGAACGCAATGGGTCCTGAAGGCGTGCGCGTTAACGCCATCTCTGCGGGTCCAATTCGCACCCTGGCCGCTTCCGGTATTAAAGATTTCCGTAAAATGCTGGCACACTGCGAAGCGGTTACCCCGATTCGTCGTACTGTTACCATTGAAGATGTGGGTAACTCTGCAGCATTCCTCTGCTCTGACCTTTCCGCGGGTATCTCCGGCGAAGTGGTTCACGTTGACGGCGGCTTCAACATCGCTGCAATGAACGAGCTGGAAATTAAATAAGCTGTGACTCTCTTCCCGCCCGGGAAGAGAGTATTTCCCCCCGCGTCACCCTTTCGTTATTCCGTTCTGCTATTTGTTATCACCTAACAATATTTTTCCCTTTATGTGCCTTACGCCAGGATATTGATCGCCATTTTGAGATCAAGGAACGCACATGGAACAACGCCGTTTTTCCGGCAAAGGCCACTGGTATCATGAAACCCAGTCAAACCACGCGCAGACGGATGTTCTGCCCCTGGTGCCCGAAGCCGCTAACGTCGACGATCGTTTTTTGCTCGATTTAGCCCTGCCTGATGAGATTGTCGCCGCCTGTTCTGGCTGGCTTACTCCTGCCAGAGCCTTATGCCACCAGCTGTTTCCACTCTCAATTCCCGTGAACCGACTGCATACGCTCAGCGCTTACGATCGGCTCAGTACCGCGTTAACGGTCGCACAGGCCTGCGGCGTTCAGCGGCTCTGTAACCACTACGCCGCCCTCCTCGCCCCGCTTCCCGGCCCGGACTCCTCGCGCGAAAGCAACCGCCGCCTGGCGCAAATCACCCAGTATGCCCGCCAGCTCGCCAGCTCGCCTGATGTCATTGATGATAAAGCCCGGAACCAGCTTGATGAGGTGGGCCTGTCCACGTACGACATCGTGGTGATTAACCAGATTATCGGCTTTATCGGTTTTCAGGCGCGCGTGGTCGCGATTTTTCAGGCGCTGTTGGGACATCCTGTTCGCTGGTTGCCGGGGCACCATATTCAGCCGCACACGCTTCCCGCGAGCCACGATGCGTGGATGCCGCTTTTACCCGTCGTCGAACTGCGCTACGCGAATGCGCATCAGCTGGAGTCCCTCTCCCGCTGGCAGGCCGAACCCGCGCTCGAGGCGTTGACGCCGGTGCTTTGTCATGAGCCGACGCTGCTCGACCTGACCGGAGAAATCCTGTTAAACAGCCGCGCGGAGATCCCGCAGACGTCACCCGCACTTTCGGCAGCGGTCGAACTGCTGACCCGCTCGCCGGACCGCTTCAGTGCCGCACAGTTTACCCCGCTCACGGATCAAGGACTCCAGGGCGAATATGCCATCACGCTGCTTACCCAAAGTGCGTTTGATGGCTGGCTTAATCGTCTGAAAGTGGCGTTTGGTAAAGAGGAATAACCACACTCATTACCCAAAGACCGCTTGCTGAGACAGTGAGAATCGCGTAAAACTGTCAGCCGCTCAATGGCTACGAAAATAGAACATTATGTTTCAGGACAACCCGCTGCTAGCGCAGCTTAAACAGCAACTGCATTCCCAGACGCCGCGTGCAGAAGGGGTCGTAAAAGCCACGGAAAAGGGCTTTGGCTTCCTTGAAGTTGACGCGCAGAAAAGCTACTTCATTCCGCCACCGCAGATGAAGAAAGTGATGCATGGCGACCGCGTCATGGCCGTCATTCATACCGAAAAGGAACGTGAGTCCGCCGAGCCGGAAGAACTGATCGAACCGTTCCTGACCCGCTTTGTGGGCAAGGTGCAGCGAAAAGACGATCGTCTTTCTATCGTGCCGGATCATCCTCTGCTGAAAGATGCCATTCCCTGCCGCGCCGCCCGTGGCGTTGAGCATGATTTTAAAGAAGGTGACTGGGCCGTAGCAGAAATGCGCCGTCATCCTCTGAAGGGCGATCGCGGTTTTTATGCGGAACTGACCCAGTTCATTACCTTTGGCGCCGATCATTTCGTGCCATGGTGGGTTACGCTGGCACGCCACAATCTTGAAAAAGAAGCGCCGAACGGCGTGGCAACCGAGATGCAGGACGAAGGTCTGACGCGTCGCGATCTCACCGCGCTGGAGTTTGTCACCATCGACAGCGCCAGCACCGAAGATATGGACGATGCGCTGTACGCTGAAGAGAGTGCCGACGGCAAACTGCACCTGACCGTTGCCATTGCCGATCCCACCGCCTGGATTGTTGAAGGCAGCAAGCTTGACGAAACGGCGAAAATCCGTGCGTTCACGAACTACCTGCCGGGCTTCAACATCCCAATGCTGCCGCGTGAACTGTCAGACGATCTCTGCTCGCTGCGTCCGAATGAAGTGCGTCCGGTCCTTGCCTGCCGCATGACCATTGCCGCGGATGGCGCGATTGAAGACGATATCGAGTTCTTTGCTGCCACCATCGAGTCGAAAGCCAAGCTGGCCTACGATAACGTCTCCGACTGGCTGGAAAATACCGGTAGCTGGAAACCGGAATCAGACGCCATTGCCGCGCAGATCCGTCTGCTGCATCGCATCTGTCTGAACCGCGGCGAGTGGCGTCAAACCCATGCGCTGGTGTTCAAAGATCGCCCGGATTATCGCTTTGTTCTGGGTGAGAAAGGCGAAGTGCTGGATATCGTGGCCGAGCCGCGACGCATTGCGAACCGCATCGTTGAAGAAGCGATGATTTCCGCCAACATCTGTGCCGCACGCGTGCTGCGCGACAAGCTGGGCTTTGGTATTTACAACGTCCATACCGGCTTCGATCCGGCGAATACCGAAGCGCTGGCGGCCCTGCTGAAGAATCACGACGTGCACGTCGATCCGGAAGAAGTGCTGACCCTGCCGGGCTTCTGCAAGCTTCGCCGCGAACTGGACGCGCAGCCATCGGGCTTCCTGGACAGCCGCATTCGTCGCTTCCAGTCCTTCGCTGAAATCAGCACTGAGCCTGGCCCGCACTTTGGTCTCGGCCTCGAAGCCTACGCGACCTGGACATCACCGATCCGTAAGTATGGCGATATGGTTAACCACCGTCTGCTGAAAGCGATTATCAAAGGCGAAACCGTTGCCCGCCCTCAGGAGGAGACCACGCTGCAAATGGCCGATCGTCGCCGTCTGAACCGCATGGCAGAGCGTGACGTTGGCGACTGGCTGTACGCGCGCTTCCTGCAGGATAAAGCCGGTACGGATACCCGTTTCGCCGCCGAGATCATTGATATCAGCCGCGGGGGGATGCGCGTCCGCCTGGTCGATAACGGTGCTGTCGCGTTTATTCCGGCGCCATTCCTGCATGCTGTTCGTGATGAAATGGTCTGTAGTCAGGAAAACGGTACGGTGCAAATTAAAGGTGAAACAGTTTACAAAGTCACCGACGTGATTGACGTCACTATCGCTGAAGTCCGTATGGAAACCCGCAGTATTATCGCGCGTCCTGTCGCCTGATAACCTGTTCAATTGTCGGTCATTTCCTTTCCGGAAAGGCCGACAATTTTTCTTTTTATCCCCGCCACAAAATCATTATTTTTTCTTACTATTTTCAGCCTCTCCTCGCCCAAATTCGCCATAATTATCTACAGTAAAAGAGTGTTGTTATATTCGGTTACGTGAATTTTTATACGCTTAGTATCCTTTTAAATCTGACTCGTTTTATTATAAGAATTCAGCGAAAAACAATAAGTTCACTTCGGTTTTGCCGCTGCTTCTCAACGGAAAAGTCGACTGCAAATGAATAATTGGTGCGCTACTGAACAGCTGCGGGAGAAAACATGATGGACGATCTGGAGCAGAATTTGCTGTTTCGCTACATGGGAACCCACAGCCCATGGTGGCGCTTGTCAGCTGACAGCAACGCTCTGCACCTTGCCGCCAGTGAAAATGCCGATGTCACTCAGGTGATTGCGCTGGACGACGATCAGGCCGATCTCATCCGTCATTTAACCGTTATTACCTCCAGCATTTCCATGACGCTCTCGTTATTCGGGGAAGATGTCCCGGTTCACCTTGTGGGCCGTAAAATTACCCGTAATGAGTGGGCCGGTACGGCTTCCGCCTGGAACGATACGCCCTCCGTGGCGCGCGACCTGGCTCAGGGACTCTCTTTTGCGGAACAGGTGGTGTCAGAGGCTAACTCCGTGATTGTTATTCTCGATCAGAATGGCAATATTCAGCGTTTTAACCGACTGAGCGAAGAGTATACCGGCCTCAAAGAGCAAGAAGTGATTGGCCAGAACGTGTTTAAGCTCTTTATGAGCCGAAGCGAAGCGGCTGCCTCAAAGCGCAATATTACCGGTTTCTTCCGCAACGGCAGCTCCTACGAAGTCGAACGCTGGATCAAAACGCGTAAAGGGCAACGACTGTTTCTGTTCAGAAACAAATTCGTTCACAGCGGCAGCGGTAAAAATGAAATTTTCCTTATCTGTTCCGGTACAGATATTACCGAGGAACGCCGCGCTCAGGAGCGGCTGCGCGTGCTGGCCAATACCGATACCATCACCGGCTTACCAAACCGCAATGCGATCCATGACCTGATCTCTGACGCCATCAGTCACCGCGGCGACACGCAGGTTGGCGTGGTGTATCTCGACCTGGATAACTTTAAAAAGGTCAACGACGCTTACGGGCATATGTTTGGCGATCAGCTGTTACAGGCTGTCGCGCTCGCCATTTTGAGCTGTCTGGATGAGGGACAGGTGCTGGCACGACTTGGCGGAGATGAATTTATCGTCATGGCCACCCATACCTCTCAGGGCTCTCTGGAAGCGATGGCGTCGCGCATTTTAACCCGCCTGCGCCAGCCGTTCCGAATCGGCCTGATCGAAATTTACACCGGCTGTTCCCTGGGCATCGCCCTCGCCCCGCAGCACGGTAACGACCGGGAAAGCGTCATTCGTAACGCCGATACCGCCATGTACACCGCTAAAGAGAACGGCCGGGGCAAGTTCTGCGTCTTCTCGCCCGAGATGAACCAGCGCGTGTTTGAGTATCTCTGGCTGGATACCAACCTGCGTAAGGCGCTGGATAACGACCAGCTCCTGATCCACTACCAGCCTAAAATCACCTGGCGCGGAGAGGTCAGAAGTCTTGAAGCGTTGGTCCGCTGGCAATCGCCCGAACGCGGGTTGATCCCACCGCTGGAGTTTATCTCTTATGCCGAGGAGTCAGGGTTGATTGTGCCGCTGGGCCGCTGGGTGATGCTGGATGTGGTTCGCCAGGTGGCGAAATGGCGCGATAAGGGAATTAACCTGCGCGTGGCCGTGAACGTCTCTGCGCGTCAGCTGGCCGACCAGACTATCTTTAGCGACTTAAAGCAGGCGCTGAAGGATCTGAACTTTGAATACTGCCCGGTGGACGTCGAATTAACCGAAAGCTGTCTCATCGAGAACGAAGAGCTGGCGCTCTCCGTGATCCAGCAGTTCAGCAGGCTGGGGGCGCAAATTCATCTCGACGATTTTGGTACCGGCTACTCCTCCCTTTCGCAGCTGGCCCGCTTCCCTATTGACGCCATAAAACTCGATCAATCGTTCGTCAGGGATATTCATAAGCAGTCCATCTCCCAGTCTCTGGTGCGCGCCATCGTCGCGGTGGCGCAGGCGTTAAACCTGCAGGTGATTGCCGAAGGGGTCGAAAATGCAAAAGAAGACGCCTTTCTGACCAAGAACGGCGTCAACGAACGGCAGGGTTTTCTGTTTGCTAAGCCGATGCCCGCTTCCGCATTCGAGCGATGGCTAAAACGATATCAGGCGCGGAAACAGCATTAACTGGCTTTACGCAACCCCGCCGCGTGATGGCGGTTTTGCAGCATGACCAGACGCTCCATGTAGGCGATATCTTTCGGTTCCAGGCAGAAAGCCGCGTCTACCCAGTCTTCCGTGATGTCCATCAATTCACTGCGCGGCAATTGCAGAACGCGCGTACGGGCGCGCAGCATCGCTCTTACGCCATTCAGTTTTGGCCGTAGCGTGTCGATGAAGGTTCGTGTGGAGACATAGCTTTGTCCGGGTTCAAACAGGAGATCCACTAGGCCATGTTGTTCGTACCATTCCGCCGTATGGGATTCCCCCTTGTAGATGAGTTCCTCAGCCAGCTTCATTCCTGAACGGCGAGCTACCAGGGAATATCCCCCCATGCCCGGGAACAGGTTAAAAGCAATCTCGGGAAAACCTAAACGTGCATCGCGCTGCGCCAGAACGAAATGGTGCGCAAGAGCGGCCTCAAACCCGCCCCCTAACGCGCTGCCTTCGACCATGGCCAGCGAGATGGCCCCCGTATCAAACCCCCGGGAGGCCGCATGCACGCAATCGACACAGGCGCGCGCATAGGCCCGTAACGCTTCACGTCGACCGTGCTGAATGCACTCGACGAAAAACTGCAGGTCACCGCCCACATTGTACATCTCAGGCACCAGCGATCCGGTCACCCAAAAATCGACCGCAAAACCAGACTGGCGGACGAGCCATGAAAGGTTCATGATCTCCTCTATTAACGCATGGTTGAAGCAAGGACGTGGCTGAGCCCGCAACATCATCCAGACTGTATGTCGCTCTGCCTCGTAATAGCCTGACAGCTGGGTGAACCGTTCAGTATCGGTAAACAGTGTGCAGGTAGGCTGATTGATAACTGTCATAGTCTAATTCCTCTTATAAAAAAGCGCGTTGCGCGCAGTTTTAGACTAATCCACTCAATAAGCCCGCAGCATGAGGGGGAATAATTTTATCACTTCCGTTTATGTAATTTGGTTATTGCATTTTTTCCCTTCTCTTTTGAACCCAATTTCTGCATCATTGAAAATATTAACTTTTCGCGCCTGGGGTGAGATTATGTCAACTATTGACGCACAAGCTGTAGCACAACGAATTGATACCGTGCTGGATATCCTGGTGGCGGGCGATTATCACTCTGCTATCCGTAATCTTGAGATCCTGAAGTCTGAACTTCTTGCTCAGAATGGCGCTGACGATGCGCCCGAAAACAGACAGCCAAAAGCGCCGTGGGAAGTTTAACCCCCACCGTTTCCGACCTCGTTTCGCTTTATTAAATGGATGCTATGAATTCCCGACAACAACTCATTTTGCAGATGGTCATCGATCAGGGACGCGTAAGCGTAGTCGATCTCGCTAAAACCACTGGCGTTTCTGAAGTCACCATCCGTCAGGATCTTAATCTGCTGGAAAAACAGAGCTACCTGCGTCGCGCGCACGGCTATGCGGTCCCGCTGGACAGTGATGACGTTGAGACGCGCATGATGAACAACTACGCGCTCAAACGTGAACTGGCGGAATTTGCTGCGTCCCTGGTGAACAACGGCGAGACCGTCTTTATTGAAAACGGCAGCAGTAATGCCCTTCTGGCGCGAACGCTTGCCGATCAAAAAGACGTTACCATTATCACCGTCAGCAGCTATATCGCGCATTTACTTAAAGAGACGCGCTGCGAGGTGATTCTGCTGGGCGGCATCTATCAGAAAAAAAGTGAAAGCATGGTTGGCCCGCTGACCCGTCAGTACGTCCAGCAGGTTCATTTCAGTAAGGCCTTTATCGGGATTGACGGCTGGCAGCCGGAGACAGGCTTTACCGGCCGGGATATGATGCGCTCTGACGTGGTGAATGCCGTACTGGAAAAAGAGTGCGAAGCCATTGTGCTCACCGACAGCTCTAAATTTGGTGCCGTTCACCCTTACACGATGGGTCCCGCTTCACGCTTTAGCCGCGTGATTACCGATGACCGTTTGAGCGAAGCGCATCGCAATAAACTCGAAGAGAGCGGTTTGATCGTCAATATTATTAAAGCCAGCGCCTGATATCCCTCCGCGCCCGTATTTCGGGCGCACACGTCTTTCTCTGAGATGATTCTTAACCCTGCTTTAAGAGTTTTTACCTGTTTAACCTGCCCTAAAGTCGTAAAATTACTATTAGCGATATAACAGGAAGTGACTATCACCTGCGTGATGAAGTAACGCCTGCGCGACCAGCTTTCACGGGGAAAAGAATTAAGTATTCGATTAGTCTATACTTAACGTGTACATCTTTCCGTGAATCGATAATTCAGGAGAAAGTATTATGACCTTAACCAGCAAAAAATTAGCCGCCGCTGTTCTGGCAATCACTGTCGCTATGTCCCTGAGCGCATGCTCTAACTGGTCTAAACGTGACCGTAACACCGCGATTGGTGCCGGTGCCGGTGCTCTCGGTGGTGCAGTATTAACGGATGGTAGTACGCTGGGTACATTAGGTGGCGCTGCTGTCGGTGGTATTATCGGTCACCAGGTTGGCAAATAACTATTATCTAAGCCTTCCTCGATATTGCGATATTTAAACGCATTTCAGGTCTGACATACGCACGTATATAACACGAGCCACGGCATTTGCCGTGGCTCATTTATTTTAGCCGCCTGCCAGTTTGACTTTCATGCCTTTGGCTTCGAGCAGTGATTTAATTAAATCACGTTTATCACCCTGAATTTCGATAATGCCGTCCTTCACGGCCCCGCCGCATCCACATTTCTTTTTCAGCTCGGCAGCCAGCTTTGTCAGTTCAGCATCATCCAGATCAATACCGGAAATAAGGCAGACCCCTTTCCCCTTACGTCCGCTGGTCTGACGCTGAATGCGCACGATACCGTCCCCCTTCGGACGTTCCACTTTCGTTTTCGGTTCGTCGATACGCCCGCTCTCGGTTGAGTAGACCAGACGGCTGTTGGAATCGGTCATTACGCCCCCTTTTTCAGCGATGCATTGATAGCCTTAAGCGTCTCAGCCGGATTTGCAGACTGCGTCACCGGACGTCCAATGACCATATAGTCAACGCCCGCAGCCAGCGCCTGCTCAGGCGTCATGATGCGACGCTGATCGCCCACGTCGCTGCCCGCAGGACGGATACCCGGCGTAACGAGTTTAAAATCCTGGCCCAGCGCTGATTTGAAACGTACCGCTTCCTGCGCGGAGCAGACTACGCCATCCAGGCCGCACTGCTGCGTCAGACGCGCGAGACGTTCGGCATGTTCCGCAGGTGACAACGTCACGCCAAGGTCGCGTAAATCATTTTCGTCCATACTGGTCAGCACGGTGACGGCGATAAGCAGCGGCGCATCGTTACCGAACGGCAGGAGCGCCTCACGGGCAGCGGTCATCATTCTTGCCCCACCCGACGCATGGACGTTGACCATCCATACGCCCAGCTCGGCGGCTGCAGCAACGGCGTGGGCCGTGGTGTTCGGAATATCATGGAATTTGAGGTCGAGGAAAACGTCAAAGCCGCGCTGTTGCAGATCGCGAACGATTTGCGGTCCAAACAGCGTGAACATCTCTTTGCCAACTTTCAGGCGGCAATCGCGAGGGTCGATACCGTCGACAAACGCCAGTGCAGCGTCACGCTTATTGTAATCAAGCGCAACAACAACAGGAGAATCCGTAATTACGCGGGAAGTGGAGGATGTAACAGACGTCATGACCAGCCCTTTTCGTCTATGGGCGCGCAGCGGCGCGGAACAGATAAACGGCCAGCATTCTACCTGCCGACGCCGCAAATTGACAGAATCCATTTATCTGCCTGCCAGGCCGGCAAACCGCACGGTGCTCAGAAGCCGTTAAAAATCATTAGTATGTTGTAACTAAAATGAAGGCTTTTAAAAAATTACTGCCCGTCCAGGCCGCGGATGGGCTTGATGGTGGACCAGGCCCGGCAGGACGGACAATGCCAGTAGAGCGTGTAGGCGGTAAAACCACACTTCTGGCAACGGTAGCGCGGTTTGCTGCGCACCTGCTCGCCAACCATGTCGCGCAGCACCATCAGGCTCTCTTTCGCGCGCCCTTCTTCCGCGTCGTTCAGGTGGTAATCCATCAGCTTATGGAAGACCCGCATGGTCGGATGACGCTGAAGCTGTCGGGTGATATAGACCTGCGCGGTGTCGCCCCCCTCATACTGCTCAACAACGTCAGCAAGCATCAGTTCCGCGGTTGCGCCGGTATTCTCTTCCACGCAGCGACGCAGAAATGCCACCCACTCTTCCCGCTTGTCCAGCTGTTGATAGCAGGTTTGCAGCATTTCCAGCGTTTCACTGACCAGCTCTTTGTCCTGGTCGATAACCCGCAGCAGGCTTTCAACGGCTTTGGCGTAGTCGCCATTCGCCATAAAAACGCGCCCCATCATGATGGAGATACGGGCGCTGTTGCGGTCCGCGGCGGCACCTTTCTTCAGCAACGTCATGGCTTTGTCCATGTCGTCATTGCCCATCTGCTGAAGGGCAAGCTCACAGTAGAAATGGGCGATCTCAACACGCTGCTTATCTTTACCCAGCTTCACCAGACGTTCAGCCGTATCAATGGCTTTCTGCCAGTCGCTGGTGGCCTGGTAAATCTGCAGCAACTGCTGCAGCGCGCCAATGCGGAAATCCGTTTCATCTACCAGCTGGGTGAACATATCTTCAGCGCGATCGTACAGCCCCGCGGCCATATAGTCTCGGCCCAGCTGTTGTACCGCCAGGAGACGCTGTTCGTAAGTCAGAGACGCGCTTTCCATCAGGGTCTGGTGGATACGGATGGCGCGGTCAACCTCGCCGCGAGAGCGGAACAGGTTACCGAGAGTGAGATGGGCTTCTACGGTCCCCGTATCCTCTTTCAGCATGTCGAGGAACAGGTCTACCGCTTTGTCCTGCTGATTGCTCAGGAGGAAGTTCACCCCCGCAACGTAGTCGCGGGAGAGCCGATTGGCCTCATCCTGTTTTGTTTGTTGCGCACTTCTGCGGCCCATATACCAGCCATAGGCTGCGGCGACAGGCAAAAGCAGAAACAACAACTCCAGCATCGTCGATTATTCCTTCACGACCGGCACGCCAGAGCTTTCCGGCATGTCGGACGCAGGCGCAATGTGATGTTCGAGTCGTTTGATTTTACGTTCAGCGCGCGCAAGCGAAACACGGACTTTTAACCAGAACAAACCGCAAACCAGCCAGCCAATGGCAAAGCCTGCAGCAAATAAGACCGCGAGCAGGCTCGACACGCGATACTCGCCCTGAGCCAGCAGATAGTTAAACGTCACCTGCTGATCGTTTTGTGCACCCAATGTGACTGAAATGACAAAAATCGCCAATACCAGTAAGAAAATGAGTAAATATTTCACATTACTTCCCGTTATGTGGTTCAAGCGAATAAAGTATGTTCAACTTACCGCAATCAGCCTTATAAACTACCATTTTAGTGACGGGCGCGAAATGGAAAAAGTGACGCGCCAGTCATGGATCTATGGGCAAAATGCGCAATATCAACCTTCAGGCGTCCGTTTGGTCCCTTTCGGCTATTTCTTCTTTCTCTTCCGGCGGTGGCGTTAGCGGGCCGCAGAATCGTTCAGCCAGCCAGGTCGCCAACATCACCAGCATCCACGAGATGAGCGTGGCGACGACCAGGTCCCGTGGCCAGTGCATCCCCAGCAGTAAGCGGCTGCCCATCACTCCCGTCGCCCAGACCAGTAAAATCACGATGGTGACCGTTCGACGTCTAGGCCAAAGCAGCCCAACCCCCAGCAGCGCCCAGCTGGCCGCAAACATGGTGTGGCCGGAGGGAAACGCGAACCCGGTCTCTTTCTGCCAGTGTTTACGCAAGAATTTCGGGATATCCTGCTGTTCCGCAAGCTGTTCTTTCACCAGTGCGCCACGATCTTTACGCTTTAAAGTGTAGAACTCATCCACCGGAACATGGTGCGTTTTTTCCAGCCAGACGACAAAAGGACGCGGCTCCTGAACGCGATCTTTCACCCAGGATTTTACGCCCTGACCGATAAGGATAGCGCCGCCGAGGATCGCAAAGAGCATTAGCGCCGCGCGCAGACGAAAGCGTAGGCACCACAGAAACCAGGCGCACAGGAGGACGTGGGTGATAACTCCCCAGGGCTGGGTGACCGTTTCCGTAATCCAGTATAACGTTTTCAGCCACGTGGCGTTCTGCCCGGGCTGCCACATCCACCCTGAAAGCCATACGGCCAAAGGCATAATCAGTAAAATGGCCGCACCTGCTGCCGTACGTCTGGCTATTGAATGCATGTCTTCTCCTTTTTGCTAAGCGTCACAATCATAACTGAAATTTGTTCGCTGGGTGGAGATGTCGGATCGTGCTTTTAACGGTCATATCGCATGGTGCCCATTAGGCGAACCTGCTGAGCTTGTGGCAAAATAAACTGATACAGAAAGCAAAACAGGGCACAGGCACGAAACGTGTCAGCCTACTCTGGAGAATCACATGCAGCTTAAACGTGTGGCAGAAGCCAAACTGCCAACCCCATGGGGCGATTTCCTGATGGTGGGTTTTGAAGAACTGGCAACCGGACAGGATCATGTCGCACTGGTTTATGGCGACATTTCAGGGCAGACGCCGGTGCTGTCCCGCGTCCATTCAGAGTGTCTCACCGGCGACGCGCTGTTCAGCCTGCGCTGTGATTGCGGTTTCCAGCTGGAAGCGGCCCTTTCTCATATTGCTGAAGAAGGCCGCGGCGTGCTGCTTTATCACCGTCAGGAAGGGCGTAATATTGGTTTGCTGAATAAAATTCGCGCCTACGCGCTTCAGGACCAGGGCTACGATACGGTTGAAGCCAACCATCAGCTCGGTTTTGCGGCTGATGAACGTGACTTCACCCTGTGCGCCGATATGTTCAAGCTGCTGGGCGTAGACGAAGTTCGTCTGCTGACCAATAACCCGAAAAAAGTGGAAATCCTGACCGAAGCCGGGATTAACATCGTTGAACGAGTACCGCTGATTGTCGGCCGTAACCCGAAAAATGCCCACTACCTTGATACCAAAGCCGCCAAAATGGGCCATCTGCTGAAAGAGTGATGCTACCTGAAAATTGATGACAAACCCTGTTATCAACAACTTAGCCATTTTTTGCCGGGTGACGCTGCGCTTACCCGGCCTACTGTAATTTGTAGGCCCGTGCAAGCGTAGCGCCGCCGGGCGAAACGTACATCAAGCACTTTGTCAGCAGTCTGAGCCCGGCATGCGTGCCGGGCTCGTTTCATCAATCCAGCATCTTACGAATCACATAATGTAAAATGCCGTCGTTCTGGTAGTAGGTCAGCTCGGTTGCCGTATCAATACGGCACCGACAATCCAGCACCTCGGTTTTCCCGTCTGACCGCGTTAACGTTACCGGCACCGTTTTACCCGGCTGCAGGTTTTGCAGGCCGCTAATATCAATCTGCTCTTCCCCGGTCAGACCCAGCGTTTTACGCGTCACGCCCTGCGGGAACTCAAGCGGCAGGATCCCCATGCCGATCAGATTCGAACGGTGAATACGTTCGAACGATTCGGCGATGACCACCCGAACGCCAAGCAGGCGCGGGCCTTTCGCCGCCCAGTCGCGGCTGGAGCCGGAACCGTACTCTTTCCCGGCAATCACCGCCAGCGGCGTCCCTTCCTGTTGGTATTTAACGGCCGCATCATAGATCGACACGACTTCCGTTCCAGGCAGATGACGCGTCATGCCCCCTTCCACGCCCGGCACCATTTCGTTACGAATGCGGATGTTGGCAAAGGTCCCGCGCATCATGACTTCATGGTTACCACGGCGCGAACCGTAGGAGTTAAAATCGCGGCGTTCCACCCCCCGGTTTTGCAGATAGCGGCCTGCCGGGCTATCGGCTTTGATGCTCCCCGCCGGAGAGATATGGTCCGTCGTGACGGAATCCCCCAGCATGGCCAGGATACGCGCGCCGTGAATATCCTTAAGCGGCGCCGGCTCGGCCAGCATCTCATCAAAGAACGGCGACAGACGAATATAGGTCGAGTCATCCTGCCAGCCATAGGTATCCGAACCTGCAACGTTGATGGCTTTCCATTCCGGCGTGCCTTCAAAGACCTCCGCGTACTCTTTGCGGAACATCTCGGTAGAAACCTTCTCAACGGCCAGCGCGATTTCACGTGAAGAAGGCCAAATATCTTTCAGATAGACAGGATCATTCTTACGATCGTGACCAATCGGATCGGTCACCAGGTTGATATTCATGTTCCCGGCCAGGGCATAAGCCACCACCAGCGGCGGCGAAGCAAGCCAGTTGGTTTTTACCAGCGGGTGAATGCGCCCTTCAAAGTTTCGGTTACCGGACAGTACGGCGCCGACCGTCAGGTCACCCTGCTTGATCGCCGTTTCGATAGGTTCAGGCAGTGGCCCGGAATTACCAATACAGGTCGTACAGCCGTAGCCCACGAGGTTAAAGCCCAGCTCGTCCAGGTACGGCGTCAGTTTGGCCTGAGCCAGGTAATCCGACACCACTTTGGAGCCCGGCGCCAGCGAGGCCTTAACCCACGGTTGAGGTTTTAGCCCAAGCTCTACCGCTTTCTTAGCCAGCAGACCGGCCGCCATTAATACGCTGGGGTTGGACGTGTTGGTGCAGGAGGTAATCGCGGCAATCACAACCGCGCCGTCCGGAAGCTGATACTGATGTCCGTTCAGAACATAGTCGACGGGACGATGGTCTTTCTGCGCCACGTTCACTTCAAGGGCATTGCTGTCGGCAAACGCTTTCGGCACGTCGGTCAGCGCAACCCTGTCCTGCGGGCGTTTCGGCCCCGCGAGGCTCGCTTCGACGCTTCCCATATCGAGTTCAAGCGTGCTGGTGAAAACAGGCTCATCGCCCGGATTGCGCCACATGCCCTGCGCTTTGGTGTACGCTTCCACCAGCGCGACCTGCTCTTCGCTGCGGCCGCTGAGGCGCATGTACTCCAGCGTGACGTCGTCAATGGGGAAAAAGCCGCAGGTGGCACCGTATTCCGGCGCCATATTGGCAATGGTGGCGCGGTCGGCCAGCGGCAGTGAATCCAGTCCGTCACCGTAGAATTCGACAAACTTGCCTACCACACCATGCTTGCGCAGCATCTGGGTGACGGTCAGCACCAGATCGGTGGCGGTAATGCCTTCAGACAGTTTTCCGGTGAGCTTGAAGCCCACCACATCCGGAATAAGCATGGATACTGGCTGGCCGAGCATGGCGGCTTCCGCTTCAATACCGCCGACGCCCCAGCCCAGCACGCCCAGACCGTTGATCATGGTGGTATGTGAATCCGTGCCCACCAGCGTGTCCGGATAAGCCACCCACTCTTTATCCTGCAATTCGCTCCAGACGGCTTTACCCAGATATTCAAGGTTTACCTGGTGACAAATGCCGGTGCCTGGCGGTACCACGCTAAATCGGCTGAACGCCTGCTGTCCCCACTTCAGGAAGACGTAGCGCTCGTGGTTACGCTCCATCTCGAGACGAACGTTTTCACCAAACGCATCGTCATCACCGAAGTGGTCAACGGTCACGGAGTGGTCAATGACGAGGTCAACAGGGGAAAGCGGGTTAACCTTTGCCGTATCTCCGCCGAGACGCTTCACGGCTTCGCGCATCGCGGCTAAATCAACCACGGCCGGAACACCGGTAAAGTCCTGCATCAGTACCCTTGCCGGGCGGTAGGCGATTTCTCTGTCGGCATGGGCCTTCTCAAGCCACCCTGCCAGCGCCTGGATATCATCGAGCGTGACGGATTCACCGTCCTGCCAGCGCAAGAGATTTTCAAGTAAAACTTTCAAGGACTTGGGTAAACGCGAAATGTCCCCAAGCGTTCTGGCAGCCAGCGGCA
>NZ_ALNS01000014.1:0-268364 GCF_000286655.1 Enterobacter sp. SST3 | reverse complement strand
AGCGCAGCGCCACCCGGCAAAAAAAACTTAGCTAAACCAGCTGCCAAACCACCCGTGGAATTTCATCATCACGAAATCCCACATCCGGCTGAAGAAGCCGCCCTCTTCCACCGCTTCCATCACAATCAGCGGACGCTGTTCAATCGACTTGCCGTTAAGCTGGAAATCAATCGTCCCGACCACCTGGCCCTTTTTCAGCGGAGCCGTAAGCTGCGGGTCAGTCAGGGTGTAGCTGGCCTTCAGGTTTTTCAGTTGGCCGCGCGGAATGGTCACCGAGCCCGCCTCACCCGCGCCTAGGTTCACTTCGCTCTTGTCACCAAACCAGACGCGCTGGCTGACGAACGTGGCATCCGGCTTAATCGGCGTCACGGTTTCATAGAAGCGGAAGCCCCAGGTCAGCAGTTTTTCGGATTCGTTAAAGCGAATTCGGTCGGTTTTGGTGCCCAGCACCACCGAAATCAGGCGCATGTCGCCCTGGGTCGCGGAAGCCACCAGGTTGTAGCCTGCCCCCGCCGTGGTGCCGGTTTTCATCCCGTCCACATTGACGTTGCTGCTCCACAGCAGGCGGTTGCGGTTCGGCTGGCGAATTTTGTTGAAGGTAAACTCTTTCTCTTTGTGGATGGCGTATTCATCCGGCACGTCGTGGATCAGCGCTTTCCCCAGCAGCGCCATGTCGCGTGCGGTGCTGAACTGACCCGGCGCATCCAGACCGTGAACGGTTTTAAAGGTTGTATTGGTCAGGCCCAGCTTTTGCGCGTAGCCATTCATCAAACCAATGAAAGAATCCTGGCTGCCGGCAACGTAATCGGCCAGCGCGATGCACGCATCATTTCCCGACTGAATAATCACCCCTTTATTCAGATCGGAAACGGAAACCTGATCCCCTGGCTTCAGGAACATCACGGAAGAACCCCGCAGGGCCGGGTTGCCGGTCGCCCACGCGTCCTTCCCGATGGTCACCATATCGTCCAGCTTGATCTTGCCCGCTTTCAGCGCCTGGCCCACCACATAGCTGGTCATGATTTTGGTCAGGCTTGCCGGATCGAGTTTCTCATCCGCATTCCCTTCCGCCAGCACTTTACCGCTGGCGTAGTCCATCAGGATCCAGGCGCGCGCATCCACTGGCGGCGCTTCTGGCGCAGCCTGTTCAGCTGCGTAGAGCGTTGGTGCAAACAGGAAAAGAAGCGCAGAGCCTGCCGCCAGGCTGCGCAGAGAAGTCATTTTACGCGTCATAAATGCCACCCGAGTGTCCATTCAAAAATTACGTCACATCACCGTGTCGCAAGAAGCGATGAGTAATAGCGCACTAAAACCGTTAAAGAAACCCAACGAGGGTAAAGTTATTAAAGTTTATGCAATAACATTCAGATACGCTTTGATTAAGACGATTTTTTTGTCTTCTGTTGCGTAATTGTTAGGTTTATCTCACCATGGCGAAAGGCTGACTCGGATTCACATCTCATCGGGAGTAAATATGATTACGCTGTGGGGCAGGAATAATTCGACCAACGTTAAGAAAGTGCTCTGGACGCTGGAAGAGCTGGATTTACCGTTCAATCAAATCATGGCTGGCATGGCGTTCGGCGTGAACAAGGAGGCCGACTATCTGGCCATGAACCCGAACGGCCTGGTGCCGCTGCTACGCGATGATGAAACAGACGCGACGCTTTGGGAGTCCAACACCATTGTCCGTTACCTCGCCGCCCAGTACGGTCAGGGACGCCTGTGGGTTGAAAACCCGGCCCGGCGCGCCCAGGGCGAAAAGTGGATGGACTGGGCAAACCAGACGCTGTCCCCAACCCACCGCGTGATCCTGATGGGGCTTATCCGCACGCCGGAAGCTGAACGCGACTATCCTGCGATTCACGCCGCGCAGGATGCCTGCGAAAATCTGTTTGCGATGATGGATGACGAGCTGGCGAAGCACGCCTGGTTCTCCGGCGAGACGTTCGGCACAGGCGATATCGCCGTGGCGCCATTCGTCTGGAACCTGACCAACATGGGCCTGAAATGGACGCCGCGCCCTCACCTTGAGCGCTGGCTTAAACAGCTGAGCGATCGTCCGGCTTACCGTAACGTCGTGATGATCCCGGTCACCTGATTACGCGCCGGACGGGCTGACTTTCAACAGTTGCCCGTCCGTCTCGTCGGTCAGGACATACAGATATCCATCCGGCCCCACCCGCACGTCGCGAATACGCTGGTCCCGGTCGCCCAGAATGCGCCCGTCCTCCGTCACCTTGTTTCCCTCCACGCTCAGCACGATAACGTCCTTCTCCTTCAGCGCGCCGATAAACAGCTTGTTTTTCCACTGCGGGAAAACGTCGCTGTTGTAGAACGCCATTCCGCTCACCGCGGGTGAGACTTTCCAGACGAACAGCGGCTTCTCGGTGCCCTCAACGTGCTCGCCTTTGGCTTCCGGGATTTTCAGGCCGCTGTAGTTAATGCCGTGCGTGGCCAGCGGCCAGCCGTAGTTCTTACCTTTCTCCGGAATGTTGATCTCATCCCCGCCGCGCGGGCCGTGCTCGTTCAGCCACAGCGTGTCGCTCCAGGGGTTCATCGCCATCCCCTGCGGGTTGCGAATGCCGTAAGACCAGATTTCGGGTCGCGCACCGGGGGTGTTCACGAAGGGGTTATCCGACGGGACTTTCCCGTCTTCGGTGAGGCGCACCACTTTGCCCTGCAATTTATCCAGATCCTGCGCCGTCGGACGCTGATTGTTCTCGCCGAGTCCAATAAAGAGAGAGCCTTTGCCGTCGAACACCAGCCGCCCGCCAAAATGGTTACCGGTTGAGAGTTTCGGCATCTGACGGAACGCCACCTGGAATCCCTCGATGCGGGAATAGTCGTCGTTCAGACGGCCATAGCCCACCGCCGTTCCGGCTTTGCCGTCATGCCCGGCCTCGGCGTAGCTCAGCCAGACGCGGCGCGACTTCTCAAAATCCGGCGCCAATACCACATCCAGCAATCCTCCCTGACCGTTTGCCCAGACCTTCGGTACGCCGACAATCGGATCGGAGAGCCCTTTTCCGGCCTGCCAGCGTTTGAGCTGCCCCCCCTTCAGGGTCACCAGCAGCCCGTCATTATCCGGCAGGAACGCCAGAGACCAGGGATGATCGAGTCTGTTTTGCAGCACCTCGACCGTCACCGCCTCTGGCGCAGCAAGAAGTGAAAACGAAATAAATAAAGCAGGCAGGGAAAGCAGCGAGGATCGAGGCATAACGCGCTCCTTTATCGGCATATGGCATAAAGATTAGCCATTGCGTCCGGGCGCGTTACCACTTTTACAAAAGCTTAAGCAGAAGGGGGAGTTGCCTCCCCCGGGATCAGTGCTGTTCGAGCTGTTTGTGCTCGTTCAGACACATGATGCATAGAGAGAGCGTTGTCAGGCAGTTTTCAAGCTTCTCCGCGTTTACGGCGATAAAGTTCGGGCAGTCGTGGCGTCCGTTCATCAGACACACCCCTGCGATGGAGAGCACTTCGGTGGCGCGGCGCAGCGCGATTTCTTCGCTTTCGCCGCCGTTCGCCTTCAGGGTCGGTGCTTTTTCACGCATGAAATTACACAGTTCAAACAGGTTATCACGCAGATGTTCGCTTTCGCTGACTGACATATACCCTTTTGCCTTCCTCAACTGCAGGTACGCGGCCAGGTCGATTCGGGCGTTGATCAGCTTGTTCAGCAGATCGCGTTTTAGTCTGTCAACGGTCATGCTCTTTCCTCCTCTGTCAGCCATGGTGCATAGTCAGAATAAGTACATTTTTTGTACAGTTTAATGCCTGGGATCAATTTTTATTAACTGATTAACATTATTTACAATGTTACAACCTCGGCCCGACGCATCCGCCTTGCAAAGAGTGTATAAATCCCCCGCGATACGCTGTAAAATCCCGCCCTGATAACTCCATAATTGATGAATTTTTAACCTATGAGCAATGTTACGCACCAGCCGAAAATCGGCTTCGTCTCCCTGGGCTGCCCGAAAAACCTGGTGGATTCAGAACGCATCCTGACCGAACTGCGCACCGAGGGCTATGACGTGGTGCCAAGCTACGACAACGCCGATATGGTGATCGTTAATACCTGCGGGTTTATCGACAGCGCGGTCCAGGAGTCACTGGAAGCCATCGGTGAAGCGCTGACCGAAAACGGCAAAGTGATCGTGACCGGCTGTCTGGGCGCGAAAGAAGACCAGATCCGCGAAGTGCACCCGAAGGTGCTGGAGATCACCGGCCCGCACAGCTACGAGCAGGTGCTGCAACATGTTCATCACTACGTGCCAAAACCCAAACACAACCCGTTCCTGAGCCTGGTGCCGGAACAGGGCGTGAAGCTGACGCCGCGCCACTACGCGTACCTGAAGATTTCCGAAGGCTGTAACCATCGCTGTACCTTCTGCATCATCCCGTCCATGCGTGGCGATCTGGTGAGCCGTCCCATTGGCGAAGTGCTTGCTGAAGCCAAACGTCTGGCCGACGCGGGCGTGAAGGAGCTGCTGGTCATCTCCCAGGACACTTCAGCTTATGGCGTGGACGTGAAGCACCGCTCCGGCTTCCACAACGGCGAGCCGGTGAAAACCAGCATGGTCGGCCTGTGCGAACAGCTGTCCAAACTCGGTATCTGGACGCGTCTGCACTACGTTTACCCATACCCGCACGTTGACGACGTCATCCCGCTGATGGCGGAAGGCAAAATTCTGCCGTACCTGGACATCCCACTGCAGCACGCGAGCCCGCGTATCCTGAAGCTGATGAAGCGCCCTGGCTCCGTTGACCGCCAGCTGGCGCGCATCAAGCAGTGGCGTGAGATCTGCCCGGACCTGACCCTGCGCTCCACCTTTATCGTCGGCTTCCCGGGTGAAACCGAAGAAGACTTCCAGATGCTGCTCGACTTCCTGAAAGAAGCGCGTCTGGACCGCGTAGGCTGCTTCAAGTACAGCCCGGTGGAAGGCGCAACCGCCAACGAGCTGGCGGACCAGGTGCCGGAAGAGGTGAAAGAGGAGCGCTGGAACCGCTTCATGCAGCTTCAGCAGCAGATTTCTGCCGAGCGTCTGCAGGAAAAAGTGGGCCGCGAGATCATGGTTATCATCGACGAAGTGGACGAAGAAGGCGCGATTGGCCGCAGCATGGCGGACGCCCCTGAAATCGACGGCGCGGTGTACCTGAATGGCGAAACCAACGTTAAGCCGGGTGATATTATTCGCGTGAAGGTTGAAAACGCGGATGAGTATGACCTGTGGGGTAGCCGGGTTTAATTCCCCCCACTCCGCTTTTGTAGGCCGGGTAAGGCGAAGCCGCCACCCGGCACATTTCACTGCACTACCCCTTTATCCTCGGATCCAGCGCGTCGCGCAGCCCATCCCCCAGCAGGTTAAACGCCAGCACGGTCAGGAAAATCGCCAGGCTCGGGAAAATCGCCACGTGCGGCGCAATCACCATATCGGCCCTCGCCTCGTTCAGCATCGCGCCCCACTCCGGCGACGGGGGCTGTGCCCCTAACCCCAGAAACGACAGGCTGGCCGCCGAGATTATCGACACGCCGATACGCATGGTGAAGTAGACCACGATGGACGACACCGTCCCCGGCAGAATATGGCTGAAGAGGATGGTCGCATCGCTGGCCCCCATACTGCGGGCCGACTCGATGAAGGTCTGCTGTTTCAGCACCAGCGTGTTGCCGCGCACCAGGCGGGCAAAGGCCGGAATCGAAAACACCGCGACCGCAATGATGACGTTGGCCATGCCGCTGCCCATGATCGCCACCACGGCAATCGCCAGCAGAATGCCGGGGAAGGCAAACAGCACGTCGCAGATGCGCATGATGATGCGGTCCCACCAGCCTTCGTAATAGCCGGCGACCAGCCCCAGCACGATCCCGATTGCCGCGCCGATCAGCACCGCAAACACCCCGGCGGCGAGCGAGATCTGCGCCCCCACCAGCACCCGGCTAAAGATATCCCGCCCGAGAGAGTCCACGCCGAACCAGTGGAGCATCGAGGGCCCGTCGTTCAGGCGGTCGTAGTCAAAATAGTTTTCCGCATCAAACGGCGCCACCCACGGCGCCACGATCGCCACCACGATCAGCAGCAGCACGAACAGCCCCGCCGTCATCGCGACCGGCTGGCGGCGGAAACGCCGCCAGAATTCAGACCACGGGGTGCGGATGTGGTCCGGTTTTAGCCCCGGCATGGCGTTTAATACGGCCTGACGCCGCCAGTTCAATAATCGCATCTTACTTATACCTGATGGCCGGGTTAATGGCGGCGTAGAGCACGTCCACCACGAGGTTGATAAGAATAAACTCCAGCGAGAAAAGCAGGACTTCCGCCTGAATCACCGGGTAGTCGCGCATCTCGACGGAATCGACCAGCAGACGTCCCAGCCCCGGCCAGTTGAAGACCTTTTCCACCACGATAGAGCCGCCCAGCAGGAAGCCAAACTGCAGCCCCATCATCGTCACCACCGGGATCATCGCATTGCGGAACCCGTGCTTGAGAATGACCCACTTCTCGCTGACCCCTTTCGCCCGCGCGGTGCGAATATAATCTTCGCTCAGCACGTCAACGAACGAGGCGCGGGTAAAACGGGCCATTACCGCCGACACGGCAGCCCCCAGCGTCATCGAGGGCAGGATGTAATGCTTCCAGGTATCGGCCCCGACGGTGGGCAGCCAGCCCAGCTCAACGGAGAAGATCTGCATCAGCAGCATCCCCAGCGCGAACGCCGGGAAGGAGATGCCGGTCACCGCCAGCGCCATGCCGAGCTTGTCCGGCCAGCGGTTACGCCAGACGGACGCCACAATCCCGGCGCCAAGTCCGAACACCACGGCCCAGCTCATGCTGGCTATCGTTAACCAGAACGTGGGCATAAAGCGGGTGGCGATCTCCTCCGACACCGGACGACGCGACACCATCGAGATACCAAAATCGCCCTGCAGAACGTTGCCAATATAGTGCAGAAACTGCATATACAGCGGCTGGTCAAGACCCAGCTGTTTACGCACCAGCTCAATGACCGTGGCATCCGCTTCAGGCCCGGCAACCAGACGCGCCGGATCGCCCGGCAGCATATGGACAAACAAAAACACCAGCACCGCCACAATCAGCAGCGTCGGGATAAGCCCCAGCAGGCGTTTACAAACATAGTTCAGCATGGGCGTTATTTTAAATCCGCATCGTCAAAGCTAAAGCCCGTGTCCGGCATGATGTAGAACCCGGTCAACGCTTTGTTATGGGCTGACACCAGTTTCTCCACCACCAGCGGCACCCACGGCGACTCTTTCCAGATGATGTCCTGCGCGTCCTTGTAGAGGCGTGCTTTCTCCTCCGGTTTGGTGGTTTTCAGCGCGTCAGCCAGGTCTTTGTCCACCTGCGGGTTGCTGTAGAATGCGGTATTGAACAGGGTTGGCGGCCAGTTCTGCGAGGCAAACAGCGGCGACAGCGCCCAGTCGGCTTCACCGGTCGAGGCCGACCAGCCGGTGTAGAACATCCTCACCCCGCTCTCTTTCTGCCCTTTCCCCTCGACCTCTGCCGCACGCTGCCCGGCATCCATGGCGGTAACCTGCGCCTTAATCCCCACCTGCGCCAGCTGCTGCTGGGTAAACTGCAGCACCTTCTGGGCGGTACTGTGGTTATGCGACGACCACAGCGTGGTGCTAAAGCCGTTCGGATAGCCCGCCTCTTTCAGCAGCTCGCGCGCTTTGGCCGGATCGTACGGCCACGGCTGATAGCTTTGCGCATACGCGATAGCCGGCGGCAGCACGCCGGTGGCCGGGGTGGCATAGCCCGCAAAAGCGACCTTCACCAGCGCCTGACGGTTAATGGCATAGTTAATGGCTTCGCGCACCTTCGGATTATCGAACGGCTTTTGCGTGACGTTCATGCTGATGTAGCGCTGCATGATCGACGGGCTGGCGACCAGCTCCAGCTTGCTGTTTTTCTCCAGAATGGCGGCCTGCTCGTACGGGACCGGGAAGGCAAACTGCGCCTCGCCGGTTTGCAGCATCGCCGCACGGGTATTGTTATCCACCACCGGACGCCAGGTGATGGTGTCCAGCTTCGGCAGCCCTTTCTGCCAGTAGCCCGCGTATTTCTTCACCTTCACAAAATCGGTCTGGTTCCAGGTGACCAGCTCGTACGGACCGGTACCCACCGGGTGGAAGCCAATCTCCTTGCCGTATTTCTTCAGCGCGGCAGGGGAGATCATCGCCGTCGCCGGGTGCGCCAGGATATTGATAAACGCGGAGAACGGCTCTTTCAGGGTGATTTTTACCGTCGCCGGGTCGACCACCTCGGTTTTGGCGATGTTTTTATAGAGGTTATAACGCTTGAGGCTGTTCTCAGGATTGCTGGCGCGATCGAGGTTTACCTTCACCGCGTCCGCATTAAAGTCGGTGCCGTCCTGGAACCTCACCCCGGTTTTGAGCTTAATGGTGTACACCAGCCCGTCATCCGAAACGGTGTACCCCTCCGCCAGCACGTTTTTAAGCTTCATCTCTTTATCCAGGCCAAACAGGCCCTGGTAGAACGATTTCGCCACCGCCTGGGAGAGCGTGTCGTTAGCGTCATACGGATCCAGCGTGGTGAAGTTAGAGCCGACGGCGACCACCACATCTTTGGCAGCGAACGCGGGGGCAGCGGCCAGGGCTGCCGTCACGCTCGCGGCTAACAACCATCTACGCGCTACAAATGTAACCATTATGTTCTCCTGCCTGTTGAAAGTTATAACCGCGAAAAGGCATTGTCCTGACGCGGGGGAGCCACGAAATGACCCGGACCGACCTCACGCAGCGCCACGCGCTCCACGGCCTCGCCGCGTTTACGAATATTGCTCGGCATTTCATCCTGCAGCAGCACGCGCTGGCCGTGACGATGCGCCGGATCGGCGACCGGGACCGCCGCGATGAGCTTGCGGGTATAAGGGTGCTGTGGGTTCTCGAACACCGCCCTTCGCGGCCCGATTTCCACGATTTGCCCCATAAACATCACCGCCACGCGATGGCTAATGCGCTCAACCACCGCCATGTCGTGCGAGATAAACAGGAAGGCGATCCCCATATCCCGCTGTAAATCCAGCAGCAGATTGATGATTTGCGCCCGGATAGAGACATCCAGCGCCGAGACGGATTCATCCGCAATCACCACTTTCGGGTTCAGCGCCAGCGCGCGGGCGATGCAGATACGCTGCCGCTGCCCGCCGGAAAACTCGTGCGGATAACGCCAGGCGTGTTCCGGCTTCAGGCCAACGCGCTCCAGCAGCCAGGCCACGCGACGCTGCGCCGCCTCGCCGTCGAGCAGGTTATGCACCCGCAGCGGCTCCATGATCGAATACCCCACCGTATGTCGCGGATCGAGGGAGGCATACGGATCCTGAAAAATAAACTGAATATCCCGCCGCACCGCCTGCAGCCTGCTGTCCGGAAGGGTATCAATGCGCTCGCCGTTAAAGGTAATGCTTCCCTCCTGCGCGTCCACCAGACGGAGCAACGCGCGCCCGGTCGTGGATTTACCGCAGCCGGACTCCCCTACCAGCGCCAGCGTTTCGCCCGGCCAGAGGTCGAAGCTGACGTTTTCCACCGCGTGCACTTCGCGCTTTACGCGGTTCAGTACACCGCTGCGCAGCGGAAAACGCGTGACCAGATTGCGCACTTCCAGAATGGGCTTGCCCGGCACCACGGTGTCCTGCTCGCGTTCCTCCTCCTGCGGCTCAGACGCCTCCAGGGAAATCAACGGAAAACGACGCGGCAGATCGCTGCCGTTCATCGCCCCCAGGCGCGGAACCGCCGCCAGCAGCGCTTTGGTGTAAGGATGCGCGGGCGCGTGAAAAATCTGTTCAACCGGTCCGGTTTCCACCGCGCTGCCCTTGTGCATCACCAGCACCCGATCGGCGATATCGGCGACCACGCCCATATCGTGGGTGATGAAAATCACCCCCATCTCCATCTCCTGCTGCAGCACCTTGATGAGCTGCAGGATCTGCGCCTGAATCGTCACGTCCAGCGCCGTCGTTGGTTCATCGGCAATTAGCACAGCTGGACGGCAGGAGAGCGCCATGGCAATCATCACCCGCTGGCGCATGCCGCCGGAAAGCTGATGCGGATAGCGGCCCAGGATGGCCTGCGCCTCCGGAATGCGCACCAGCTCCAGCATGCGTCGGGCCTCGTTGAGCGCTTCATCACCGCTTAGCCCCTGATGCAGGCGGATGGACTCGGCAATTTGTTCCCCGACCGGGAACACCGGGTTCAGGGAGGTCATCGGCTCCTGAAAGATCATCGCAATGTCCGCCCCGCGCACGCCCTGCATCTGCGCGCCGCTCAGCTCGTTTAAATCAATGACCTGACGGTTACGGCGGCGCAGCAGCATTTTCTCGCTGCTGATTTGCCCGCCCGTCTGTTCCAGCAGGCGCATCAGCGCCAGCGCGGTGACCGATTTCCCGGAGCCGGATTCGCCAACAATCGCCAGCGTCTCGCCGCGCCTGAGCGTGAACGATAAATTCTGTACTGCGGGGATGAACTGCCGCTCTTCCTGAAACGCAATATTCAGCTGATGGACAGCCAGCACTTCGCGGTTGTCCAGCTCTTCACTGTGCGGCACGCGCTGCCCCCTTATTCACGATAGATCCCCGTGCTCGGCTCATCGCCGGCATAGCCCCAGGCGCGGTACATGCCTTCACTGTTGAACGGCAGGGCCACGTTGCCCTCGCGATCCACAGCAATGAGTCCGCCGACGCCGCCCAGGGCAGGCAGTTTCTCCATCACCACGCGCTCGCAGGCTTCGCTGAGGCTTAAACCGCCGTAATCCATCAGCGCGGTGATGTCGTAGGCCGCAAGGGCACGAATAAACACTTCCCCGGTGCCGGTACACGACACCGCCGCCGTCGCGTTATTGGCATAGCAGCCGGCGCCCGGCAGCGGGCTGTCGCCCACGCGTCCGGGGAGCTTGTTGGTCATCCCGCCCGTGGAGGTTGCCGCCGCGAGGTTGCCCGCTTTGTCGAGCGCCACCGCGCCGACCGTGCCCATTTTGCTGCGCTCATCCAGCGGCGCAGTATGGTCAAGCTGCGTCATACCCGCCGAACGGGCGTCCAGCAGCTGCTGATAGCGCGCCTCTGTGGAAAACAGATCGGGCGATACCGGCGCCATTCCGTGTTCGAAGGCAAACCTCTCCGCCCCCGCGCCCGTCAGCAGCACGTGCGGGCTCTCTTCCATCACCAGACGCGCGGCCAGCACCGGGTTACGCAGGTGGCTGACGCCTGCCACGGCCCCCGCTTTCAGGGAGATACCGTCCATGACGCAGGCATCCAGCTCGTGGGTTTCATCCCGGGTAAAGACCGAACCGATCCCCGCATTAAATAACGGGCACTCCTCCAGCAGGCGTACCGCCTCGGTGACCACGTCCAGCGCGCTCTCGCCCGCTTCCAGCATTTTCTGGCCCGTTTCGACAATGGCGTACAGCGCGTCGATGTAGCGCTTTTCCTGCTCAGGAGTGAGCTGTGCACGGGTGATTGCCCCGGCCCCGCCATGAATTGCGATTACCGCCTTAACCATTCGCATCACCCGTTAGCCTGTTTTGCGGCTTTTTCTATAAATATCATTATCGTCGACGAAACTTCAGATGATTTTTGAATATAGAAAGACGTAACAGTGATGTAAAGCGTACACCCTCCGGTCATACAGTTAGCCGCACTTTTCTGCCATAATGGACGCTTTCGTTGTTACTCCGCAGGAGCCCACCATGGATTTTACCGCCGGACTGATGCCGCTTGAGACGGCACTCACGCAGATGCTTGACCGAGTTTCCCCGCTGCATGACGTTGAGACGCTGCCCCTCGTGCGCTGTTTTGGCCGTATTGCCGCACGCGATATCGTCTCCCCGCTCAACGTGCCGGGGTTTGATAACTCCGCAATGGACGGTTACGCGGTACGCCTGGCGGATCTCCAGACGGGTAACGCCCTGCCGGTGGCGGGTAAAGCCTTTGCGGGTCAGCCATTTAGCGGCGAATGGCCTGCGGGCACCTGCGTGCGCATCATGACCGGCGCGCCAGTTCCGGCTGGCTGCGACGCTGTCGTCATGCAGGAAGAGACCGAACAGACCGACGACGGCGTGCGTTTTACCGCCAGCGTCAAAGCGGGCCAGAACATCCGCCGCACGGGCGAAGACATCACCCTCGGCGCGACCGTTTTTGCCGCCGGGCAAAGGCTGACGGTGGCGGAGCTGCCGGTGCTGGCCTCGCTCGGCATCGCGGAAGTTGATGTTATCCGCAAAGTGCGCGTCGCCGTTTTCTCCACCGGCGACGAGCTGCAGCTTCCGGGCCAGCCGCTGCAGGACGGCCAGATTTACGACACCAACCGCCTGGCGGTACACCTGATGCTGGAGCAGCTGGGCTGCGAGGTGATTAACCTCGGCATTATTCCAGACGACCCGGAAAAACTGCGCGCGGCGTTTATCGAGGCGGATAAATCCGCCGACGTGGTCATCAGCTCCGGCGGCGTCTCCGTGGGCGAAGCGGATTACACCAAAACCCTTCTTGAAGAGCTGGGCGAAATCGCCTTCTGGAAGCTGGCGATCAAGCCGGGCAAACCGTTCGCGTTTGGCAAGCTTCCACACAGCTGGTTCTGCGGCCTGCCGGGTAACCCGGTCTCGGCGGCACTCACCTTCTACCAGCTGGCGATCCCGCTGCTGGCGAAGCTTTCCGGCAACAAGGCCAGCCCGCTGCCGGAACGCGTGCGCGTGCGTGCCGCCACGCGGTTGAAAAAATCACCGGGCCGTCTCGATTTCCAGCGCGGCATTCTGGCGCGCGGTGCGGACGGCGAGCTCGAAGTGAGCACCACCGGACATCAGGGTTCGCACATTTTCAGCTCCTTCAGTCTGGGCAACTGCTTCATCGTGCTGGAGCGCGAGCGCGGCAACGTGGAAGCCGGCGAATGGGTTGAGGTCGAGCGCTTTAACCACCTGTTCGGAGGCTGACATGACGGTGGAGCTGAGCGATCAGGAGATGATGCGCTACAACCGCCAGATTGTGCTGCGCGGGTTTGATTTCGAAGGTCAGGAAGCGCTCAAGGCGGCCAGTGTGCTGGTCGTCGGGCTGGGCGGGCTGGGCTGCGCCGCCGCGCAGTACCTTGCCGCGGCGGGCGTAGGAAGCATGACGCTGCTGGATTTCGATACTGTGTCGGTGTCCAACCTGCAGCGCCAGACGCTGCACAGCGACGCGACGGTGGGCCAGCCGAAAGTGGAATCCGCCAGAGCGGCGCTGGCGCGCATCAACCCCCACGTTCAGTTCACGCTGATTGACGCAATGCTGGATGACGACGCGCTCTCCGCGCAGATTGCCCGGCACGATCTGGTCCTGGACTGCACGGATAACGTCACCGTCCGTAATCAGCTCAACGCGGGCTGTTTTGCTCACAAAACCCCGCTGGTCTCCGGGGCGGCGATCCGCATGGAGGGGCAAATCAGCGTCTTCACGTACGCCGAGGGTGAACCCTGCTACCGCTGCCTGAGCCGTCTGTTTGGCGAGAATGCGCTGACCTGCGTTGAGGCGGGCGTGATGGCGCCGCTCGTCGGCGTGATTGGTTCACTGCAGGCAATGGAAGCGATCAAGGTGCTGACGAATTACGGCACGCCCGCCGCGGGGAAAATCGTGATGTATGACGCGATGACCTGCCAGTTCCGCGAGATGAAGCTGATGCGTAACCCGGGGTGTGAGGTGTGTAGTCAGTAAAAAGTCGGGTGGCGGCTTCGCCTTACCCGACCTACAACGGCTCGAACGTAGGCCGGGTAAGCGTCAGCGCCACCCGGCAACCGCGTCAGATGGACGTCCGTCCAAACGCCCCCTGCCAGTCCTGCTCAAACTTCACAATCGCTGCGTCTACCGCCGGAGAGGTAATAAACTGCTGCGCCACGTCCAGCGGCAGCGTGATGGACTCGCAGCCTGCCAGCAGGCAGTCCAGCGCCTGACGCGGGGTTTTAAAGCTCGCGGCCAACACCTTTGACTGCGGCGCGTGCAGCGTCAGCAGCTGTTGCAGCTCAATTACGGTCTGAATCCCGTCCCCGCCCTGCGCGTCCACGCGGTTAACGTAAGGCGCCACATACTCCGCCCCCGCCAGCGCGGAGAGCATTCCCTGCGCGGCACCGTAGACCGCCGTGCCCAGGGTCGGGATCCCTTCCGCCTTCAGCATCTTGATCGCCGCCAGCCCTTCTGCAGTCACCGGCACTTTCACCACCAGATCGTTAATGATGGCGCGCAGCTTACGCGCGTCTTCCACCATCCCTTCGGCGGTGGTCGCCATCACCTGCGCGAACAGACGGCCTTTACCGCCCAGCGCGTCGTGCAGCGCGGGCAGCAGTTCGTCGAGCGGCGTTTTACCGGCCGCCACAATGCTTGGGTTGGTGGTCACGCCCGCCAGCGGGAAGATACGCGCCAGCTTTTTGACTGCCGCAACGTCAGATGTGTCGAGATAAAGTTCCATGATGTCACCCTCAAATTAGCCTGCACTTACCCTATCACGACAAAACCTGCTCAAGAGTTGACCTGCATCAAGATAACTTTCATTCGAAAGTTATTTAATCTTCATATGCAAGATGAGAGGCGAAAAACATGATCTTCAATATTCAGCGTTACTCTACCCACGACGGCCCCGGTATACGTACCGTGGTGTTCCTGAAAGGCTGCTCGCTGGGCTGTCGCTGGTGCCAGAACCCGGAAAGCCGCTCCCGCAGCCGGGACGTGCTGTTTGATGCGCGTCTGTGCCTGGACGGCTGCGACCTGTGCCAGCAGGCGGCACCGGGCTGCATCGAACGCGCGCTGAATGGCCTGGTCATCCACCGCGAAAAGCTGAGTGAAGAGACGCTTGATGCCCTCACCGACTGCTGCCCGACGCAGGCGCTGACCGTTTGCGGCGAAGAACAGCAGGTCGAGGAGATCATGGCGACCGTACTGCGCGATAAACCCTTCTACGACCGCAGCGGCGGCGGGATCACCCTCTCCGGCGGCGAACCGTTTATGAACCCGGAGCTGGCGCACGCGCTGTTTAAAGCCAGCCATGACCAGGGTATCCACACCGCCGTCGAAACCTGCCTCCACGTGCCGTGGCACTATATTGAGCCGTCATTACCCTACGTCGATCTGTTCCTCGCCGACCTGAAGCACGTCGACGGTGACGTTTTCAAGCAGTGGACGGACGGTTCGGCTAAGCGCATCCTGGACAACCTGAAACGCCTGGCCGCCGCCGGGAAAACGATCACCATCCGCGTGCCGCTGATCCAGGGCTTCAACGCGGATGAAGCCTCCATCACCGCCATTACCAACTTCGCTGCCGATGAACTCGGCGTCCACGATATTCATTTTCTGCCGTATCACACGCTGGGCATGAACAAATACACCCTGCTCGGCCAACCCTACTCTGCCCCTGACAAACCGCTGGATAACCCTGCCCTGCTGGACTTCGCGCAGCAGTACGCCTGCCAGAAAGGGTTAACCGCGACCTTACGAGGATAAACTTATGACCACCCTGAATCTCAACACCCTCAGCGAGCGCATTAAGGCGCACAAAACGGCCCTGGTGCATATCGTGAAGCCGCCGGTCTGTACCGAGCGCGCCCAGCATTACACCGAAATGTACCAGCAGCACATGGACAAGCCGATCCCGGTGCGCCGCGCCCTGGCGCTGGCGCATCACCTGGCCAAGCGTACCATCTGGATCAAGCACGATGAGCTGATCATCGGGAACCAGGCCAGCGAAGTGCGCGCCGCGCCGATCTTCCCGGAATACACCGTCTCCTGGATTGAGAAAGAGATTGACGACCTGGCGGACCGTCCGGGCGCGGGCTTTGCGGTGAGCGAAGAGAACAAGCGCGTGCTGCATGAAATCTGCCCGTGGTGGCGCGGCCAGACGGTGCAGGACCGCTGCTACGGCATGTTCACCGACGAGCAGAAAGGCCTGCTGGAAACCGGCATCATCAAAGCCGAAGGCAACATGACCTCCGGCGACGCGCACCTGGCGGTGAACTTCCCTCTGGTGCTGGAGAAAGGTCTCGACGGCCTGCGCGCCAAAGTGGCCGAGCGCCGCTCGCGCATCAACCTGACGGTGCTGGAAGACCTGCACGGCGATCAGTTCCTGAAAGCAATTGATATCGTGCTGGAAGCGGTGAGCCTGCACATCAAACGCTTTGCCGACCTGGCGCGTGACATGGCCGCCAGCGAAACACGCGAAAGCCGCCGCGACGAACTGCTGGCGATGGCGGAAAACTGCGACGTGATTGCCCACGAACCGCCAAAAACCTTCTGGCAGGCGCTGCAGCTGTGCTACTTCATTCAGCTGATCCTGCAGATTGAGTCCAACGGACACTCCGTCTCCTTCGCGCGGATGGACCAGTATCTCTATCCGTTCTACCGCCGCGACGTGGAGCTGAACCAGAGCCTGGACCGCGAGCACGCCATCGAGCTGCTGCACAGCTGCTGGCTGAAATTGCTGGAAGTGAACAAGATCCGCTCCGGCTCGCACTCGAAGGCTTCCGCCGGTAGCCCGCTGTACCAGAACGTCACCATCGGCGGCCAGAAGCTGGTCAACGGTGAGCCGATGGACGCGGTGAACCCGCTCTCGTACGCAATTCTGGAATCCTGCGGTCGCCTGCGCTCCACCCAGCCGAACCTGAGCGTGCGCTACCACGCGGGCATGAGCAACGACTTCCTCGACGCCTGCGTGCAGGTGATCCGCTGCGGCTTCGGGATGCCGGCATTTAACAACGACGAAATCGTCATTCCGGAATTCATCAAGCTCGGCGTTGAGCGCGACGACGCCTACGACTACGCGGCCATTGGCTGCATCGAAACCGCGGTAGGCGGCAAGTGGGGCTATCGCTGCACCGGCATGAGCTTCATCAACTTCGCCCGCGTGATGCTGGCCGCGCTGGAAGGCGGCCGCGACGCCACCAGCGGCAAGGTGTTCCTGCCGCAGGAGAAAGCTCTCTCTGCCGGTAACTTCGATAACTTCGAGGAGGTGATGGCGGCGTGGGATAGCCAGATCCGCTACTACACCCGCAAATCCATCGAAATTGAATACGTGGTGGACACCATGCTGGAGGAGAACGTCCACGATATTCTCTGCTCGGCGCTGGTGGACGACTGCATCGAGCGCGCGAAAAGCATCAAGCAGGGCGGCGCGAAGTATGACTGGGTCTCCGGCCTGCAGGTGGGCATCGCTAACCTCGGCAACAGCCTGGCGGCGGTGAAGAAGCTGGTGTTCGAACAGGGCGTCATTGGCCAGCAGCAGCTGGCGGCGGCGCTGGCCGATGATTTCGACGGACTGACCCACGAGCAGCTGCGCCAGCGCCTGATCAACGGCGCGCCGAAGTACGGCAACGACGACGACAGCGTGGATATGCTGCTGACCCGCGCCTATCAGACCTATATTGAAGAGCTGAAGCAGTACCATAACCCGCGCTACGGCCGCGGCCCGATTGGCGGTAACTACTACGCGGGCACCTCTTCCATCTCCGCGAACGTGCCGTTTGGCGCGGCGACGATGGCGACGCCGGACGGACGTAAGGCGCATACCCCTCTGGCGGAAGGGGCCAGCCCGGCTTCCGGTACGGACCACCTCGGCCCGACGGCGGTAATTGGCTCGGTGGGCAAACTGCCGACGGAAGCGATTCTCGGCGGCGTGCTGCTGAACCAGAAGCTGAACCCGTCAACGCTGGAAAACGACAGCGATCGCCAGAAGCTGATGGTGCTGCTGCGCACCTTCTTCGAGGTGCATAAGGGCTGGCATATCCAGTACAACATCGTCTCGCGCGAAACGCTGCTGGAGGCGAAGAAACACCCGGACCAGTACCGCGACCTGGTGGTGCGCGTCGCGGGTTACTCGGCGTTCTTCACCGCCCTGTCGCCGGATGCGCAGGACGATATTATCGCCCGTACTGAGCATACGCTGTAAAAAAAACGCCCGGTGGCGCTGCGCTTACCGGGCCTACAGAGTCTCCCCGTAGGCCGGGTAAGGCGAAGCCGCCACCCGGCTTTCTGACTTTCATTCGAAATTAAATTTGTGCTCCTCGTCACCTTGTTATTAGAATGTTTCAAAACGCAGTGACCCAGGAGCACAGTATGACCGTTAAAGTTATCGTCACCGATATGGACGGAACTTTCCTTGATGATGCCAAGCAGTACGATCGTGACCGCTTCCAGGCACAGTTTGAACAGCTTAAAGCCCGCGACATTGAATTTGTTGTCGCCAGCGGCAACCAGTATTACCAGCTCATCTCCTTCTTTCCGGAGCTTAAAGATCGGATCTCTTTCGTGGCGGAAAACGGCGCGCTGGTGTTCGATCGCGGCGAGCAGATTTTTCACGGTGAGCTGACCCGCCATGAATCGCAGATCGTGATTGGCGAACTGCTGAAGGACAAAGGGCTGAACTTCGTGGCCTGCGGGCTGGAGAGCGCCTACGTCAGCGATAAAGCGCCGGACGCGTTCGTGGCGCTAATGTCAAAGCACTACCACCGCTTAAAGCGCATCAGCGATTACCGCGACATTGACGACGTGCTGTTTAAGTTCTCCCTGAACCTGCCGGACAGCGACATTCCTAATCTGGTGGATAAACTCCACGTCTCCCTGGACGGCATCATGAAGCCGGTCACCAGCGGCTTTGGCTTTGTCGATTTGATTATCCCCGGCCTGCACAAAGCGAACGGCATCAGCCGTCTGCTGAAGCGCTGGAAAATTTCTCCGCAAGAGTGCGTGGCCATTGGCGACAGCGGCAACGATGCCGAGATGCTGAAGCTGGTGAAATATTCCTTTGCGATGGGCAACGCGGCAGAGAGCATCAAAGAAATCAGCCGCTACAGCACCGATGACAACAACCATCACGGCGCGCTGAACGTCATCCAGGCCGTGCTCGACAACCATTCCCCGTTCGACGCCTGATCCTCTTCTCGCCGGAGCCCTGCTCCGGCACCCTCACTCATTTTCCCGTCCTGTGGCGTAGGTCAAGTTTTTAAACTTGCATTAACTTATTTTTAACTTAAAGTATCACTTGTAGATACTTTTACTTTCGAATGAAAGATGCGAGGCAGTTATGACCTTTACCAGTGAAACCTTGCCAGCGGATCACAAAGCGGCAATCCGTCAGTTGAAACGTGAGTTACGCGCGCAGATCGGCGACGTGCAGGCGGTGTTCGACAAGCTCAGCGACAGCATTGCCACCCGCGTGGCGGAAATTAACGCCCTTAAAAATAAAGGCGAACCCGCCTGGCCGGTGATTCCGTTTAACGATGTGAAAAACGGCACGATTACCGACGCACAGCGCGACGCCGTGAAGCGCCGCGGCTGCGCGGTGATTAAAGGTCACTTCCCGCGCGAGCAGGCGCTGGCGTGGGATCAGTCGATGCTCGACTACCTCGATCTGAACAAGTTTGACGAGGTGTACAAAGGGCCAGGCGATAACTTCTTCGGCACCCTGACCGCCTCCCGTCCGGAGATTTACCCGATCTACTGGTCGCAGGCGCAAATGCAGGCGCGCCAGAGCGAAGAAATGGCGCAGGTGCAGTCGTTCCTGAACCGCTTATGGACGTTCGAGAGCAACGGCAAGCAGTGGTTCGACCCGGACGTGAGCGTGATTTACCCGGATCGTATCCGCCGCCGTCCGCCGGGAACCACCTCGAAAGGACTCGGCGCGCATACCGACTCCGGCGCGCTGGAGCGCTGGCTGCTGCCGGCATACCAGCAGGTCTTTGCCCGCGTGTTTGACGGCAACGTCGACAAGTACGATCCGTGGAACGCCGCGCACCGTACCGAAGTGGAAGAGTATACCGTGGATAACACCACCAAATGCTCGGTGTTCCGCACCTTCCAGGGCTGGACGGCGCTGTCGGACATGATCCCCGGTCAGGGGCTGCTGCACGTGGTGCCGATCCCGGAAGCAATGGCCTATATTCTGCTGCGTCCGCTGCTGGACGACGTGCCGGAGGACGAGCTGTGCGGCGTGGCGCCTGGGCGCGTGCTGCCGGTTTCCGAGAAGTGGCACCCGCTGCTTATCGAGGCGCTGACCAGCATTCCGGCGCTGGAGGCGGGTGATTCGGTGTGGTGGCACTGCGATGTGATCCACTCCGTCGCGCCGGTGGAAGATCAGCAGGGCTGGGGCAACGTGATGTACATCCCCGCCGCACCGATGTGCGAGAAGAACCTCGCCTACGCGAAGAAGGTCAAGGAAGCGCTGGAAACCGGCGCGTCGCCGGGAGACTTCCCGCGCGAGGATTATGAAAAAACCTGGCAGGACCGCTTTACCGTGAACGATCTCAACATCCACGGCAAACGCGCGCTGGGCATGGTCTAGCTGTCGTACAGCCCTTCCCGCTCCACGGCGGTGCGTCGTTTCCCCTGACGTATCCGCCGTACAGATTCCCGCACGGCCAGCGTGCCGTTCAGCAGCAATGTGCCTACCGGCGCGTCCAGGCGCATGAGCCGCTGCTGGAGCATGTGTACCGCTTCCGTTCCCAGCTCATCGCGGGGAACATGCACGGCCGTTAATGGAACATCCTGAATCGCCGCCAGGTTAAAGCCGTCGATGCTCATCACCGAGACGTCCTGCGGCACGCGCAGGCCGTGGTTTTGTAAGGCGCTGATGGTGCCCGCCGCCATAAAGTCGCCGCCAACCAGGAACGCCGTCGGCAGGTCTTTTCCCTGCTGCTGATTTAGCCAATCGCTCACCAGCTGCTCCGTCTCTCTGGCGCTGAAGCTCGGCACCACCAGCAGATCGCGCTTGTCGTTGAACGCCAGGTTGTGGGACTGCCACGCGTCGCGGATCCCCGACAGGCGCAGCTCCATCGTGTAGCGACGCAGGCACAGCACGTTCATCACCTCGCGGTGTCCCATCTCGAACAGGTACTCCGCCGCCCGCTCGCCGATGGCGCGGTGATCCGGCGCAACGGCAGGCAGACGCATGTGCCGGTCGCGGCAGTTAATCAGCATGCAGGGTTTGCCCACGTCCACCGCCAGATCGTGGATATGCGGATCGTCAATACCGAGAAGAATGGCCGCCTGCGTATCCGGCTCGTTCATCCGCGCCAGAAACAGCTGGGCGTCGCTGTCGTTCTCCTCCAGCGCGCAGTAGCGCAACCGGACCTCGTGGGAGGCAAGGGCTTTGCTCACGCTCTGGATCACGCGGTAGTAAAAGATGTCGGACCGCTCGTCGAAGGCGCGCTGCGGGGCAAAAACCACCAGGCTGTTAAGCAGCAGACGCCCGGCCGCCATGCCGTCCATTACCCCCAGCTCGCGCGCGCACGCCAGCACCTTTGCGCGCGCTTTTTCGCTGGTATTCGCTTTCCCCGCCAGCACCCGCGAAACGGTGCTGATGGAGAGCTGCGTGCGGGCCGCGATTTCGGTGATTTTTAGCCTTTTGTCCATTTTGTGATCTGGCTCCATTTGCGAAATGAAAAAATTTTCATAGCGTGTTTGTCAGGCAATAACTGGCATGAATGCCATCATGCCAGAGTGTTTTCGTCTGTTATGAGAAATTTTGCACAAAATCCACTTTTGCCCACTCATTTTCTTCCTTAAGGTGAACTTGTCACACAGCTTCCATACTAGTTGTATAGCAACTTAAGCATTATAAGCGGATAGAAATCAAAGGCATAACAATCTGTGTGACACCTGAACCTCCGTCCCCTTACCGTCCGTCTTGTGGAGAGTAAAATGAGTCAGGACATCAATAACACCATTGCGACAAGCAAAACCCGTCGCGTCATCAAGAACCTGCGCTGGTACGTGCTGGTGCTGTTTTTGCTGGGCGTCACCGTTAACTACATCACCCGAAATTCCTTAGGTATTCTCGCTCCGGAGCTAAAAGAGAGCCTCGGGATCACCACCGAGCAATACTCCTGGATCGTCGGCGCGTTTCAGATCGCCTATACCATTTTCCAGCCCCTGTGCGGCTGGCTGATTGACGTCATTGGCCTCAAGATTGGCTTTATGGTCTGCGCCGGGATCTGGGCGCTGATGTGTATTTTCCATGCGGGCGCCGGAAGCTGGCTGCACCTGGCCATACTGCGCTTCTTTATGGGAGCTTCCGAAGCCGCCGCTACCCCGGCGAACGCCAAAACCATTGGCGAGTGGTTCCCGAAATCAGAGCGTCCCGTTGCCGCCGGCTGGGCGGGCGTGGGCTTCTCCATCGGCGCAATGCTGGCTCCGCCTATCATCTACTTTGCTCACGCCTCGTTCGGCTGGCAGGGGGCGTTTATGTTTACCGGCGTGCTGGCGCTGCTGTGGGTGATCCTCTGGTGGGCGTTCTACCACAACCCCGAGCAGCACCCGAACCTGAGCAAGGACGAGCTGGCGTTTATCAAGCAGGATAACGAACCGGCGCCGGTCAAACTGCCTTTCCTGACCGCGCTGAAAACCGTTTCAAAAAACAAACGCTTCTACGGTATCGCCATCCCGGCCTTTATGGCAGAACCCGCCTGGGCGGTGCTGAGCTTCTGGGTGCCGCTGTACCTTGCCAAAGAGCACGGTATGGACCTGAAGCAGATTGCGATGTTTGCCTGGCTGCCGTTCCTCGCCGCCGACCTCGGCAGCGTAGCGAGCGGCTACCTCACCCGCCTGTACACCCGTCTGTTCGGCTGCTCCCGCGTGAACTCGGTTGTCGCCAGCTCCGTGACGGGCGCGTTCCTGATGATCTCGCTGGCCATCGTGGCCATTACCCGCGACCCGTATATCACCATCGTGCTGATCTCCATCGGCGGCTTCGGGCACCAGATCATCTCCTGCATGCTCAGCGCCCTGGTCGTGGAGTCGTTCGACAAAGGCCAGATGGCGACCGTCAACGGCATGCGCGGCTCGGCGGCGTGGATCGCCAGCTTCCTGTTCTCGCTGTTAATCGGTGTGACCGCCGACAAAATCGGCTTTAACCCGCTCTTTATCGCCATGGGCTTCTTTGACCTGATTGGCGCTCTCTTCCTGGTAGCATTTATTGCTGAACGTCGCGCGAAGCGCGCCTGATAGTGGATGTATTGCATATGAAAACCCTGAAAAACTGGACCCTTGATACGCAGTCGGCAAACCATCTGGAACTGCTGGTCGATAGCCAGCACCGCCTGTGCCTGTATGTGCTGGAAGAGAACCTGTTCCGCGTGCTGATCAAACGCAAGGGCGAGCTGGCGCTGGACCGCACCTGGAGCATCGCACCGGAAAAAGACGTGCCGTGGGAAGGTCGCCGTCGCGACGATATCAGCGGCTTCTCCTGCCCCGCCTGGACGCTGACGCAGCAGGACGATACGTTAACCGTGGCAACCGAGCAGCTGCGCGTCACCGTCCACCAGCCGCTGTGGCTGGAGTGGCACTACCGCAATGACGCGGGCGAGTGGCAGCCGCTGGTCAACGACCGCCCCACCAGCGCCTACCTGCTGAACGCTCACGGCGACGGCGTGGCGCACTACCTCAGCCGCCGCAAGGACGAGCGTTTCTACGGCCTGGGCGAGAAAGCGGGCGATCTGCAGCGCAACGGTAAACGCTATGAGATGCGTAACCTCGACGCGATGGGCTATAACGCCGCCAGCACCGACCCGCTGTACAAGCACATTCCGTTCACCCTCACCCGCCGCGACGACGTGAGCTACGGCCTGTTCTACGACAACCTCAGCAGCTGCTGGCTGGATCTGGGTAACGAGATCGATAACTACCACACCGCCTATCGCCGCTGGCAGGCGGAAGCGGGCGATATCGACTACTACATCTTTACCGGCAGGCGCGTGCTGGACGTCACCAAAGCCTTTGTTCGCCTCACCGGGAAAACGCTGTTTGGACCGAAATGGAGCCTGGGCTACAGCGGCTCAACCATGCACTACACCGACGCGCCGGACGCCCAGAACCAGCTGATGAACTTTATTCGCCTGTGCGAAGAGCACGCCATTCCGTGCGACTCGTTCCAGCTTTCGTCTGGCTATACCTCCATCAACGACAAGCGCTACGTCTTCAACTGGAACTATGACAAGGTGCCGCAGCCGAAGGTGATGAGCCAGGCCTTCCACGACGCGGGAATGAAGCTTGCGGCGAACATCAAGCCGTGCCTGCTGCAGGATCATCCACGCTACAGCGAAGTGGCGGAACGCGGTCTGTTCATTCGCGATTCAGAAACCGATGCACCCGAACGTTCCAGCTTCTGGGATGACGAAGGCTCACACCTCGACTTTACCAACCCGCAGACGGTGCAGTGGTGGCAGAACGGCGTTACCACGCAGCTGCTGGAGATGGGCATCGACTCCACCTGGAACGACAATAACGAATATGAAGTGTGGGACGGGGAAGCTCGCTGCTTTGGCTTCGGCAAGGAGATCGCCATCAAGCATATTCGCCCGGTGATGCCGCTGCTGATGATGCGCGCCTCGCTGGAAGCGCAGCAGCGCTTTGCGCCGGAAAAGCGTCCGTATCTGATCTCCCGCTCCGGCTGCGCCGGGATGCAGCGCTACGTCCAGACCTGGAGCGGCGACAACCGCACCAACTGGGACACCCTGCGCTATAACATCCGCATGGGGCTGGGCATGAGCCTGTCCGGGCTGTTCAACGTCGGGCACGACGTCGGCGGTTTCTCCGGCGACAAGCCGGACGCCGAGCTGTTCGTGCGCTGGGTGCAGAACGGCGTGATGCACCCGCGCTTTACCATTCACTCGTGGAACGATGACCACACGGTGAACGAGCCGTGGATGTATCCGGGCGTCACGCCTGCCATTCGCGGCGCGATTGAGCTGCGCTACCGCCTGCTGCCGTATCTCTACACCCTGCTCTGGCAGGCGCACGCCGACGACGAGCCGATGCTGCGCCCGACCTTCCTCGACCACGAGCACGACGCGCAAACCTTTAAAGAGTGCGACGACTTCCTGCTGGGCCGCGACCTGCTGGTCGCCAGCGTCGTCGAAGCCGGGCAGCGCGAGCGCCGCGTCTGGCTGCCGGATAACGAAACGGGCTGGTACGATTTTTACACTCACGCGTGGTATGCGGGCGGGCAATCCATCGTCCTCGATGCGCCGCTCGAAAAACTGCCGCTGCTGGTGCGCGCCGGGGCCGGTCTGCCGCTCAGCGAGCGCATCACGCATGTGAGTGCCGAAAAAGATACGACCCGCGAGCTGAAGCTGTTCCCGGTGAAAGGCGTTGGCACAACCTCGGGGCTGCTGTTTGAAGACGACGGTGAAAGCTGGGGCTACCTGAACGGCAATGCGCTGTGGGTGGAATGGGAGATGGTGTGCGATGGCGCAACCATCAACCTGAAGGTGAACGCGCGCGGCGACTATCGTCCGGCGTGGAAGGCGCTGAAGGTATCATTACCGGCGGGGGAAAAACGTACGCTGCGGGTGAACGGGGTTGAAAGGAGTGAGTGGGTGCTCTGAACATTGCCGGGTGGCGGCTTCGCCTTACCCGGCCTACAAAGTCACCCGTAGGCCCGGTAAGCGAAGCGCCACCGGGCTTTTTTTTAGCCGTCGATACCTTTACTGCGCAGGTAATCTTCGTAGTTACCGGTGAAGTCCACCACGCGCTCTGGCGTAATCTCGATCACGCGGGTTGCCAGCGAGCTGACGAACTCGCGGTCGTGAGAGACGAAGATCAGGGTGCCCTGATACATCTCCAGCGCCATGTTCAGGGATTCGATCGATTCCATGTCCAGGTGGTTAGTCGGTTCGTCCATCACCAGGATGTTTGGTTTTTCCATCATCAGCTTGCCGAACAGCATGCGGCCTTTCTCGCCACCGGAGAGCACTTTAGCAGGCTTTTTGATGTCGTCCTGGCTGAACAGCAGACGGCCCAGGATGCTGCGCACCGCCTGCTCGTCGTCGCCTTCCTGCTTCCACTGGCTCATCCAGTCGAAGACGGTCAGGTCATTTTCGAATTCGTACTCATGATCCTGCGCGTAGTAGCCAATCTGCGCGTTCTCGGACCATTTCACGGTGCCGTTGTCCGGCTGCAGTTCGCCGACCAGGGTTTTCAGCATGGTGGATTTACCCACGCCGTTGGCGCCCAGAATGGCAATCTTCTCGCCCACTTCCAGCAGCAGGTTGAAGTTTTTAAACAGCGGGCCTTCATCGAAGCCTTTGGTAAGGGCCTCCACTTCCAGCGCGTTACGGAACAGCTTCTTGTCCTGCTCGAAGCGGATGAACGGGTTCTGACGGCTGGAGGCTTTAACCTCTTCCAGCTTGATTTTGTCGATCTGACGCGCGCGCGAGGTCGCCTGACGCGACTTAGAGGCGTTAGCGCTGAAGCGGCTAACGAAGGACTGCAGGTCCGCAATCTGCGCTTTCTTCTTGGCGTTGTCCGCCAGCAGACGTTCGCGCGCCTGGGTGGCGGCGGTCATGTACTCGTCATAGTTGCCCGGATAGACGCGCAGCTCGCCGTAGTCCAGATCCGCCATGTGCGTACAGACCATGTTCAGGAAGTGACGGTCGTGCGAGATGATGATCATGGTGCTGTCGCGATCGTTGAGCGTCTGCTCCAGCCAGCGGATGGTGTCAATGTCCAGGTTGTTCGTGGGTTCGTCGAGCAGCAGGATGTCCGGGTTAGAGAACAGCGCCTGAGCCAGCAGCACACGCAGCTTCCAGCCTGGCGCAACTTCGCTCATCGGGCCGTAATGCTGTTCAACCGGAATGCCGACGCCCAGCAGCAGCTCGCCCGCACGCGCTTCCGCAGAGTAACCGTCCATCTCGCCGTACTGCGTTTCCAGATCGGCCACCTTATAGCCATCTTCTTCGCTCATTTCGGCCAGCGCGTAGATGCGATCGCGCTCCTGCTTCACTTCCCACAGCTCCGCGTGCCCCATGATCACGGTGTCCAGCACGGTGAACTCTTCGAAGGCGAACTGATCCTGACGCAGCTTACCGATACGCTCGTTCGGATCGAGCGACACGTTGCCGAGGGTCGGCTCCAGATCGCCGCCGAGGATCTTCATGAAGGTGGATTTTCCGCTACCGTTGGCGCCAATCAGGCCGTAACGGTTGCCGCCGCCAAATTTGACGGAAATGTTTTCGAACAGCGGCTTACTGCCAAACTGCATAGTGACGTTGCTGGTAACTAACACGGGGAGATTCCTGCGAAAAGTGTGATAAACACGGCATTATGCCACAATTCCGAATTGAGATCCCGTGTTGCGGCAATCCACTAAACTTTAACAAAATCGAAAAAAATGTGATTTCGTACACATCTGAATTCCCTGTTAGCGGGAATGCACATATAATGCGCTCCCATCACAGATTCAGACTTATCAACTCATCGCCTGAATGGCTTAGATACCTCGCACAACATGAACATGAAATTAACAACGCTTTTTGCGGCGGCGTTAGCCGTAGTAGGTTTTTGTAAGACCGCGTCTGCGGTGACGTATCCCCTGCCGACCGACGGAAGCCGTCTGGTGGGTCAAAACCAGGTGGTGACAGTGCCTGAGGGTAACTCTCAGCCGCTGGAGTATTTCGCCGCGCAGTACCAGCTGGGCCTGTCTAACATGCTGGAAGCGAACCCGGGCGTTGACCCGTATCTGCCAAAAGCAGGTACCGTGCTGAATATTCCTCAGCAGCTGATCCTGCCGGATACCGTTCATGAAGGTATCGTGATCAACAGCGCCGAAATGCGTCTGTATTACTACCCGAAAGGCACCAACACCGTTATCGTGCTGCCAATCGGTATCGGCCAGCTGGGCAAAGACACCCCGCTGAACTGGACCACCAAAGTTGAACGTAAGAAAGCGGGCCCAACCTGGACCCCAACCGCCAAAATGCACGCGGAATACATCGCTGCGGGCGAACCGCTGCCAGCCGTTGTGCCAGCCGGCCCGGATAACCCGATGGGTCTGTATGCCCTGTACATTGGTCGTCTGTATGCGATTCACGGCACCAACGCCAACTTCGGTATCGGTCTGCGCGTAAGCCACGGCTGCGTGCGTCTGCGTAACGACGACATCAAGTTCCTGTTCGAAAACGTGCCGGTCGGTACGCGCGTGCAGTTCATCAACGAACCGGTGAAAGCGACGTCTGAGCCAGACGGCAGCCGCTACATCGAAGTGCACAACCCGCTGTCCACCAGCGAAGACCAGATCAACAACAACGAGATCGTGCCGATTACGCTGAACAGCGCGGTGCAGTCCGTGACCTCTCAGCCTGACGTGGAAACCACCATCGTCGACCAGGCGATTCAGAACCGTTCCGGTATGCCGGTGCGTCTGAATTAATCACGCGCATTAAAAAAGCGGGCTTCAAGGCCCGCTTTTTTTTATCCGTTATTCACGATAACAATCCCGCCGTGGTCGTACCGATAGTGGCAGTGGGCATACTCCAGCGCGGTGCCATCTTCCAGATAAATGACCTGCTCCACCTCCAGCACCGGATCGGTTTCCTCACAGACCAGATGCTCTCTGTCCAGCGCGTTGGGCTTTAGCGCCCGCACCACCCGGTATGACCCCATAATTTTCAGCCCCAGGGTTTCCTGAACGTACTGAAACACCGAACCTTCAAGATGGCTTTTCGTCAGGCCCGGCACCAGATTCATCGGCATCACCGTGGAATCCAGTGACATGGGTTCGCCGTTTAATAAACGCAGACGAATAAAGTCATAGACGGGCGCATCGGCGTTAATCATCAGCGACGCCTGCTCTTTTTCGTTCGGGAAGCGCAGTTCAAAATGCACCACCTGGCTGGTAACCGTGCCCAGATGTTCCCAGGTTTTGGTGGCACCGAAATAGTCGCTGCCGGAGAGATCCCACTGCGAGAGCTGGAGGAAGTTTTTGCGGATGAACGTCCCTTGCCCCTGACGGGTGTAGACCAGCCCTTCGACGATCAGCTGACGCATCGCCTGCTGGATGGTCATCCGGCTGGTGCTGAACTCCGCCGCCAGCGCAAACTGGTCCGGAAGCGGTTCATTGGCGGCGTACTGCTGGCTGATAATGCGTTTCTTGATTTCCCGCGCTATGGTGATGTACTTCGCCGCCATCGTCCTTCCTTTCTGTTAGTTTTCTATCCCGCTGTTTTTCAACGCCACTCGCTCGGCAATCTTGAGGAAAGGCAGGTAGAAGAATACACCAAATACAATGATTGCCAACTGCACTACCACCGCCCGCCAGTCTCCTGCCGTGGCCAGCCAGGCGCTGAGAATCGGCGGCGTGGTCCACGGGATCATCACCACGCATCGCGACATGAATCCCAGCGTGGTACAGAGCCAGGCGAAGTAAATGCCTATCGCGGGCAACAGCACAAACGGGATCATCAGCGGCAGGTTAAACACAATCGGCAGGCCGAAGATCACCGGCTCGTTGATATTGAACAGGCCCGGCGCCAGCGACAGACGCGCTACCTGCTTCGCCGACTGCTGTCGGGAGAAGATAAAGATGGCGATCAGCAGCGAGATCGTGCTGCCCGTTCCGCCCACCATGCCAAACGTCGGCACGAAGATGTTGTTGATGATGTGCGGAATGGGCTGGCCGTTGGCGAAGGCCAGCATGTTCTCGTTAGTGTTGATCAGCAGAAACGGCTCCAGCACCACGCTGTTGACCACCGACTGATGGATACCGAGCGTGAACAGAAAGTTGCCGAAGCTGTAGATGAAAATCGTCCCCGGCAGGCTGGTGTTGATCAGCCGCAGCGGCTGCTGGATAAAGGTCGTAATGAGATGGATCAGATCCGTGTGCAGCACGTTTGCCAGCACGGCCGCCAGCACCGCGAACAGGGAGAGCGTGAGGATCGTCGGGATCAGCGCGGTAAAGGATTTGCTGACCGCTGGGGGCACATTTTCCCCGAGCGATATGTTCAGCGCCTTCAGGCGCGAAATCGCGATAAACACTTCCGTTGAGAGCAGCCCAATCAGCACCCCGGCGAAAATCCCGGTGGAGCCGATATTGGCGAAGGTCAGCACCTGCGTGACGTTCACCGCGGCGTCGCTGCCAACGGGCGTAACCTGTAAGCGCATCGGCATCATGATGATAAAACTGCTGACGGCGATAACCACTGCCGAAACCGGGTTGTCGAAATCTTTGTTGCGCGCCAGTGACCAGGCGATCATCGGGGCCAGCAGCAGCGCGGCGATGTTAAGCGTGCCGTTGATAATCGCCTCGCCCCACACTTTGAAGTGTGCCAGCGTATCGCCGTGAAAAATCCACGGGAACACCACGTTGTTCACCAGCACCGCCAGGCCGGCGAGGATGAAAATCGGCATCACCGTGGCGAAGGCGTCGCGCAGGGAGCGCAGGTGCACCTGGTTTGCCAGGCGCGCCGAGAACTCAACAAACTTATCGACAAAGGACTGCATGTGCGGTGTGATTTTTGTTTCAGACATAGCGGCGTGTTCCCATCAATCAGTCACAAAAACGGCCCGGCAGCGTACGGCTTACATCTCGCGTCCGTTGGTATGGATAACCTGTTTTAACCACGCGTAGCTCTTCTTCGGCACGCGCCTGAGGTCTTTCAGGTCGTGGTTTTCCCGGTTGACGTAGACCACGCCGTAGCGCTTACGCATGTCGCCCTGGGAGCTGAGAATGTCGATTAACCCCCAGCCGAGGTAGCCCATGACCTCTGCCCCATCCTCGAATATCGCCGCTTTCATCGCCTCGATGTGCGCCCGGTGGTAGTCGATGCGGTAGGTATCCTCGATGGGGTTGACGCCATCCCAGGACTCAATCACGCCAATGCCGTTTTCAATCGGGAAGACCGGCATGCGCCAGTCGTTGGCGTAGCGGGTAATGATGGTGCGAAAACCGAGCGGGTCGATCTGCCAGTTCCACTCGGTGGCTTTCAGGTAGGGGTTATTTTTCTCGCCGTGCAGCAGGTAATAGTTGACCGGCGTGCCTTCCGGGATCGCATCGCTGTCCAGCGTTTTGCTGGCGTAGTAGCTGAAGGCCATATAGTCGTTTCTGGTGCGCGCCAGTAGCGCTAAATCTTCGGCGCGGTAGATATCACCAAAGCCTTCCTGCTCCACCACCGCCATCACCGCCGGGCTGTAGCCCTGCCCGGCAAAGACGCGCAGCAGGTTCTGGTTGAGGAACTCGTCATACTGCTGGGCGCAGAAGATATCGCGCGGTTTGCAGGTGGCCGGGTAAACCAGCTGGTGCGCCAGCATGCCGCCCATCAGCTGGCCCGGTTTCGTCTGGTGCAGATACTCGGTCAGCGCCATGTGCGCCACCATGGTATGGTGCTGCAGCTCGTACAGCTCGCGCAGGGTTTGATCGCCTTTCATGTAGCCAGAAATGCGGAATGCTTCCGGCATATGGAAGATGTTCTGCTCGTTGAAGGTCAGCCAGTACTTCACGCGGTCGCCAAAGCAGTCGATCATCTTTTTACCGTAGCGGATAAAGGCGTCCATTACGCGGCGGTCATTGAAGCCGTTGTACTCCTGCGCCAGCGCCAGCGGCATATCGAAGTGGTAGAGGCAGATCATCGGCTCAATACCGCGGGCGATGAGATCGTCAATAAAGCGGTCGTAAAACGCGATGCCCTCGTCGTTGAACGCGCCGTCACCCTGCGGACAGACGCGGCTCCAGGAGATCTGGAAGCGGTAGCAGTTCATGCCCAGATCCTGCATCAGGTCGAAATCTTCCCGGTAGCGATGGTAGGAGTCGGTCGCGACTTTCCAGTCGGAGATGTTCTCCCCAGCTTCGCGAATGTCGTACACCGACATCCCCTTCCCGCCCTCGTTCCAGGCCCCTTCCGTCTGCATGCTCGATACCGAGTTGCCCCATAAAAAGTTGGCCGGCAGCTGATTGCTCATGTTTCCTCCCTATATGACTAGTCATTTAAAATTTCATGACTAGTCATATAGGCGAAGATGGCATGTCGATCAAAGCGGAGGATCGTTTTTTGTGAGGTAGGTTAGAAAGAAGACGTCGGGCAGGAAAAATGTATCGCGCCAACCCTGTTATTGAGGCCGGTGCGTTAGCCTATGCAAAATCACATTTCCCGATCGTGCCGCTGGCTGGCCTCATAAAATCACTATTAACTTAATGAGCACGAACCACGGCCCAGGCCGAAAAATAAAAATCTCAACCCTATCAAATGGAAAATGACGCTCATGAAGATATCTACTAGCCGTATCGCATTCGCTCTCAGCTTAGCGTTGCCATGCTCAATGACTCACGCGGCAACGGTGTATACGGGTGATAAGGTGCAGGGGGTGCCGGTTATCTCGACTCTGGATGTATCAGACCTGACAGCAGGACAACATCGCTTCATGTTCGAGGGGGTTGAGACAGGAACAGGACAGCGCTGGTATGTCCCCATCATGGTGGCAAAAGGCAAAACGGACGGGAAGAACGTTCTGCTGCAGGCGGGCGTCCACGGGGATGAGCTAAACGGAGTGCGCATCGTACAAAAAGTGATGGAACAACTGGACCCCGCAAAAATGAACGGCAGCGTTATTGGCATTATAGGTCCAAACCGTTCTGGACTTGAAAGGGTCTCCCGGACATGGTCCGTTTCAACCGATGGGGGCGAGACGATCGACTACAACCGCGTGCATCCAGGAAAAGAAACGGGTAACCCTGCCGAGCGTCAGGCATGGATGATGTGGAATAAGGTTTACAAGGGAAATGTCGACCTGGCGATTGACTATCACACCCAGTCTACCGGAACGGCTTATCCGCTGTTCATTTATGCCGACTACCGCAATGCGGATGCCCGGACGATTGCAGAACTTTTTCCGGCCGATCAAATTAAGAAAGATCCCGGCGAAGCCGGCTCAATGGAGACAACCTTTATTCAAAATGGTATCCCGGCGATAACGGCCGAGACGGGAGAACCGAGGATTTACCAGCAGGATATGATTGCCCGGGGTGTAGAGGGTGCCCTCAATGTACTGATTCATTACAAGGTGATTGAAGGCAAAATCGGCGCAACCGCCAGCAGCAATAAAACGTATATTGGTAATGCTATCAGTTCAATACGAGCAACCACGGGCGGGTTTGCGGAAGTTTTCGTTAAACCCGGCGACACGGTAAAAGCAGGACAAGAGGTCGCCCTGCAGCGAAATGCATTCGGTGATGTTGTCGCGAAGTATTCAGCAGAGCGGGACGGCAAAGTACTGTCAGTTGGAACAGATGTCGTGAGAGAACCCCGAGCCCTGCTGGTAAGAATCCTTGAGCAAAACCCAGCGGCAACCTGCAAAGACGGTTGCTGATTCCCGCCACAGCCCATCGTTGAATCGGCAAAAGCGTGCTCAGTGAAATAAGCCGCTTTCGCCGATTTCTGTACCGATGGGCAAACAAATTTAAAAATTACCTGATGCGGAGAGTTACTGTTGCGCGAGCTGATTACGGCGATACTCCCCCTGCCGCTCCAGCATCCAGCCCGGATACTCGCGCGGCAGCGCGCTCACCGCATCCAGCTGCTTAAGCTCGTCTTCGCTGAGGCGGATCCCGGTGGCGGCAATGTTGTCGTCCAGCTGCTCAACGCGCTTCGCGCCAATGATGACGCTGGTGACGGCCTTCTGATGCAGCAGCCACGCCAGCGCGATTTGCGCGACGGAGACACCCTTGCTTTCGGCAATCACGCGCATCACGTCCACGCAGTCAAAGGCGCGATCTTTGTTCACCGGCGGGAAGTCAAACTCCAGACGGCGGCTACCGGCTTCGCTCTGCCCGTCGCGACCATATTTTCCGCTCAGCAGGCCGCCCGCCAGCGGGCTCCAGACCATCAGCCCGACGCCTTCGCTCTGCATCATCGGCACCAGCTCGCGCTCAAGATCGCGTCCGGCGATGGTGTAATACGCCTGGAGGGATGCGAAGCGCGCCAGCCCGAGGCGCTCGGAAATGCCCAGCGCTTTGGCAATCTGCCACGCCGCCCAGTTCGAGACGCCGATATAGCGCACGTGGCCGTGCTGCACCAGGTTATCCAGCGCATACAGCGTCTCTTCAATCGGCGTGGCCGGGTCGAAGCCGTGCAGCTGATAGAGATCGATATGATCCAGCTGCAGGCGGCGCAGGCTCTCCTTCACGCTGCTGATGATGTGATAGCGCGAGCTGCCGCGCGAGTTCACTCCTGCCGTCCCGGTTTCGCCAAATACTTTAGTGGCGACTACCACGTTCTCGCGCGGAATTTTCAGGTTTTTCAGCGCCTGGCCGACGATCGCCTCCGAACGCCCTTCCGAATAAACATCCGCGGTGTCGATAAAGTTGATCCCGGCATCCAGCGCGCGGCCCACCAGCTGTTCTGCTTCACTTTGCTGGAGCTGACCAATCTTGCCCCACATGCCGCCTTCACCGCCGAAGGTCATGGTGCCGAGGCAGAGTTCAGAAACGAACAGTCCGGTATTGCCCAGTTTTTGATAACGCATAACGCTTTCCTCGCATGTCGATTGGGTGTCTGTTAGTTATACCCGCCCCTCTGCCATCGCGAATGTGGCGTTCCTGTCCGTTTCTTGCCCAATCCTCTGAATATTTATCCGCGCGGGGCGTCGCCAAAGACGCTGTAGTCCGGTAATTGCACCTGCTGATACGGCTCCCAGCCGCCGCCGAGCGCCTTGTAGAGCGCCACCAGATCGAGTGCGCTTTGCACCTGCGCCTGTGCGCGCTGCTGCTGGGCCTGCGCCAGCTGCCGCTGGGCGTCCAGCACGTCGATAAAGCTGGCGATCCCCTGCCGATAGCTGTCGCTCGCCAGGTCAAAGGCGTTTTGCAGGGCATCAATGGTTTTCGCCAGACCCGCTTCACGCTGCTGGTCGGTGCGATAGCTCACCAGCGCATTTTCGACATCGCCGAGCGCAGTCAGCACCGTTTGACGATAGTCCAGCACCGCCGCCCCCTGCTGCGCGCGCGCCACCTTCACGCTGGAAACCAGTCGACCGCCCTGGAAGATGGGGATGGAGACCTGCGGGCCAAAACTGTAGAAGTGGCTGCTCCAGTCTGTCAGCCAGTTGGTTTCACTGTTGCGCAGGCCAAACTGCCCGGAGAGGGTAAAACTCGGGAACAGCTGGGCCACCGAGACGCCAATCTGCGCCGTGGCGGCATGAAGATTCGCCTCCGCTTCGCGCACGTCCGGACGGCGTCGCGCGAGCGTAGACGGAATGCCGGTTTGCACGATATCCGGCAATGCGGGCATCGGCTGCACGCTTTGTAACTCCGCATCGAGCGCACCCGGCGGCTTGCCAAGGAGGATCGCCAGGCCATTCATCGCCTGCCGCGCCTGCGCCTGGTACTGCGGCAGCTGCGCCTCCAGGTTACCCAGTTGCGCCCGCGCATTCTCCACATCCATCTGCGGCGACAGCCCGCCCCGCTGGCGGCTTTCGGTCAGATCCAGCGTCTGCTGCGCGCTTTTAATCTGGGTGTTCAGCGTGGCGATAATGCTCTGCGCCCCGCGCAGCTGGAGCCACGCGCGCGCCACTTCCGCCTCCAGCGACACCAGCGCGTCGTTACGCTGCTCGATAGCGGCTTTCTGCTGCGCTTCGGCGGCTTCCACCTGTCGGCGCACCTTGCCCCAGAGGTCAATTTCCCACTGGGCGTCGAAGCTGCCCTGGTAGAGGTTGATCGGCTGCGTCAGGGGGCCTAACGCGCCCCGCAGCTCAGGATCGACATTATCCAGCTGGTCATACACGCCGTGGGATTTCAGCTCCCCTTCCAGCCCGAGCTGCTGGCGCGTCGCCTGCAGATTGCCGTTCACCGACGGGTAAAACGCCCCGCCCGCCTGGTTAATCTGCTCGCGCGCGCCGGCGATGCGCAGCACCGTCTGCTGCAGCGTCAGGTTTCCGGCGATGGCGCGCTCAACCAGGCTGTCGAGCTGCGGCGAGCCGAAGGTCTTCCACCAGCGCGGGTTGGTCGCGGCGGAGGTCGTCTGCGATTTTACCCCGCTGTCGCCCTTATCGTTCCAGTGCGTCACGGCAGGCGGCGCGGGCGGCTGATAGTCCGGCCCGACGGCGCAGCCTGCCAGCAGCATCATTATCATCAGGGGGTGTAAACGTCTGTGTATCATCAATGTGCTCCTGCACTCCCCTCGCTCTTAACCGGCGAGAGCAACAAACAAAACGGAATCAATAGCAAGGCCACGGCGCTCAGAAGGGTAAAGACGTCGATGTAGGCCAGGAAGCGCGACTGCTCGATCATGGTCTGGTACAGGCGTCCGGTGGCAATCCCGGTGGGATCGCCCACCTGGGTCGTGAAGTTCTGGATCGCCTGGGCGCTTTCGCGTATTGCCTGCTGAAACTGCTCGTTAAACGGCGAGGCGTGGTACGCAAGGTGCGCGCTATGCGCCTGAGACCGTTCGGTGATGGCCGCCGTCGACAGCGAGATCCCGACCGAGCCCGCGACGTTACGGAACATAGTGAACAGCGCCGCCGCGTCGGCATTCAGCCGTCTTGGGATCGAAATAAAGGCAATGGTGGTCAGGGGCACAAACAGGAACCCCAACCCCAGCGACTGGGCGCTGCGGAACAGCACCAGGGTTTCAAAGTCGATATCCGGGGTCAGCGTGCGCGACCAGAAGAACGACACCGCCAGGCAGGTAAAGCCAAAGGCGATAATCCAGCGCGTCTGCACCACCGGCATCAGCTTCAGCACCAGCGGGATCGTTAATACAATCAGCACCGCCCCCGGCGACAGCACCAGCCCGGACCAGGTGGCGGTATAGCCTAAATCCTGCTGCGCCAGCTGGGGGATCACCACCGAGCTGCCGTACAAAATCATCGCCATCCCCGCCATCAGCAGGCTGGAAATTGCAAAGTTGCGGTCCTTCATGCAGTGCAGATCCACCACCGGTTTTTTGGCATACACCAGCCAGTAAATGGCACCGATAATGCCGATTAGCGTTAACACCGCGAAGGTACGGATAAAGTTCGAGTAGAACCAGTCCTCATCTTCTCCCCGGTCAAGCATCACCTGCAGGCAGCCAAGCCCTAAAGCGATCAGGCCGATCCCCGTCCAGTCGATGGTCAGCTTCTCTTTAGACTTGCTCTCCCACGGCGGATCTTCCAGCAGCTGGTAGATCGCCAGCACCGTAACAATCCCCACCGGGATATTGATGAAGAACACCCAGCGCCAGGAGTAGTTGTCGGTGATCCAGCCCCCCAGCGTCGGGCCGAGGACCGGTGCAACGATAATCGCGATGGAGGAAAGGCCGAACGCTTTGCCCCTGTCCTCCGGCTTAAAGTAGTCGAGCAGTACCGACTGCTGCGTGGGCTGCAGCCCGCCGCCAAAAAAGCCCTGCATCACGCGGAACAGGATGATCTGCCACAGCTCGGTGGCGATGCCGCAGAGGAACGAGCAGACGGTAAACATGACGATGCAGATCAGGAAGAACTGCTTGCGGCCAAATACCCGGCTCAGAAACGCCGAGATGGGCAGCACGATGCCGTTCGCGACCAGGTAGCTGGTTAATACCCAGGTGGATTCGTCATAGCTGGACGAGAGTGAACCCGCCACGTGGGGCAGCGCCACGTTGACGATGGTGGTGTCGAGGATCTCCATAAACACCGCCAGGGTGACGACAATCGCCACCGCCCACGGATTGCTGGCGGGCTTCCAGCTGTCGTGGCTGTGATCCGTCATTCCACCGTCACCTTCGGCGCGACCGACAGCCCCAGCGGCAGCGGTTTGTTCGGATCGAGCCCCTTATCAATCACGATTTTCACCGGCACGCGCTGCACAATTTTGACAAAGTTACCGGTGGCATTTTCAGCCGGGAAGGCGGAGAAGCGCGAGCCGCTGCCCTGCTGGATACTGTCAACGTGGCCCTCAAGCGCCATATCCGGCCACGCGTCGACCGACACGGTGACTTTATCACCGGGCTTCATGCGCTCAAGCTGGGACTCTTTGAAGTTCGCCACCACCCACACGTTCGGCGAAACCAGGGAGAACAGCGCCGTACCCGCCTGCACCAGCGTACCGGGCTGCACGTTGCGTTTGGTGACAAACCCGTCGAACGGGGCGCGAACTTCGGTGTAAGAGAGGTTCAGATTGGCCGTTTCCAGCTGCGCTTTGGCCTGTTCGACCTGACGCTCGCGCGCTTCAACGTTGGTTTCCTGCTGGCGGATTTGCAGCTGTACCTGCTCTGCCACTTCCAGCTGCGCCTGAGCGCTGGCCAGACCCGCCTGGGCACTGCGCAGTTGCGCATTCGCAGAATCAATACTTTGCTGGGTGGTCGCCCGCGGATCGACGCCGCGCTGGCGGCGATACTCCGCCTGCGCGTTCGCCAGATCGGCCTGCGCTTTCAGCACCTGCGCTTTGGCTTCGTCACGCTGGGCGGGATACTGCACTTTGGAGAGTGCGAGCTGCGCCTGGGCCTGGTGCAGCTGCGCGATAGCCAGCCCAAGCTGGGCCTGAGCCTGATCGCGCTGCGCGGTGGTATCACGCGGATCGATGACCACCAGCAGATCGCCTTTTTTCACGCGCTGGTTATCGCGCACCCGCAGCTCGGTGACGTAGCCTGCCGTTTTCGGGGCAATCGTCACCACGTCGCCGTCGGTAAAGGCGTCGTCGGTCGTCTCTTCGTTACGGGTTAAAAACCACCAGACCAGCGCCACGACGACCATCACCACCACGACAATGCCGAGGATAATTAACGGTTTTTTGCCCGGGCGCTTACGCTCATTATTGTTTTTATCCTGCTCGTCAGCAGGTGGAGTTTGATCTTCAGCCATAGTTCAGCAACGGTCCTGTCAGTGAGCGGCATCACACTATGCCGTTCACTAAAGCTAGGACGTTGCTATACGTTTGCCAGGAAAAACTGACAAATTGCGCACTATATGAGAAGGAATATTCCGAAACCGATCGCCGCGGCCCAAACCAGCATCGGGATTGACCAGAGATGGAAGCGCCACCAGATGCGGCGATCGTTGGCCATGCGCAGGGCAATCAGGTTGGCCAGCGAGCCGGGCAGCAGCCCAAACCCGCCGATATTCACCGCCCAGGCCAGCAGCGTGTCCGGCGGAACATAGTTGAGCAGCAGAATGGTGGAAGGCACGTTGCTGATAAACTGCGACAGGCCAATCGCCGTCAGCCACAGTCCCGGCTGAGACAGCGTGCTGACGCTGTGGAGCACGTTTTGCAGCACCGGAAGCTGAATAAGCAGATGCACATCAATAAACATCACCATAAAGACCAGCAGCAGCGTCCAGTCCACGCTGACCAGCACGCGTCGCGCGAGGACGACAAAGCCCGCGGCGACAAGCAACACGCCCGCCACCTCATACTTCAGCTCCAGCGCGAACAGAAAGACGATGTATAACCCGAGGCAGCTCCAGACCAGACGCGGCTGCCACTGCGGGCCCGTGGTGCCGCTGTGGTACTGCAGTTTTTTATCCGGAAAGGCAAACCAGCAGACCGCCAGCAGCGACAGCATCATCACCAGCGCCAGCGGCGCCATCTGCCAGGTAAAAGCGGCGAACGACAGCCCGGAACGGCCCCAGAGGAGGATATTTTGCGGGTTACCGATGGGCGTAAACAGAGAACCGGCATTAACGGCGAGCGCTTCGAAGATGATCAGCCGGCTTACCGGGATCTCGCAAAGCTTACGCAGCGTGAGGGTGAGGGGCACGATGATAAACAGCGCCACGTCGTTGGTCAGAAACGTCGACAGCACCGCGGCGGAGAACACCATAAACAGGGACAACCTGCGCTCGGTGGCAAAGCGGCGCACCATTTTACGGCCCAGAACGTCAAAATAGCCGCTCAGCTCAACCCCTTTGGTGAGCATCATCAGGCCGCTCAGGGTAATGATGGTGCGCCAGTCAATGGCAGCGGGCCAGGCCTGCGGCGCAAACGGCACAAAGAGGCTTAACCCTGCGCCAATGAGTAATAAGAGATGGAAGAAACGATCGCGTGCCAGGGCCTGCAGTCCAGGGATTTTCATTCAGCGGAGGGACCATATTTAAGGGTAAATTCGCGAAACTTCACCAGCGTCTCTTCGCTGACGTGGTGTTCCATGCCTTCCGCATCCCGGCGGGCAATCTCCGGGCTGACGCCCAGCACCAGTAAAAAATTCTCGACAAGCTGGTGGCGCTCGCGGCTCTCCTGCGCGAGTTTCTCCCCTTCCGGCGTCAGAAAGACCCCGCGCCAGGGGATCATTTCAATTAGGCCCACGGAGGCGAGACGTTTTAACATTTTTGCGACAGTTGGCTGCGATACCCCCAGCCTGGCGGCCATATCGACCTGACGCGCTTCCCCGACCTCACGAATCAGATCGGAAATGAGTTCAACATAATCATCAATCAGTTCACGCCGGTGCGCTTCTCGGACCTGGCGAAAACCTTCGACATGCTCTTCAACATTCACCAGTTGCGTCGTTTTTTTAATGGTTGGCTTACCTGCGCGACGGTTCATTGTACTTCCTCAGTGGGGTGACGCTTCCAGCGCCCGGTATCGAGAGCGCACATTGTAAACCATCCCTCCACAAGCACAAAAAATTAACGAAATAGCCATAGCTATACAATATAGCCTGTGCTATATCTGTATGTAATGCAGTCACCCTTCACGGATCGAAGGGATCAAAAATCAGGAGGTCTTATGAACGAATTCAAGAGGTGCATGACCGTGTTTACCCACTCCCCCTTTAAAGTGCGCTTAATGCTGCTGAACATGCTGTGCGACATGTTTAACGGTAAACCGCATCAGGATGACAAACCTTCCCACTAAGCGGCGTTGCGGTACGCCGCTTCATTTTCCCGTCACAATCTCGCTCTAAACTGGCTTCCAGCCGCCTTATTCCCGATCTTTTTTACGGATTTGCAATCCCCTTCGCAAAACATCTGCTTAGCAACTGTTGATATTATTTAGCGCTCGCACTATCTTCTTGCAGCCCTGCACAATTTGCGGCTCGCTGAAGCGGACCCTCATTCCCTCTCCACGCACTGTCAGGCAGGTTATGACCCTTGACGCCAGGGTGAGCACATGGCGTTTTCATCCATGATAGTGACCTATGAATGTAACCCTGATAGATACCGTTGTGACCCGCAGCCGGGCCTTAAGCCCGTGGACGGGTTTTTACTTTTTGCAGTCATTACTGATTAACTTTGCGCTGGGTTATCCCTTTAGTCTGCTCTACGCGGTGGCCTTCACCTGCATTCTGCATGTGCTATGGCGCGCCGCCCCGCGCGCGCAAAAAGCGTTAATCGGCATCTGTTCACTGGTTGCTGCACTCTATTTCCCGTTTGGTCAGGCGTACGGCTCGCCAAACTTTAATACCCTGCTGGCGCTGCACTCGACCAATATGGAAGAGTCGACGGAGATCCTGACGATCTTCCCGTGGTACAGCTACGTGGTCGGGCTCTTTATCTTCGCATTGGGCGTTATCGCCATCCGTCGTCAGCCGGGCGAGAAAAAATCCTGGGGTAAGATCGACATACTCTGTCTGGTGTTCAGCGTTGCCGTGGCGTTTGTCGCCCCCATCCAGAACATTCCCTGGGACGGTAAGCTAAGACTTATTAACATCGGCTATCCGGTTTTCCGCTTCGTGAAAGACGTCGTTGTCAATAATAAAGAGGTTCTCGACGAACAGGCCCGCATGGCTGAGCTTTCCAATATGAAAGACACCTGGAACGTGCTGGCCGTGAAGCCGAAATATCACACCTATGTGGTGGTGATTGGCGAAAGCGCGCGTCGCGATGCAATGGGCGCGTTTGGCGGCCACTGGGATAACACCCCGTTTGCGAGTTCGGTCAAAGGCACCCTGTTTACCGATTATGTCGCGGCCAGCGGCTCGACGCAGAAATCACTCGGTCTGACCCTTAACCGGGTGGTGGATGGCAAACCGCAGTATCAGGATAATTTCGTCACCCTGGCAAACCGCGCGGGTTTTCAGACGTGGTGGTTCTCTAATCAGGGGCAAATTGGCGAATACGATACGGCGATTGCCAGCATCGCCAAACGGGCTGACGAAGTGCAGTTCCTGAAAAATGGCGACTTTGAAGCTGACAAAAACACTAAAGACGAAGCGCTGCTGAAAATGACGGCGCAGGTCTTCGCCACCCCGCGCACCCAGCCGCAGCTGATCGTCCTGCACCTCATGGGGTCGCACCCACAGGCCTGCGATCGGACAGGCGGAAAGTACGCGGAGTTTGTGCAGTCCAAAGAGACCTCCTGCTATCTCTACACCATGACGCAAACCGACGACCTGCTGAGCAAGCTGTACGATCAGCTGCGCAATACGGGCGACAGCTTCTCCATGGTCTATTTCTCGGATCACGGGCTGGCGTTTAAAGAGCGCGGTAAAGAGGTGCAGTATCTGGCGCACGATGACAAGTTCCAGCAGAACTTCCAGGTGCCGTTTATGGTGCTGTCGAGTGACGATAAAACGCATCGCGTCATTAAAGCACGCCGTTCAGCAAATGATTTCCTGCAGTTTTTCTCGCAGTGGACGGGGATTACCGCCGGGCAGATAAAAAATGTTTATCCGTTTGTCTCTAACAAGAAAGCTCCCCCAGTATACGTTACCAACTTCAAGTTACAGAAAGTTGACTACAACCATCTGGGTACGGATATTTTTGATATTAAGAATAAGTAATTGCCGTCTCGTGCGGACCGATGCCCTCTCCCACGGGGAGAGGGAACCAACACTCAAAACGGCAACCTCAGGTTGCCGTTTTGCTTTTATCTTCGACAAAAAAAATCCGCCACAGTGGGCGGATTTTTTATTTAATCACCGAAGTGATTAGAAGCGGTAACCTACGCCCGCGATCCAGGTGCCAACGTCAACGTTGCGGATACGGCTCTGCTCATAGGAGAAGTCCAGAGCAACGTCCTGGATTGGGTTGAACTGCAGGCCTGCGCCATAGGAGAAGCCGTAGTCGCTGTTGCTTGCAGTGCGGTTCAGACCTTCGTTTTCGGTCTGCTGGAATTTACCGTAGCCAACACCTACAACACCGTAGATGCTTGCCCAGTCGTTCAGACGGTAAGCTGGACCAGCAGTGATACCGTAGTACTGGCCTTTGTTGTATGCGCCGTTTTCAGAACGATCTTTCTCGGTGTAGGTGAAAGAACCGATCACGCCCAGTGGGTTGTTATCCTGCTCGTAACGATACTTCAGGTTGAAACCGTTAGCTTTGTTCATCACGCCCTGATAGTCGCTCTGAGCGTAACCACCAGTAACAGTAGAAGTAGCAGCTACAGCGGTACCTGCGGAAACAGCCAGTACAGCGGCCAGTGCTGAAAGACATGCAATTTTTTTCATAACCACCTCAAATGTGATCCAAGTAAGTCCGTAAGTTTTAAATATATCAAAAAAATTTGCGAAACTCTTTGTGATTCGTGATGTCTAATGAAACCTTTCCTGTAACAGAACGTTTCCAGCGTAAGCTATCTCTTTCAAATCACATGCAATTTTCACTACTAAATGCGCATAGTGCGCGTCTGCGCCGTTACATTCATCCAGATTATTCCTAATCTGACAGGCGATAAATCCACCAGCGCTTATCCATTTTACGGATTTCACCTGCTTTTTTTTCAACAGCGCCTCAACCGTCGCCGCATATTTCCTTTACACTGCAACCTTTACCTCATTTGACATAAGCTGACAGGAGAAAGGATGCCTGGGTTATCCCGCACGTCGTCGGTCTGGTTGCCGGTTGCAGTCATACTCATTGCCATGTTGTCCATTCAAAGCGGCGCCTCGCTGGCAAAATCGCTTTTTCCACTGGTTGGCGCGCCCGGGGTGACCGCCCTGCGTATTGTTCTGGGCACGGCGATACTGGTGGTCATTTTTAAACCGTGGCGACTGCGCTTTAAAAAGGAGCAGCGTTTACCGCTGCTGTTTTATGGACTCTCCCTGGGGGCGATGAACTACCTGTTCTACCTCTCCATCCAGACGATACCGCTGGGTATTGCCGTCGCGCTGGAGTTTACCGGCCCGCTGGCGGTGGCGCTGTTCTCCTCCCGACGTCCGGTCGATTTTATCTGGGTTGTGTTGGCCGTACTGGGCTTATGGTTCCTGCTGCCGCTGGGCCAGAGTGTTTCTGAGATTGACCTGACGGGCGCAGCGCTGGCGCTGGGCGCAGGTGCCTGCTGGGCTGTCTATATCCTCACCGGCCAGCGCGCAGGGGAAGAGCACGGACCGGCAACGGTGGCGCTGGGTTCCCTGATTGCGGCCATCGTGTTTGTGCCCATCGGCATGGCGCAGGCGACAGAATCGATCTGGCAATGGTCCGTCATGCCCATCGGGCTGGCGGTTGCGATTCTCTCTACCGCACTCCCCTACTCTCTGGAGATGATTGCCCTTACGCGTCTGCCGACGCGCATATTTGGCACCCTGATGAGCATGGAGCCTGCGCTTGCAGCCATTTCCGGGATGGTGTTTCTCGGTGAAACCCTGACATTGACCCAGACGCTGGCGCTCTGCTCGATTATCGCGGCATCAATGGGATCGACGCTCACCATGCGCCCCGAACCTAAAGTTGAGAAAGTGGATATCAACTAAGGCCATATATTCTGCATGGCTTCCACGCCATGCAGAATAAAGGCCAAAAAGACAGTCGTTATAATTTCTTACACTCTGATTCCTGCCAGCTAAATATCCCTCTGCGCTGACTTCCTCATTCAGCAATTAAGATTGATCTGTATCAATTTAAAAATTATTCAATATTTTCAATACATTAATTTCTCAACCTCCTTCTCGCTATTAAACCGATAGGCACAGCCAAACCGCAGAGAAAAAATCCGGTGCTATACTTAGTTCCGTAATTACCTGGGACATAAACATCAAGAGGATATGAGATTATGAGTACCGCTAAACTGGTGAAAACGAAAGCGTCTAATCTGCTTTATACCCGTAACGATGTATCGGACAGCGACAAAAAAGCGACCATTGAGTTGCTGAATCGCCAGGTGATCCAGTTCATCGATCTTTCGCTGATCACCAAACAGGCCCACTGGAATATGCGCGGTGCAAACTTTATTGCCGTTCATGAAATGCTGGATGGCTTCCGCACAGCACTGGTTACCCACCTCGATACGATGGCTGAACGTGCCGTTCAGTTAGGCGGCGTGGCGCTGGGTACCACACAGGTGATCAACAGCAAAACCCCGCTGAAAAGCTATCCGCTGGATATCCATACCGTTCAGGATCACCTGAAAGAGCTGGCGGACCGCTACGCGATTGTGGCGAACGATGTGCGCAAAGCGATTAGCGAAGCGAAAGATGAAGATACCGCAGATATCTTCACCGCCGCGTCCCGCGATCTGGATCAGTTCCTGTGGTTCATCGAATCTAACATCGAATAATTCATACGAATTTTCTATCAAACCCTCGCCTTCCGGTGAGGGTTTTGCACATCTATGGTGCACGTTTTTTGCCTGAGAACGTGCAAAAGTGAAGAAATTGTAATAATCACCTCACACAACCGTTAACGGAAGATTGTTTTTTCGTCAGAATTTACGCTAAATATCTCCCCGTCAGTTGAGCCAAACGAGGCGCACCAAAACAGTGCTCCACTTTGGTGCAATAAAACCTCATTGCCCCATTTATTGTGCAATGCATGACATCATCCCCTTTGCAAAACAACAGCTTGTAAAGTTGGCACGATTTTTTCATTGTGCCACCTGTTCTCGCAGGGGATCGCCCCGTGGATATAAAAGGAAATGCTATGAAGTCTGTATTAAAAGTTTCACTGGCTGCACTTACCCTGGCTTTTGCGGTGTCCTCTCAGGCTGCCGACAAACTGGTTGTGGCGACCGACACGGCGTTCGTTCCGTTTGAATTCAAACAGGGTGATAAATACGTTGGTTTTGATGTGGATCTGTGGGCCGCAGTCGCAAAAGAACTCAAGCTGGATTACACCCTGAAGCCGATGGACTTCAGCGGCATCATCCCGGCGCTGCAAACCAAGAACGTTGATCTGGCGCTGGCGGGTATCACCATTACCGACGAGCGTAAAAAAGCGATCGACTTCTCTGACGGCTACTACAAAAGCGGCCTGCTGGTGATGGTCAAAGCCGATAATAACGACGTAAAAAGCGTGAAAGATCTCGACGGCAAAGTGGTGGCAGTGAAGAGCGGCACCGGGTCAGTTGATTACGCGAAAGCGAATATCAAAACCAAAGACCTGCGCCAGTTCCCGAACATCGACAATGCGTACATGGAGCTGGGTACCGGCCGCGCTGACGCAGTGCTGCACGACACGCCAAACATCCTGTACTTCATCAAAACCGCGGGCAACGGCAAGTTCAAATCTGTGGGCGAATCTCTGGAAGCTCAGCAGTACGGTATCGCCTTCCCGAAAGGCAGCGACGACCTGCGCACGAAAGTTAACGGCGCGCTGAAAACGCTGAAAGAGAACGGCACCTATAACGAAATCTACAAAAAATGGTTCGGTACCGAGCCTAAATAATTTCACCTGAATTCAGGTTTGTAACGCCCGGTGGCGCTGCCGCTTACCGGGCCTACATTTTTCGTTTTTCACCACGGTATACAGGAATACATCATGCAGTTTGACTGGAGCGCCATCTGGCCTGCCATTCCACTCTTGCTTGAAGGCGCTAAAATGACCCTGTGGATTTCGGTCCTGGGTCTGGTTGGCGGGTTGATTATCGGTCTTGTCGCCGGTTTCGCCCGCACCTACGGTGGCTGGATTGCAAACCACATCGCACTGGTTTTCATCGAAGTGATCCGCGGCACCCCCATTGTCGTGCAGGTCATGTTCATCTACTTCGCCCTGCCTATGGCATTCACCGACCTGCGCATCGACCCGTTCAGCGCCGCCGTCGTCACCATTATGATCAACTCGGGCGCCTACATTGCGGAAATTACCCGCGGTGCGGTGCTGTCGATTCATAAAGGGTTCAGTGAAGCCGGTCTGGCATTAGGCCTTTCACGTCGCGAAACGATCCGCCACGTTATTCTGCCGCTGGCGCTGCGTCGCATGCTGCCACCGCTGGGTAACCAGTGGATCATCAGCATTAAAGATACGTCGCTGTTCATTGTTATCGGCGTGGCCGAACTGACCCGTCAGGGGCAGGAGATCATTGCTGGCAACTTCCGCGCGCTGGAAATCTGGAGTGCGGTGGCCGTTGTCTACCTGATCATTACTCTGGTTCTGAGCTTCGTTCTGCGTCGTCTTGAAAGAAGGATGAAAATCCTGTGATTGAATTTAAAAACGTTTCCAAGCATTTTGGCCCAACCCAGGTGCTGCACAATATCGATCTGAACATCAAACAGGGTGAAGTGGTGGTGATTATCGGGCCATCCGGCTCCGGTAAGTCGACCCTGCTGCGCTGCATCAACAAGCTGGAAGAGATCACCAGCGGCGATCTGATTGTCGACGGTCTGAAGGTGAATGACCCGAAAGTGGATGACCGTCTGATTCGTCAGGAAGCGGGCATGGTGTTCCAGCAGTTCTACCTGTTCCCGCACCTGACGGCGCTGGAGAACGTGATGTTTGGCCCGCTGCGCGTGCGCGGTGCCAACAAAGCGGCGGCAGAAGCGCTGGCGAAAGATCTGCTGGCGAAAGTCGGCCTCGCAGAACGCGCCCATCATTACCCTTCCGAGCTGTCCGGTGGTCAACAGCAGCGCGTGGCGATTGCCCGTGCGCTGGCGGTCAAACCGAAGCTGATGCTGTTTGATGAGCCTACGTCCGCACTCGACCCGGAGCTGCGTCACGAGGTGCTGAAGGTCATGCAGGATCTGGCGGAAGAAGGGATGACGATGGTTATCGTGACCCACGAAATCGGCTTCGCGGAGAAAGTGGCGTCCCGCCTGATCTTTATTGATAAAGGCCGTATCGCGGAAGACGGTAACCCGCAGGAGTTGATTGCGAATCCGCCGAGCCCGCGTTTGCAGGAGTTCCTGCAGCACGTCTCCTGATCCCTCGCGTTACGCTAAGCCGGGCCTGCCCGGCTTTTTTACGCCAGATTGTTCCCAAAAATCCCCCTCCGCGTCCCGACTTCTATACTTATCATTTTGTTCGACATTTTCACCGGAGGACGCCGTGCCGTGGATCCTGTTGCTGTTGATTAGCCTGTTTAGTGCGCCATCGTTCGCCGTCGCGATCCCCGGTGTGACCACCGGAACAACCGCCAGCCAGCAAAATACGCCCTCTCCGGAACCGGATGTTGAACAGAAGAAAGCGGCTTACGGCGCGCTTGCCGACGTTCTTGAGAACGACACCTCCCGAAAGGAATTAATCGAGCAGTTGCGCAAAGCCGCCGCCACGCCGCCCCAGGAAACCGTTCCGACCCTCACCCCTCCGCAGGAGGAGGAGCAAAAAACGGTGCTGGAAAATGTCACCGACGTGAGCCGCCACTATGGGGAAGCGCTCTCCTCGCGCTTTGCCCAGCTCTACCGCAACCTGATTGGCTCACCGCATAAGCCGTTTAACCCACAAACGTTTACCGCCGCCGCCATGCAGTTCCTGATGCTGGCCGGTGCAGTCTTCCTTTTTTACTGGCTGGTGCGCCTGTGCGCGTGGCCGCTGTACCGCAAAATGGGGCAATGGGGACGCAGAAAGAATCAGCAGAAAAGCAGCTGGCTGCACCTGCCGCTGATGATCGCCTCAGCGTTTATCATCGATTTACTGCTGCTGGCGCTGACGCTGTTCTTAGGCCAGATGCTGGCCGACAGGCTGAACGCGGGCAACAAAACCATCGCCTTCCAGCAGTCGCTTTTCCTGAATGCCTTTGCCCTGATTGAGTTCTTCAAGGCGCTGCTGCGGTTACTCTTTTGCCCTCACGTGCCGGCGCTGCGTCCCTTCTCCATTAGGGACGAGAGCGCAACATACTGGGCGCTGCGCCTGAGCGTGCTCAGCGGGCTGATTGGCTACGGTCTGCTGGTTGCCGTGCCGATCATCTCCAACCAGGTGAACGTCCAGTTTGGCGCGCTGGCAAACGTCATTATCATGCTCTGCATTACCGTCTGGTCGCTGTACCTTATCTTCCACAATAAAAAGACCATCACCGAGAGCCTGCTGCATCTGGCCGATCGTTCCCTCTCGTTCTTCAGCCTGTTTATTCGCGCATTCGCCCTGGTGTGGCACTGGCTGGCAAGCGCCTACTTCATCGTATTGTGCTTCTTCTCGCTGTTCGACCCGGGAAACAGCCTGAAATTTATGATGGGGGCAACATTCAAAAGCCTGGCCATTATCGGCATCGCGGCATTTGTCTCGGGGCTGCTGTCGCGCTGGATCTCGAAAACCATCACCCTGTCGCCGCAGGTACAGCGTAATTACCCGGAACTGCAAAAACGGGTGAACGGCTGGATGTCGGTATCCCTCAAGGTAGCGCGCATTCTCACCGTCTGCGTGGCGATCATGCTGCTCCTTAACGCGTGGAGCCTGTTTGATTTCTGGAACTGGCTGCACAACGGCGCAGGTGAAAAAACGGTCGACATTCTGATTCGCATCGCGCTGATTTTGTTCTTCTCTGCCGTCGGCTGGACGCTGCTGGCGAGCCTCATCGAGAACCGTCTGGTGTCGGATATTCACGGCAGGCCCCTGCCCAGCGCGCGGGCCCGCACCTTGCTGACGCTGTTCCGCAACGCGCTGGCGGTCATCATCAGTACCATCACCATCATGATTGTGCTGTCAGAAATCGGGGTGAATATCGCCCCGCTGCTGGCCGGTGCAGGTGCCCTGGGGCTGGCGATCTCCTTCGGGTCGCAAACGCTGGTGAAGGATATTATTACCGGCATCTTTATCCAGTTTGAGAACGGGATGAACACGGGCGATCTGGTGACCATCGGGCCGCTGACCGGCACGGTGGAGCGGATGTCGATTCGCTCGGTGGGCGTGCGTCAGGATACCGGGGCGTACCACATCATCCCCTGGTCCTCGATCACCACCTTTGCCAACTTTGTGCGCGGCATTGGTTCCGTGGTGGCGAACTACGATGTGGACCGTCATGAGGATGCCGATAAAGCGAAGCAGGCGCTGCGCGATGCGGTAGAAGAGCTGATGCAGATGGAAGATATTCGCGGACTGGTGATTGGCGAGCCGTCATTTGCCGGCATTGTCGGGCTGACGAACACGGCCTTTACCCTACGCGTGTCGTTCACCACCCAGCCGCTGAAGCAGTGGACGGTGCGCTTTGCGCTCGACAGCATGGTGAAAAAGCACTTCGATCTGGCGAACGTGCGGATGCCGGTACAGACGTATCAGGTCCTGCCGCCGCCCGCAGCGCCGCTCCCTCCGCAGGAGCCGACGCTGTAGCCGGGTTGCCGGGTGGCGGCTTCGCCTGACCCGGCCTGCGACGCAGCGCTATTTGCGGCGTTTGTTATCGTCCATAAATGACCAGGCGATAAAGCGGCTTTGCTTCTGGCCCTGCGCCATCTCTTTTTTCACTACTTTCACCGCGCCCGCTTCGGTGAGCGCGCGGTAAAGTGGCGGCAGGTTATCTCCGCGGGAAACCAGCGTCGTAAACCACTTCACCTGACGGCCAAACTGTTTGCTTTCCGCAATCATGCGCAGGATAAAGGCCACCTCGCCGCCTTCACACCACAGCTCCTGCTGCTGACCGCCGAAGTTCAGCGCGGCGTCTTCAGCCTGACCCAGGTTGCGGCGCTTGCGCTCGCTGCCCGCGCGGGCTGCTGCCGCCGAATCGTGGAACGGCGGGTTGCACATCGTGGCGTCATAGGTTTCATTTTTATGAATAATGCCGTTGAAGATTGAGGCGGCCTCTTTCTGACGACGCAGGCGAATGGCGCGGCTTAATCCCGGGTTAGCGTTGATAATCGCCTGGGCGCTGGCGAAGGCCTCAGCACCGATTTCGCTTCCGGTAAAGCGCCAGTGATACTCATGCGCGCCGATCAGCGGGTAAATCAGGTTCGCCCCGGTGCCGATATCCAGCACGGTCGCCTGCTGAGGAATAATGCCATCACGGTCTTCAGCCAGAAGATCGGCAAGGTGATGAAGGTAATCCGCGCGGCCCGGAACGGGTGGGCAGAGAAAGCCTTCCGGAATATCCCAGTTCGCCACACCGTAGTAGTGTGCGAGCAGCGCTTTGTTCAACATTTTAACCGCCTGGGGGTCAGCAAAGTTGACCGAAGGTTCACCCGCGGGGGTCTGGACAATGTAGTCCTTTAACGGCGGGCAGCTCAGGCATAACGCATTCATGTCGTAGCGGCTGCGGTGGCGGTTTCGTGGGTGCAATCCCGGCTTTTGGGAAGTCATGGCGTTCTCCTTTAAACAGCGGCGTAAGATACCCTTTGCTGGCCTAACGGTAAATCTTTCTCTGCGGCGCTGAAAAAGCCGCCATAAATCAAACACCTTTATGTCTATGATCTGTCAGCGTAATGTCAATTTTTATCGTTCAAAAAATAAGCAGATCATCATCAAATATTTGCGCTAAGTCACACTCGTCAGGCTTCTAAACTTAAGGGGAATCACCTGTTGTTTCCTCATGAGGATGTGATTATGAAAAAGTACCTGACCCTTGTTGTTATCGCCTCCGCCCTGACGACCGCGTCATTTTCTGCGATGGCCGTTCAGTCGCTGACCCAGAGTACCGACACCAGCCAGCTTCAACCTGCAGGCACCGTCTCCGTAAGCCGCGCCAGTAACCTGGACGATCTGCAGAATAAACTGGCGGAAAAAGCCCGCCAGGAAGGTGCAAAAGGCTTCGTGGTGAATTCCGCTGGCGGAGATAACCATATGTACGGCACAGCGACCATCTATAAATAATCTGCCCCACCCCATGACTGCATCTGCCTGCCAGATGCAGTTTGCTCTCTTCCTCGCCTTGATTGTTCATTTTTTAACCCCACATTAAAAGCAGGGCATGACACCATTTCAGGAGGATGCTATGGCTTCCGGTTGGGCGAATGATGACGCCGTAAACGAACAGATCAACAGTACGATTGAAGATGCGGTTGCGCGCGCTCGCGGTGAAATCCCACGCGGCGAAAGCCTGAAGGAGTGCGAAGAGTGTGGAGAACCTATCCCGGAGGCGCGGCGAAAAGCCATGCCAGGGGTAAGGTTATGCATTACCTGTCAGCAGAATAAAGATTCAAAAAATGCTTCACATTCAGGTTATAATCGCAGAGGTTCGAAAGACAGCCAGTTACGTTGACTTTCCTTTTCCTAAGTTAACCGCCGGGGCGCTTACCTTTACGCTCACGATTTTTAGCGAACCGCGTAGCAAAATGTGCCCTTCATTTTTGTTCTGTAAAGCGCATCCACAAGAAGTGTAAAGCGCCACTTTGAATTTATTAGTAATCAATAAGTTATTTGTCATTCAATTTTTTTGATTGACCACGTCAATTCTCTTCGATTTTATCTCTCAAGAAAAAACGTGATACTCATCACATCGACGGAACATCGTCCCCTTAACAGAAACACCTGCGAGAGATTACTTATGAAAACCATCAAATATGCTGTAGCTGCTGTTGCCCTGTCCGCTCTGTCTTTCGGCGCTTTCGCCGTAGAGCCAGTCTCTTCTGCTCAGGCACAGAACATGAACAAAGTCGGTGTGGTGAGTGCTGATGGCGCGACCACCCTGGACGGTCTGGAAGCCAAACTGGCTGAGAAAGCGGCTGCTGCCGGTGCAATCGGATACACCATTACCTCCGCTAACGGCAATAACAAGCTGAGCGGTACCGCGGTTATCTACAAATAATCGCCTGAATGAATGCTGTCCCCTCGCCAAACCCTCTGGTGAGCTGCTCCAACCCTCATTGACCCTGTTGTTTGTTACCCTTGCTTGCCCGTCCGCCACTGGACGGGCTTTTTTTTGCCTAAAACGCCGCGTCCACGCGTTTGAGACCGGCCTCGACCGTATCAACTTCCCCGGTTGCCAGCAGGCAGCAGGCCATCTGCAGCTTAATGGACTGCGGCACAGGCACGTTTCCGGCGAGGCACTGTTCAATCCAGTGCGCGGTGGTGTGCGGGTCTTTCGCTTCAGGGAGAATGACGTCCGTATTCTCTTCCCCGCGCGCCAGAACAGCGCGCGTACCGGCAGAATCGATCAGCATCAGCTGAGGGCAGCGGAGTGGATTGGCATACACCTCACCTTCTGTACCGTGCATCAGCAGCGCCCTGCCGCCAATCTCCTCAAAAAATTTCCCGACACGCCCCACGTATTCCGGGTGCGATACGCTGGAAAGGCGCAATGCGGCATCTTCTGCAAACGGCGTCGCCAGCTTCGCCAGGGTGTGGGCGCTGTTGCGCACGCCCATCCGCCAGCGCATATCCAGCTGCTTTTCCAGCGGCGGGCACAGGGCTCCGACGGGGATGTAAACCGGCTGATGGCCATCCAGCTTCGCCTGCGCCTGTCCTGCATGACGCGTTGGCTCAATCCCCAACATGCCGAAAATGGTCTCCGTCAACACGCGGGTGGGATCTTCGCTGACCCCGTGAACCACCACCGGGAACCCCAGCTTATGCAATAAGATCGCCAGCAGCGGAGTGAGGTTTGCCTGCTTGCGCGCGCCGTTATAGCTCGGGATGACAATCGGCATCGGTTTTGCCACCGGCGGCGTCAGGCGCAGCGTTTGCGCCTGCATCGCCTCGTAAAAACCGCGCATCTCCGCTTCGCCTTCGCCTTTGATACGCAGCGCAATCAGGATGCCGCCCATCTCCAGGTCAGGTACCTCGCCATCGAGCATTCGGGTATACAGGGCGCGAGCAGTTTCATGGTCCAGATCGCGGGCGTGGTTTTTGCCCCTGCCTACCTCTTTGATAATTTTGCGATAATCCACGACATCTCTCCTGAAAATATCCTTCTGGTAACAATATAGCCCTGTTAAACGTTCGGACGTTAGTTTTTTTCTACATCATCAACGTTCTGTTTTTAAGGATAAAAAAGAAACTCAAGCATTATTTCAATTATTTGTGATTCCTGCAGAAGATTCTTAATGCACCATTATTTGTTTAAATAACCAGCGGAAAGTCATTAAGGGTCAACGGTGAAAACGTCCAGGCAACGCTCTCACCAGAAACATATCAGGATTTGTTATGAACAAGGTTGCTTTAGGTTTAATCATCGCCGCAGCGGTGGGATGTTCTGCATCCACGTTTGCGGCAACAAACGGTGAAGGTCAGATCAATTTCACCGGTGAAATTATCGATTCTGCTTGTCAGGTCGTGAATGGATTAAGTAATCCATTAAATGTTCAGCTGGGAAAAGTGTCTAAAACGGTATTTACCGGCGCTGGCTCTACCAGCACATTAACGAAGTTTGATATTCAGTTAACGAATTGTCCTGACACGGTCACCTCCGCAGCCATTAATTTCGGCGGTACGCCAGATGCGAATAACAACGCTACGCTGGCCTTAACGCCAGATAGCGATGCGGCGACCGGTGTGGCAATTCAGCTGGTTGATGCCTTAGAGCAGCCTGTCAGCCTGTATACGCCATCGCAGCAGTATCAATTAACCTCCGGTACGGCGGTTAACGATCTGGAATTTGGTGCCCGTTATATCCAAACCGGCGCTGCGATCACCGCAGGCCCTGCTAACTCTGTATCGACCTTCACCGTTATTTATAACTGATCTTATCAATCCTGAGATATTAATGCTTTTGCGGGCATTAATATCTCATCTATTTATTGAGAAATCTGTATGCGCCACGGTTATTTACTGAGCACGCTTTTACTGGTAGCCGCCACTGCACATGCGGGCGTCATTATTAATGGCACCCGTCTGGTCTACCAGGGAGATAAAAAGGAATCATCTCTTGGTCTTTCAAATCCAGATGCGACGGATTATCTGGTGCAGTCCTGGGTTGATTCCGGCGGTAAAAACCTGGCCAAAGCCCCGTTCCTCATCACCCCGCCGCTTTTCCGTCTGGATGCCAAAGAAGATAACGTTCTGCGCGTGGTACGCACGGGCGGAAATTTGCCTGAAGACAGGGAATCCCTGTACTGGTTGAATATTAAAGCGATCCCTTCCTCAAAGCAGGTGGAAGGCGTGAATACGCTGCAAATTGCGATTAATACCCGTATTAAATTGCTGTATCGCCCGTCTGCGGTAAAAGGCAGACCAGAAGACGTGGCCGATAAGCTTGAATGGCGTCGCGAAGGTAACGAGCTGGTGGTGAATAACCCCACGCCGTTTTATATGAATTTCCAGGCGGTCACCCTGAATGGTCAGAAAGTGACGAAAGCGACCTGGGCCGTTCCAAAAACAGAAACGCATTTTGCCATACCGGGTAATGTCAGAGGCTCGAACGTGACGTATTCCATTATTACTGATTACGGTAGCATCAGCCATACCTGGTCGAAATCCGTTCATTAATACTTTTCCCCGGTAATAAAATAATCATGTACAGCCATAAAAAGCCGTTCATCTGCCGATTTTCGTCATTGCTGGTCATTCTTTTTGGCCTGGCGATGGCGATCTTTGCGCATCAGGTTATGGCTGATGATTATTTTAACCCTGCCCTGCTGGATATTGATAATCCCCAGCAGGGAAAAACCGATTTATCCGTCTATGAAAAAGGCCCAGGCCAGGCGCCGGGTAAATATCAGGTTACGGTGTTTATCAATAATAATAAAATTGATACCCGCGATGTCACCTTTACGCTGCAGAAAGACGATCACGGCAACAGCACGCTGCAACCTTGCTTTACCGTGGACGATTTAAAAAGCCTCGGGATCAAGACCCAAAAATATCCGCAGCTGAAAGCCAAAGGCCAGTGCGCCGATTTACACGCCATCCCTGCGGCATCCGCGACCTTCCGCGTTCGCAACCAGCAACTGCTGCTGAGCATTCCCCAGTCGGCGCTCGGTCAGGTGCCTCGCGGCTACATTGACCCAAAAGAGTTTGACGAAGGAATTAACGCGGGCCTGCTTAACTACAGTGCAAATGCCAGCCAAAGCCATGCGCGCCAGCCGGGTGAACAGGATAACAGCAGCCAGTACGTTAACCTGCGTCCGGGTTTGAACATTGGCGCATGGCGCATTCGCAACTATTCCACCTGGAATCGCAGCACCACGGGTAACGAGGAGGACCAAAAATTCACCTCCGTATATACCTACGCGCAACGCGATATTGTGGCGATGAAAAGCGACCTCACCGTCGGCCAGAGTTCCTCGCCTTCCGACGTTTTTGACAGCGTACCCTACACCGGCGTGGAGCTGAAATCCGATAACGACATGCTGCCGGACAGTGAAAAAGGCTACGCCCCCATTATTCGCGGCACCGCCCACAGTAACGCGCAGGTGGTGGTACGCCAGAACGGTTACATCATTTATCAGAACACGGTCGCCCCCGGCGCGTTCGAAATTAACGATCTCTACCCCACCGGCAGCAGCGGCGATCTTCAGGTCACCGTGAAAGAGACCGATGGCAGCGAAAGCCATTTCGTCGTGCCGTTTGCCTCCGTGCCGGTATTGCAGCGTGAAAAAAATCTGCGCTACAGCGTGACTGCCGGACGCTACCGTTCTTATGACAACGACGTCGAGAAGACCCCGTTTGCCCAGGGCAGCGCCATCTACGGTTTACCCTACGGTTTCACCGCCTACGGTGGCGTGCAGCAGAGCAGCCATTACCAGTCTCAGGCGGCTGGCGTCGGGAAAAACATGGGCGATTTAGGCGCCTTTTCCATTGACGTGACCCGCGCGAAGGCCCTGTTGAAAAAACAGCAGGCCAGCAAAGGCCAGTCGTGGCGCGTGCGCTATAGCAAAGACATCGCCCGGTCAGGCACCAACTTCTCGCTGGCCGGCTATCGCTATAACAGCAAAGGGTTTTACACCCTTGAAGACACCATGGAGTCATATACCCGCTCCGACGACTGGTCTGCACCGCAGCAGCGCCGCGCCCGAACCGAAGCCACCATCGACCAGACGCTGCCGGAAGGCTAGGGATCCGTCACCCTGAGCATGGTGAAAGAGACGTACTGGAGTCAGAGCCAGAACATGACCTCGATGAGCGTCAGCTACAACAATAGCTGGCACGGGGTGAGCTACAGCCTCAGCTACAGCATGAACAAAAACACCCAGGACAGCGATGAAGACGGTAACGAGGTGACAAACGACAACCAGTTCTCGCTGAGCGTCTCGGTGCCGCTGGACCGCTGGATGCATAACACCTGGGCCACCTACAACCTGAACAACACCAAAGACGGCACGACGCAGAACATCGGCCTGAACGGCACGGCGCTGAAAGAGGACAACCTGAACTGGAACATCCAGGAAGGGCTGAGCAGCACCGGCAGCGGTAACTCCACCAGCATCAACGCCGATTATAAAGCGACCTATGGCGAAGTGAGCGCAGGCGTCAGTCAGGATAAATATCAGCAGACCGTGAACGTCGGTTTGCAGGGCGGCGTGGTTGCCCATGCGAACGGAATAACCCTGAGCCAGCCGCTCGGTGACACCATCGCGCTGGTGAAAGCGCCGGGCACGCACGGAACCCATATCACGAACCAGACGGGCGTCGAGACCGACTTCCGCGGCTACACCGTCGTGCCTTTTGTTACCGCGTATCGCCACAACACCATCGCGCTGGATACCGAAACGCTACCGGACAACGCCGACGTCACCCACGCGGCGCAGATCGTGACGCCAACCCGCGGGGCCGTGGTGCGCGCCAGCTTTAACACCCGCGTGGGTAACCGCGTCCTGATGACGCTTACGCAAAAGGGTAAACCGCTGCCCTTCGGCGCAACGGTCACCACCGAGGATAAGGACAGCGAATTTATTGTCGGGAATGACGGCCAGACCTACCTCTCTGGTCTGCCGCAGCAAGGGCATCTCTACGTTTCCTGGGGACAGGGGGCGAACGAGCACTGCGTCGCTGACTATGCGCTAACGGATGAGAAAGAGAAAACCAGCATCATTAACGCTGCCGCGCAGTGTCACTGATCCACCGTTCAGGCTAACGATTATGCAAATGATTAAACAGTGCTTTTTCTTACTGGTTCTGGGAACCGCCGCGTTATTTATGCCGCATGCGAAGGCGACCTGTACTACGCCAGACCTGCCGAAAATGATCAACGTGGCCTCTATCTCCGTTCCCACGACGCTGGCCGTTGGCGAAACGATCCCGGGTACAGAGCAAATCGCCCATATCGCCGGTAATTGTGACAATGCGGAAGATAAGGGGCTGGAAATTGTCTCTTGTTACTACGGCACAGGGTCTGAGATTCCAGGCCTGAAAGGTGTTTACGATTCCGGAGTCCCTGGGATCGGTGTGGCCCTGATGAACGATCAGGGGCAGCGCATCAGCGGAGCCGGAGGCGTTAACTGCATTTCCACAGGAACGCCGTTGGGTTATGTTTCCAGCGATGGCAAACAGACCTTTAATTTCGACGTTACGCTGGAGTTGGTCAAAACCAGCGATACCGTAGCGTCAGGCACGCTGAATCAAAGTCAGACCCGTTTTGGGATCGGGGTTTATCACCACGAAGGGCTGGGCGATCCCAACACCATCTCCTATGCTGGCAACGTTATTCTGAAAGAGGTCACCTGCTCCGTCCTGCCGAAAAACCTGACGGTCAATCTGGGGGATTTCCCGGTCAGCGATTTTATCAGCGTGGGGATGCTCTCTTCCCCGGCACGAAACTTTGACGTCACGGTGAACTGCAACAGCACCGTACAGCCTGAAGTGAAAATTACCAGCTCAAACGGCTATGAAACGGCCTTCGAAGGGGTGCTGAAACTCACGCAGCAGACTGGCGCCGCGACGGGCGTCGGTGTCCGAATGCTGTTCGACGACAATATCGCCACCTTTGATACCTACGTTAACACCCGAAGCGAAGCCATTGCCAACGAAACGCTGACCATACCGTTTGAGGTGCGCTACGAGCAGGTCAGCGACGTGGTCACTCCCGGTCCGGCCAACACCGTTGCCACCATCACGCTTGCTTATAAGTAACTGACATGAAGAAGATAATTGCGTTTCTGGCGCTGGGGCTGATCGCCCAGGCACACGCCGAGGATATTCAGATCCAGATGACGGGCAACATTTACGCCAATACCTGCATCATCGACAGCGCCAGCCGGAACCTGACGGTGGATTTAGGTCAGGCGGCATCCGGTGATTTTAAAGACGTGGGCGATACCGGCGAGTGGAAAGACTTTTCCCTGTCAGTATCCCACTGCCCGCCAAGCCTCGCGCTTGCCACCGCCTACTTCTATGGCCAGGCGGACAGCACGCACCCCACTAAATTCGCCAATATCGGCAGCGCAAAGGGGCTGGCGCTGGAGCTGGCAGACCGGCAGGACAATATTCTCATCGCTCCGCAGGCGAGCTTTAACGCGGTGATTAATCAAAACGATCACACGGCCACCTTCCCACTCGCCGCACGCTACTACGCCACCTCCATGCCGGTGAGCGCGGGGACGTTCAGCAGCGTGGTGCAGGTGACCTTCACTTACCAGTAGGACCGCGCCCCTTAGCACGGATGCTTTTCCTGCGCCCGGCGGTCAGTGTTGCCGGGCGTTTTTTTACCTCGGGGACCTCTGGCTGTTCAATCGGAAAGATCGGCAGCGCGTTTAACAACCGTTGGCCGTAATTTTTAGTGAGCAGACGCTTGTCATAAATCACCACCTCCCCCCAGCAGCCGTGGCTACGGATCAGACGCCCGACCTGCTGAATAAGATTAAACGACGCCGCAGGTAAACTCTGCACCTCAAACGGATAACGGTTGAGGCTCTTCAGCCACTCGCCCTCGGTGATAACGACCGGGCTGTCGATGGGCGGGAAAGCAATTTTATGAATATGCACCTGCGTCAGGTAATCGCCCTTCAAATCCAGACCTTCCGCGAAGGACTGCAATCCTACCAGCACGCTGCGCTCGCCGTTATCGATGCGCTTGCGATGGGTTTCCACCAGCCGGTAACGGGGCTGGTCGCCCTGGACCAGCAGAAGCAGGCGCAGGTCGGTCACATGTTCCAGAAAACGCTGCATCGCCCGTCCGCTGGCAAACAGCACCAGCATGCCGGGGTACTTTCTGCTCTCAACCTGTTCGCGGAAGTAGGCCGCCATCTCCGCAATGTGCTGCTCTTCGTTGTCAATAAGCGGCTCATACTTCATGCGCGGGATCACCAGCTTCCCCTGCTCGCAGTGGTTAAACGGCGAATCCAGCGCGACAAAACGATCGCCCGCTTTCTCTTTCAGGCCGCTCATCTCCTGCAGCCGCGAGAAGCTGTTCAGGGAGCGCAGCGTGGCGGAGGTCACGACCACGTGCGGCACGCTGCGCCAGATGAGCTTTTCCAGCTGATCGGCCACACGGATGCCCACGCAGTGGAAAAACAGGTGGACCTGGCCGTCGCGCATTTCACGGGTGGCCCATTTGGTGACCGGCGCGCCCGACGCCTGCGCCATCGAGGCCAGCCGCCAGAGCTTGCTCTGGGCTTCGAACATGCCGAGCGCACGGTTCATTTGCAGCAGAATGCGGTGCAGGCGAACAACGTCATGGGTGCCGGTTTTCTCGCTGAGATCGTTTAAGAACATCTCCGCCAGCCCGCGCAGCTTTTCCAGATGCTTCGCCAGCTGCTGGCAAATCTCCATCACCTCCTCCGGCAGTTCGCCCATCGCAAAGCGGTGTTCCGCCTCCTGGGTTGCGGGAAGATAAAGATTCAGGATGTTGTTCAGCGACGAGATAAGGCTGTAAACCTCTTCGCAGTGGTCGCTCAGACGCTCCGGCACCGCCAGCGGCGGCGTGGTTTTCGGCCGGAACTGCTCCATGCAGGTGGCGACAAGCTTGCAGAAGAGATCCAGCTGCAGGCGGAACCAGGGGGCGGTAATTTCTGCGCTCATCTCCAGCGCGTCGCGCGCCACGTCGGGCAGATGGTGGCCTTCGTCGAGCACCAGCAGCAGGTTTTTCGGCTCCGGCAGCACCGCTTCACTCTCCAGCGCCGCCATCACCAGGGCGTGGTTAGCCACCACCACTTCGGCTTCCTGAATTTCACGCCGGGCGACGAAGAACGGGCATTCGCGATAATAGTGACAGTTGCGGTTCAGACAGCTGGCTTTGTCCGTGCTGAGCCTGCGCCACAAATCGTCGCTGATGGCTTTATCGGTGTGATCGCGCAGGCCATCCCATTTATAGCCATCGAGATCGCCTTTCAGCGTTGCGCAGAGCTCCTGCTCGGCTTTGTTGTTTGGCGTGAGATCGTCGTCGAGGAACGCCAGCAGATCCTGTTGCGACGCCTCGCTGCTGGCAAGCCCTGCCAGGTTACGCGGGCAGACGTAGCGCCCGCGACCAAAGGCGGCCGTAAACCGCAGGTCGGGGATGATTTTGCGCAGCAGGGGCAAATCTTTGCTGAAGATCTGGTCCTGCAAGGCCACGTTGGCAGTGCTGACCACCAGCGTTTTGTCTTCCTCCCGCGCGATGGCGATGCCGGGAATGAGATACGACAGGGTTTTCCCGACGCCGGTCGGGGCTTCAATCGCCAGATGTCGCCCGTCGTCCCCGGCGAGCGTTTTTGCCACGTCGGCAATCATCTGCCGCTGCGGCGCTCGGGGGATAAAATCGGGGATCTGCTGCTGTAGCGCCTTATACCAGGCGCCTATTTGCGCTTTCAGCGCCGCGGTTAAAGCCATTGGAAAACCTGAAATACTGTATAAACAGCCACTATTGTGGCACTTTCTCTTCGCTGCCGCAAAAAGAAAAGCCCGGCTTTACGACCGGGCTTCCAGATTACTGCGGGTTAGCAGGCTTGCGCGGGCGGCGTCGGCGCTGCCCTTCCCCTGCCGGCTTGCCTTCGCCGCTGCGCCACGGATTGTCACCGGCCGGTTTGCTGTCGTTGCCACGACGCGGCGGTTTGCCCGCTGTCTTCGGCGCGCCACCTTCGGCACGACGCGGCTGCTGGCCGCGACCACCGCCGCCCTGACCGCGACCGCCCTGGCGACCGTTCTGAATCGGCTCGGCTTTGATCGACGGATCCACTTCATAACCCGGGGTTTCGATGCGCGGGATCTCTTTCTTCAGCAGGCGTTCGATGTCGCGCAGGAGCTTGTGCTCGTCCACGCACACCAGAGAGAGCGCTTCACCGGTGGCCGCCGCACGACCGGTACGGCCGATACGGTGCACGTAGTCTTCCGGCACGTTTGGCAGCTCGTAGTTCACCACGTGCGGCAGCTCTTCAATGTCGAGGCCACGGGCGGCGATGTCGGTCGCCACCAGCACGCGGATGTCGCCAGACTTGAAGTCCGCCAGCGCACGGGTACGCGCCCCCTGGCTCTTGTTGCCGTGGATCGCCGCACTGCGGATGCCGTCTTTGTTCAGCTGTTCCGCCAGGTGGTTCGCGCCGTGCTTGGTGCGGGTAAAGACCAGCACCTGCTGCCAGTTACCCTGGCCGATCATCTGGGAGAGCAGTTCGCGCTTGCGCTTTTTATCCACAAAGTGAACGTGCTGCGTCACCTGCTCAGAGGCGGTGTTGCGGCGCGCCACTTCCACTTCCAGCGGGTTATGCAGCAGCTTTTCCGCCAGCGCCTTGATCTCGTCGGAGAAGGTCGCGGAGAAGAGCAGGTTCTGACGACGCGGCGGCAGCTTGGCCAGCACGCGGCGAATGTCGTGAATAAAGCCCATGTCGAGCATGCGGTCGGCTTCGTCCAGTACCAGAATTTCGATGTTATCCAGCTTCACCGCGTTCTGGTGTTCCAGATCCAGCAGACGGCCCGGCGTTGCCACCAGCACGTCCACGCCGCCGCGCAGCTTCATCATCTGCGGGTTGATGCTGACCCCGCCGAACACCACCAGCGAGCGAATGTTGAGATAGCGGCTGTAGTCACGCACGTTCTCGCCAATCTGCGCGGCCAGCTCGCGGGTTGGGGTGAGGATCAGCGCACGAACCGGACGACGGCCTTTGGCGTGCGGCTGATTTTTTACCAGCAGTTCTAACAGCGGCAGCGTAAAGCCCGCGGTTTTACCGGTGCCGGTCTGGGCGCTGGCCATCAGGTCACGGCCCTGAAGAACGGCAGGAATAGCCTGTTGCTGGATTGGGGTTGGCTCAACGTAGCCCTGCTCTGCGATCGCGCGCAGAATTTCCGGGTTCAGGCCAAGGGAATCAAAAGACATAAAAACTCCGAACCGCCCCGACCATCACAGGTGTAGTTTTCAGGGAGATATAACAATTGAGAGGACAAAAACCACAATGTCGCGAAGGGGCGGAGTGTAGCAGCTTTTGTGACGTGGCGCATAAAATATCCCTCCGCGTTCCCTCGACGGGGATGCAAATCAAGCATAATCTTAATCAATCGATTGATTAATTTTTAATGCCGCCATGAATACAACACCCACAACAACCAAAGGTGAACAGGCCAAAAACCAGCTTATTGCCGCCGCGCTGGCGCAGTTTGGCGAGTACGGGCTGCACGCGACCACCCGGGATATCGCGGCGCTGGCGGGGCAGAACATTGCGGCGATTACCTACTATTTTGGCTCAAAAGAGGATTTATATCTCGCCTGCGCCGAGTGGATTGCCGATTTTATCGGCACGCAGTTTCACCCGCACGTCGAGGAGGCCACCGCGCTGCTCGGCCAGCCGTCGCCCGATCGCGAGGCCATCCGCCAGCTGATCCTGAGTGCCTGCCACAACATGATCCGCGTGCTGACGCACGACGATACGCTCAACCTGAGCAAGTTTATCTCCCGCGAGCAGCTCTCCCCCACTGCCGCCTACCAGCGGGTACACGATCGGGTCATTGCCCCGATGCATACCCACCTGACCCGGCTGATCGCCGCCTATACCGGGCGGGATGCCAACGATACCGCGACAATTTTGCATACCCACGCCCTGCTGGGTGAAATCCTTGCCTTCCGTCTGGGCCGGGAAACCATCCTGTTACGCACCGGCTGGACACAATTTGATGAGGATAAAGCCGCGCAGATCGGTGAGGTGATCGCCTGTCATCTCGATCTGATCCTGCAAGGCTTAACGCAAAGGAGCCTGAAGTCATGAAAAAACCTGTCGCCATCATTCTGGTGGTCGTTGTGTTGCTTGCCGCGGGCGTCGGTGGATGGCTGTGGTACCAGAGCCATCAGGATAAAGGCCTGACGCTGTACGGTAACGTGGATATTCGCACGGTGAACATGAGCTTCCGCGTGGGCGGACGTCTCGCCTCGCTGAACGTGGACGAAGGCGATGCCATTAAAAGCGGGCAGACGCTGGGGATGCTGGACAAAGCGCCCTATGAGAACGCGCTGCTGCAGGCCAAAGCGGGCGTCTCCGTTGCGCAGGCGCAGTATGACCTGATGCTGGCCGGCTATCGCGACGAAGAGATCGCCCAGGCCGCTGCCGCCGTCAAACAGGCGCAGGCGGCCTATGACTACGCGCAGAACTTCTACGCTCGTCAGCAGGGGCTCTGGAAAAGCCGCACCATTTCCGCGAATGACCTGGAAAATGCGCGCTCCTCCCGCGACCAGGCGCAGGCAACCCTGAAGTCCGCGCAGGATAAATTAAGCCAGTACCACACCGGTAACCGCCCGCAGGATATCGCCCAGGCGAAAGCCAGCCTTGAACAGGCGCAGGCCCAGCTGGCGCAGGCAGAGCTGGATCTGCACGACACCACGCTCATCGCACCGTCTGACGGCACGCTGATGACCCGCGCCGTCGAGCCGGGCAGCATGCTCAGCGCCGGAAGCACCGTTTTAACCCTGTCGCTCACCCGTCCGGTGTGGGTGCGCGCCTACATTGATGAGCCCAATCTCGGCCAGATGCAGCCGGGCCGCGAGCTGCTGCTCTATACCGACGGTCGCCCGGACAAGCCGTATCACGGCAAGGTGGGCTTTGTCTCCCCTACCGCCGAATTCACGCCGAAAACGGTTGAAACGCCGGACCTGCGTACCGACCTGGTGTATCGCCTGCGCATCATCGTGACCGATGCGGACGACGCCCTGCGCCAGGGCATGCCCGTCACCGTAAAAGTGAACAGCGGGGAACGACATGAATGACGCGGTTATTCAGCTCAACAGTCTGGTTAAACGCTTTAAGGGGATGGATAAGCCTGCGGTCGCGCCGCTGAACTGCACCATCCGGAAAGGCTACGTGACCGGGCTGGTCGGTCCGGACGGCGCGGGGAAAACCACGCTGATGCGGATGCTGGCGGGGTTGCTGAAGCCGGATGAAGGATCGGCCCGCGTGCTGGGCCTGGATCCGATAAAAGACGACGGCCCGCTCCACGCCATGCTCGGCTATATGCCGCAGAAGTTTGGCCTGTATGAAGACCTGACGGTGATGGAAAACCTGAACCTGTACGCCGACCTGCGCAGCGTCACCGGAGAAACCCGGGAGAAAACCTTCGCCCGCCTGCTGGAATTTACCTCGCTCGGCCCGTTCACCGACCGGCTGGCGGGCAAGCTCTCCGGCGGGATGAAGCAGAAGCTGGGGCTGGCCTGCACGCTGGTGGGCGAGCCGAAGGTGCTGCTGCTGGACGAGCCCGGCGTCGGCGTCGACCCGATATCGCGACGAGAACTGTGGCAGATGGTGCACGAGCTGGCGGGCGACGGGATGCTAATCCTCTGGAGCACCTCCTACCTCGACGAAGCGGAGCAGTGCCGGGACGTGCTGCTGATGAACGAAGGCGAGCTGCTCTATCAGGGCGAGCCGACGACGCTGACGCAGAGCATGGCCGGGCGCAGCTTCCTGCTGCACAGCCCGCAGGCGTCCAACCGCTCGCTGCTGCAGCGGGTGCTCAGGCTGCCGCAGGTCAGCGACGGGATGATTCAGGGCCGCTCGGTGCGGGTCATCCTCAAAAAAGAGGCCACCGTCGACGATATTCGCCGGGCGCCTGGGATGCCGACGATTGAGATAGAAGAGACGGCGCCGCGTTTTGAAGATGCGTTCATCGACCTGCTGGGCGGCGCGGGGACCTCCGAGTCGCCGCTTGGGGCGATCCTGCACACGGTGGAAGGTACGCCAGGCGAAACGGTGATCGAAGCCAAATCCCTCACCAAAAAGTTCGGGGATTTCGCCGCCACTGACAACGTGAATTTTGCCGTGAAGCGCGGCGAGATTTTTGGCCTGCTCGGACCAAACGGCGCGGGAAAATCCACCACCTTTAAGATGATGTGCGGCCTGCTGGTGCCGACGTCCGGCAAAGCGCTGGTGCTGGATATGGATCTCAAAGTCAGCTCCGGCAAGGCGCGCCAGCACCTGGGCTATATGGCGCAGAAGTTCTCGCTGTACGGCAACCTGACGGTCGAGCAGAATCTGCGCTTTTTCTCCGGCGTGTACGGCCTGCGCGGACGCGCGCAGAACGAGAAAATCCGCCGCATGAGCGACGCCTTCGGGTTAACGACGATTGCTTCCCACGCCACCGACGAACTGCCGCTCGGCTTTAAGCAGCGGCTGGCGCTGGCCTGCTCGCTGATGCACGAGCCGGATATTCTGTTTCTGGACGAGCCGACCTCCGGCGTTGATCCCCTCACCCGCCGCGAGTTCTGGCTGCATATCAACAGCATGGTGGAAAAAGGGGTAACCGTGATGGTGACCACCCACTTCATGGACGAGGCGGAGTACTGCGACCGCATCGGGCTGGTGTATCGCGGCAAGCTGATTGCCCACGGCACGCCGGACGACCTGAAAAACCAGGCCGCCGACGACGCGGTGCCGGACCCGACCATGGAGCAGGCGTTTATCACCCTCATCCACGACTGGGATAAGGAGAATGCCCATGCGCAGTAACGCCATTTCCTGGCGCCGGGTGCGCGCCCTGTGCGTAAAAGAGACGCGGCAGATCGTGCGCGATCCCAGCAGCTGGCTGATTGCGGTGGTGATCCCCCTGCTGCTGCTGTTTATCTTTGGTTACGGCATTAACCTGGACTCCAGCAAGCTGCGGGTCGGGATTTTACTCGAACAGCAGAGCGAAGAGGCGCTGGACTTTACCCACGCCATGACCGGTTCGCCCTACATTGATGCCACCATCAGCGACAACCGCCAGGAGCTGATCCAGAAGATGCAGGCCGGGAAGATTCGCGGTCTTATCGTCATTCCTGTGGATTTTGCCGCCAACATGGCGCGGGCAAATACCGATGCGCCGATCCAGGTCATCACCGACGGCAGCGAGCCGAACACCGCGAACTTCGTGCAGGGCTACGCGGAGGGGATCTGGCAACTCTGGCAGATGCAGCGCGCGGAAGACCGGGGCGAGACGTTTGAACCGCTTATCGACGTGCAGACGCGCTACTGGTTTAACCCCGCCGCCATCAGCCAGCACTTTATTATTCCGGGCGCGGTGACGATTATTATGACGGTGATCGGCGCGATTCTGACCTCGCTGGTTATCGCCCGCGAGTGGGAGCGCGGCACCATGGAGGCGCTGCTTTCCACCGAAGTGACGCGCGTCGAGCTGCTGCTGTGCAAGCTTATTCCCTACTACTTCCTCGGCATGCTGGCGATGCTGCTCTGCATGCTGGTGTCCGTCTTTATCCTCGGCGTGCCGTACCGCGGCTCGCTGGTGGTGCTGTTCTTTATCACCAGCCTGTTTTTACTCAGCACGCTGGGGATGGGGCTGCTCATCTCCACCATCACCCGCAACCAGTTTAACGCCGCGCAGGTGGCGCTGAACGCCGCTTTCCTGCCGTCGATTATGCTGTCCGGGTTTATCTTCCAGATAGACAGCATGCCTGCCGTCATCCGCGCCGTGACCTACATTATCCCGGCGCGCTACTTCGTGAGCACGCTGCAAAGCCTGTTCCTGGCGGGGAATATTCCGGTAGTGCTGATTATCAACACGCTGTTTTTAATGGCGTCGGCGGTGATGTTTATCGGGTTGACGTGGATGAAAACCAAACGGCGGTTAGATTAAGGAGCGCGCATGTTTCACCGTTTATGGACGTTAATACGCAAAGAGCTGCAATCCCTGCTGCGCGAGCCGCAAACCCGCGCCATTCTGGTGTTGCCGGTGCTGATCCAGGTTTTACTGTTCCCGTTTGCCGCCACCCTTGAGGTGACCAACGCCACCATTGCCATTTACAACGAAGACAACGGCAAACATTCCGTCGAGCTGACGCAGCGCTTTGCGCGTGCGAAGGCCTTTACCCACATCCTGCTGCTGAAAAGCCCGCAGGACATTCAGCCCACCATCGACACGCAAAAAGCGCTGCTGCTGGTGCGGTTCCCGGCGGATTTCTCCCGCAATCTGGATACCTTCCAGACCGCGCCGATGCAGCTGATCCTCGACGGGCGCAACTCCAACAGCGCCCAGATTGCGGCCAACTACCTCCAGCAGGTGGTTAAGGATTACCAGCAGGAGCTGATGGACGGCAAACCGAAGCCCAACAACAGCGAACTGGTGGTGCGCAACTGGTATAACCCAAATCTGGACTACAAGTGGTTTGTGGTGCCGTCGCTGATCGCCATGATCACCACCATCGGGGTGATGATTGTGACCTCTCTCTCCGTCGCCCGCGAGCGCGAACAGGGCACGCTGGATCAGCTGCTGGTCTCTCCGCTCGCCACCTGGCAAATTTTCGTCGGCAAAGCGGTGCCGGCGCTGATTGTCGCCACCTTCCAGGCGACCATCGTGCTGGGCGTGGGAATATGGGCCTACCAGATCCCGTTCGCCGGATCGCTGGCGCTGTTTTACTTCACGATGGTGATTTACGGGCTGTCGCTGGTGGGGTTTGGGCTGCTGATTTCCGCACTCTGCTCGACGCAGCAGCAGGCGTTTATCGGGGTATTCGTCTTTATGATGCCCGCGATCCTGCTCTCCGGGTACGTCTCGCCGGTTGAGAATATGCCGGTGTGGCTCCAGGATCTGACGTGGATAAACCCGATACGCCACTTTACGGATATCACCAAGCAGATCTATCTGAAGGATGCGAGTCTGGATATTGTCTGGGGAAGTTTGTGGCCGCTACTGGTCATCGCGGCCACGACAGGCTCAGTGGCCTATGCGATGTTTAGACGCAACATCGCGTAGCTTTTTCTCTTTGGTCAGCAACGAGACCACCGCAGGCCCTGCGAGGATTGCCAGACCCGCCAGGGCCAGCAGCAGGTTGTTTTGCAGCACGCGTGACAGCAGCCACAGAACAATCATCGCCGCACCAAAGTACCATGTGGTGGTGAGCTCTTCGAGCACGTCACCCACCTCGCGCCAGCGCGCGTCATGGTGGCGCTGTAAAAACAGCATCGACAGCACGGTGACGCCGTAAAGGACGCATAGCCCCAGGCCAACACGTACCAGCGTGCCGCTCATCCAGCCCATCACCAGTACGGCCACGACCAGTAAATGCAACATTATCTGCCAGCAACTCAGGCCAGTTGCGACACGAACACGTTGTTGCCACTTCATGGCTTCTCTCCTGAAGGATTTTTCTCTGCTTAATCAGACTACCGCACTTTACGGAAAATTCCGTAACGCCGCATCTTTTTGTGACGACGACTACACTTTATTTTCATCGGGATAGTCACTCAGGAAGGAGCTTATGACGAAAAAAATGCAGCATTTCTCGCTTAAAGTGCTGACGATAAACATTCATAAGGGCTTCACAGCATTTAACCGCCGCTTCATTTTACCGGAGCTGCGCGACGCGGTGCGCACCGTCAGCGCGGATATTGTCTGCCTGCAGGAGGTGATGGGCGCGCACGAAGTACATCCGCTTCACTTTGAGAACTGGCCCGACACGCCGCACTATGAATTTCTGGCCGATACCATGTGGAGCGATTACGCCTACGGCCGCAACGCGGTCTATCCTGAAGGTCATCACGGCAACGCGGTGCTGTCGCGTTATCCCATTGAACATTATGAAAACCGCGACGTTTCCGTCGGGGAGAGCGAAAAACGCGGCCTGCTCTACTGCCGCATTACCCCGCCCGACCTTGAGCTGCCCATCCACGTCGGCTGCGTTCATCTGGGACTGCGCGAAGCCCATCGTCAGGCGCAGCTGAAAATGCTGGCCGAATGGGCCAACGCGCTGCCTGACGGTGAACCTGTTGTCGTGGCAGGCGATTTCAACGACTGGCGCCAGCGGGCAAACCATCCGTTGAAGGTGGATGCCGGGCTGGAGGAGATCTTCACCCGGGCGAACGGCAGGCCTGCGCGCACGTTCCCGGTCCGTTTCCCGCTGCTGCGGCTTGACCGCATCTACGTTAAAAATGCCCACGCCAGCAGCCCGACCGCCCTGGCGCTTCTCAACTGGCGGCATCTTTCCGACCATGCCCCGCTCAGCGCGGAGATCCACTTATGAAATGTTCCTGGCAGGAAGGCAACCGGATCACGCTGCTGGTCAACGGGGACGAGTATTACCCGGCCGTGTTTAAGGCAATTGATAACGCCCAGCAGAAGGTGATCCTCGAAACCTTTATCTGGTTCGAAGACAACGTCGGCAAGCAGCTGCACAGCGTGCTCCTGCGCGCCGCACAGCGCGGCGTCAAAATTGAAGTACTGCTGGATGGCTACGGCTCGCCGGACCTCAGCGATGGGTTCGTCAATGAACTGACCGCCGCAGGCGTGGTATTCCGCTACTACGATCCCGGCCCTCGCCTGTTCGGCATGCGGACCAATCTTTTCCGCCGAATGCACCGCAAAATTGTGGTGGTGGATGAGACGGTAGCGTTTGTCGGCGGCATTAACTACTCGGCGGAACATATGTCCGACTACGGCCCGGAAGCGAAGCAGGATTACGCCATTCGCATTGAAGGCCCGGTGGTGCAGGACATCTTGCTGTTTGAGCTGGAGAACCTGCCGGGGAAAGAGGCCGTACGCCGCTGGTGGCGACGCCGCCATCGCCCGGAAGAGAACCGGAAGCCCGGCGAAGCGCAGGCGCTTTTCGTCTGGCGCGACAACGGCGAGCACCGGGACGACATTGAACGCCACTACCTTAAGATGCTCGCCAACGCGAAGCGCGAAGTGATTATTGCTAACGCCTACTTTTTCCCGGGCTATCGACTGCTGCATGCCATGCGAAATGCTGCAAGACGCGGCGTGCGCGTGAAGCTGATTGTCCAGGGCGAGCCGGATATGCCGATCGTCAAAGTCGGGGCGCGGCTGCTGTACAACTACCTGGTGAAGGGCGGCGTTCAGATCTACGAATACCGCCGTCGGCCGCTGCACGGCAAAGTCGCGCTGATGGACGATCACTGGGCCACCGTAGGCTCCAGCAACCTCGATCCGCTGAGCCTGTCGCTTAACCTTGAAGCCAACCTGATCATTCACGACCGCCAGTTTAACCAGACCCTGCGGGATAACCTGCAGGCGTTGATCGTTAACGACTGCGTGCGCGTGGATGAGTCTATGGTTCCCAAACGCACCTGGTGGAACCTGGGCATCAGCGTGGTGGTGTTCCACTTCCTGCGGCATTTCCCGGCGATGGTCGGCTGGCTGCCGGCGCATACGCCGAAGCTGGCGCAGGTGGACCCGCCGGTACAACCCGAAATGGAAACCCAGGACCGCATTGAAGCGGAAGACGGAGGCAAACCCTGATGTCAAAATCGCATCCACGCTGGCGTCTGGCAAAAAAGATCCTCACCTGGGTATTCTTTATTGCCGTCGCGGTGCTGCTGGTGGTCTACGCGCAGAAAGTGGACTGGGAAGAGGTGTGGAAGGTCATCCGCAACTATAACCGGATGGTGCTGCTGGGCGCGACGGGGCTGGTTATCGTGAGCTACCTGATGTACGGCTGCTATGATCTGCTGGGTCGGGCCTACTGCGGCCACAAGCTGGCCAAACGTCAGGTGATGCTGGTGTCGTTTATCTGCTACGCCTTTAACCTGACGCTGAGCACTTGGGTCGGGGGGATTGGCATGCGCTATCGCCTCTACTCGCGGCTCGGCCTGCCGGGCGGGACCATCACGCGTATTTTTTCCCTGAGCATTACCACCAACTGGCTGGGCTATATCCTGCTCGGCGGGGTGATCTTCACCATCGGCGTCGTGCAGCTGCCCGCGCACTGGTATATCGACGAGGCCACGCTGCGCATTCTGGGCATCGTGCTGCTGCTGATTATCGCCGTTTATCTCTGGGCCTGCGCGTTTGCAAAGCGCCGCCATATGACCATCAAAGGGCAAAAGCTGGTCCTGCCCTCGTGGAAGTTTGCGGTGCTGCAGATGGCGGTCTCCAGCGCCAACTGGATGGCCATGGGGGCGATTATCTGGCTGCTGATTGGCGAGGACGTCAATTACTTCTTCGTGCTGGGCGTGCTGCTGGTGAGCAGCATTGCCGGGGTGATTGTGCACATTCCGGCGGGGATCGGCGTGCTGGAGGCGGTGTTTATTGCCCTGCTGGCCGGGGAGCATGTTTCTCAGGGAACGATTATCGCCGCCCTGCTGGCGTACAGGATGCTGTATTACTTCCTGCCGCTGGCGCTGGCAACGGTCTGCTATCTGGTGCTGGAAAGTCGGGCGAAAAAGCTGCGGGCGAAGAATGAGAGGATGCTAGCGAAGTGAATAAGTCGGGTGGCGGCTTCGCCTTACCCGACCTACGGTTCGCGCTTCGCAGGACGGGCAAGGCGAAGCCGCCACCCGGCAAAGCAATCTTAACGACGGTTGCCTAAAATCCGCAGCAGCATCAGGAACAGGTTGATGAAGTCCAGATAAAGCGTCAGCGCGCCCAGAATCGAGTATTTGCGCAGGTTTGAACTGTCGCGCACGTCGATCTGCTCGCCGATGTTTTTCAGCTTCTGGGTGTCATAGGCCGTCAACCCGACGAAGAGCACCACCCCGATATAGGTCACGGCCCACATCAGCGCGTCGCTCTTCAGCCACAGGTTCACCAGCGACGCCAGCACAATCCCAATCAGCCCCATAAACAGCATGCTGCCGAAACCGCTCAGATCGCGCTTCGTGGTGTAGCCGTACAGGCTCATCGCGCCAAACATCCCGCCGGTGACCACGAAGGTGCTGGCGATGGAGGAGTAGGTGTAAACGATAAAGATGCTGGAAAGCGTCAGCCCCGTTAGCGCCGAATAGAGCATAAACAGGGTCGTTGCCATGCCGGCACTCAGCTTGTGCACCAGACCCGAAAGCACAAACACCAGCGCCAGCTGCGCGATAATCAGCCCAAAGAAGGTGATCTTGCTGGAGAAGATAAACATCATCAGCTCCGGCGTATTCGCCGCATACCACGCGATAAACGCGGTAAGCAGCAGGCCAACCGTCATCCAGCCGTACACCTGAGCCATATACGTCTGCAGGCCGCTACGGGTCTGCTGCACTATTGAATCGGAACGCGGAAATCGGTCCATGATTCACTCCTGATTAAGATTAAGTAGACACACTCGTTAAGAGTAACACATCCACGTAAACCGACTACCAACGGCTGGCGGCCTGTTTATCGCTATCGCGAGATTCTACCCAGCGATCGCCTTCCGGCGTGGCTTCGCGCTTCCAGAACGGCGCTTTGGTTTTGAGGTAATCCATAATGAACTCCCCTGCCGCAAACGCGCTGCCGCGGTGCGCGCTGGTCACCCCGACAAAGACAATCTCCTCGCCGGGCCACATCTCGCCGATACGGTGAATCACCGTGACGCGTCCGAGCGGCCAGCGGCCTCGCGCCTCGACCACTATCTCCGCCAGCGATTTTTCGGTCATGCCGGGATAGTGCTCCAGCGTCAGCGCCTTCACGCTGTCACCGAGGTTGTGATTGCGCACTTTGCCGGTAAAGGTCACGACCGCACCGTCTTCGTCGCGTTCCGCCAGCCAGCTGTATTCCGTCCCTACGTTAAAGCGCTCAGGGCCAACCAGAATGCGGGTTTCACTCATATTAGCCCCCTGTGACCGGCGGGAAGAAGGCCACTTCATCCCCGGCCTTCAGCGGATGGGTAAGCTCCACCAGCGTCTGGTTAACGGCGGCCAGCAGCTTGCCTTCGTCGAGCGCCAGCGCCCAGCGGTCGCTCTGTGCCGCCAGATGCGCACGCAGGGCCGCAACGTTTTCAAAAGACGCATCCAGCGTCAGGCTGTCGGTATTCACCAGCTCGCGCACCTGCGCAAAAAAGAGCACCTTAATCATGGCTGTCCACCTTAAAATCTCCGGATTTGCCGCCGCTTTTTGCCAGCAGGCGAACCGGGCCAATCACCATGTCTTTCTGCACCGCTTTGCACATGTCGTAGATGGTCAGCGCGGCCACGGACGCTGCCGTCAGCGCCTCCATCTCCACGCCGGTTTTGCCGGTTAAGCGGCACAGCGATTCAATGCGCACGCGATTGTGCTCCGGCTGCGCCTGCAGGTTTACCTCCACCTTGCTCAGCATCAGCGGATGGCACAGCGGAATTAAGTCCCAGGTGCGCTTGGCGGCCTGAATCCCTGCGATGCGGGCGGTGGCAAAGACATCACCCTTGTGATGGCTGCCGTCGATGATCATCGCCAGCGTTTCCGGCAGCATGGTGACGAACGCTTCGGCGCGCGCTTCGCGCACCGTTTCCGCTTTGGCGGAGACATCCACCATATGCGCTTCGCCAGCGGCGTTAATGTGGGTCAGTTGTGACATAGCTTATTTCTTTAAATGGGGATGGAAATTACACGGACGGGTACGGGCATCCAACTGCGGGGCGATGATGTTTTCCCACGCGGTGCGGCAGGCTTTGGTCGAGCCCGGCATGGCGAAAATCAGGGTGTTGTTCGCCACCCCGGCAACGGCGCGCGACTGGAGCGTGGAGGTGCCAATCTCTTCAAAGGAGAGCATGCGGAACACCTCGCCGAAGCCTTCCACCTCGCGATCGAACAGCGGGATCAGCGCTTCGGGGGCCTGATCGCCTGCGGTAAAGCCGGTGCCGCCGGTGAGCAGCACCACCTGCACCTCATCGCTGGCGATCCACTGAGAGACCTGCGCGCGAATGGCGTAGCGGTTCTCCTTCACGATCGCTTTATCGACGATGTGATGCCCCGCGTCATGGGCCGCCTCGCGCAGCCAGTGGCCGGAGGTATCATCCTCTTCGCCACGGCGGTCGGAAACGGTAAGGATAGCAATGCGTGTCGGGATAAATTCTGCGCTTACCTGACTCATCTTCTGATTCCTTCTTAAGCCTGATTACCCGCCGATGTAAGACAGGTTCTGAGTAATGCCGGTATTGCCCTGATGCAGGAAGTGGGTCTGTTTTTTATGCGTCAGCGCTTCAGAAATGCGCGCTTCAAGTGCCTCCTGCTGGGCATCGTCTGCCAGCAGATCGCGCAGGTCCACGCCGCCGTCCCCGAACAGGCAGAGATGGAGTTTGCCGACGGAAGAGACGCGCAGGCGGTTGCAGCTGGCGCAGAAGTCTTTCTCGTAAGGCATGATAAGCCCAATTTCGCCTTCGTAATCAGGATGGCAGAAGACCTGCGCCGGGCCGTCGCTGCGCTGGCGGATCTGGTGGATCCAGCCGCGTTTCAGCAGCGCGTCGCGCAGCACCATGCCGGAGATGTGATGACGGCGGAACAGCTCGCTGCCCTCGCCGGTTTCCATCAGCTCAATAAAGCGCAGCTGAATGGGGCGGGATTTGATCCAGGCGAGGAAGGTGTCCAGCTGATGGTGGTTGACGTCGCGCATCAGCACCGTATTGACTTTGACCTTCTCGAACCCGGCGCTGAACGCCGCGTCGATGCCGTCCATCACCTGGCGGAATTTATCCTGGCCGGTAATGGCGTGAAACTGGCGGGCGTCGAGACTGTCCACGCTGACGTTAATGGCGGTTAAGCCCGCATCGCGCCAGGTGGCCACGTCGCGCGCCATGCGGTAACCGTTGGTGGTCACGGCAATCTGGCGAATGCGGTCGTTTTCACGCACGGCGGCAATGATGTCCGGGAAATCACGGCGCAGAGAGGGTTCACCGCCGGTCAGACGCACTTTTTCGGTGCCGAGCTCAGAGAAGGCGCGCGTGACGCGGCGCACTTCATCCACGGAGAGAAAGCCGTTATTGGTGACGCTGCCCGGTTTGTAGCCGTCGGGCAGGCAGTAGGTGCAACGGAAGTTGCACACATCGGTAATCGACAGACGTAAGTAATAAAACTTACGCGCGAAAGCATCAGTAAGTTGTGAAGCCATGTACACCTTTCCAGATACGGGAGGCACAGTCATTTCTTTCTGTACCCTGGTGGCAAATTCGCCACGGCCAGAGCGCCATATCTTTCGACACAGGCACAAGGGCTAGAGTGTATGTTTTCAGTGTTGAAAACGTGGTTAAGGCGATAGTAGCGCGGAAAGTCTGACAGCGCCATTATCGCTTTTCGCTATATAATTGCGTATATAGCGAATCAATCCTGCATTTTCGCTACAGAATACCTAAAAACTGCACTTTCACATTGATATACGTCATTTTGCTTCGGGTGAGGCATCGTCTTTTAGGGGTAGTTAGGTTACTGTTACGCGATCGAACGTGATAAGGAATACGTATGCGCAATCGCACTTTTGCGGATCTTGACCGAGTGGTCGCTCTTGGCGGAGGCCACGGCCTGGGCCGCGTTATGTCCTCTTTGTCGTCACTCGGCTCAAGGCTGACAGGGATAGTGACCACCACCGATAACGGCGGCTCAACCGGGCGGATCAGACGTGCCGAAGGCGGCATTGCCTGGGGAGATATGCGCAACTGCCTGAACCAGTTAATTACCGAGCCGAGCGTCGCATCGGCGATGTTTGAGTACCGTTTTGGCGGCAATGGCGAACTTTCCGGGCATAACCTCGGAAATCTGATGTTAAAGGCGCTGGATCACCTGAGCGTAAGGCCTCTTGAAGCCATCAATCTGATCCGTAACCTGCTCAAAGTGGACGCATTCCTGATCCCGATGTCTGAACAACCGGTCGATTTGATGGCCATCGACGCCGAAGGGCATGAAGTGTACGGCGAGGTGAATATTGACCAGCTTCTGCTGCCGCCCAAAGAGCTGATGACTTACCCGAGCGTGCCGGCGACGCGTGAAGCCGTAGAAGCAATTGGCGATGCGGATTTAATTCTGATCGGCCCGGGCAGCTTTTACACCAGCCTGATGCCGATCCTGCTGGTGAAAGAGCTGGCGCAGGCACTGCGCCGCACCCCGGCGCCGATGGTCTATATCGGTAACCTGGGCCGTGAGCTGAGCCCGGCAGCGGCGAGCCTGTCGCTGGCGGACAAGCTGGACCTGATGGAGCAGTACGTCGGTAAGAAAATTATCGACGGTGTCGTGGTTGGGCCAAAAGTGGATGTGACAGGGATTGGCGATCGCGTGGTGGTGCAGGAGCCGCTGGAAGCCAGCGATATTAAATATCGTCACGACCGCCACCTGCTGCGCGAGGCGCTGGAGAAAGCGATTCAGGCGTTGGGTTAACAAAAACCCCGGTGGCGCTGCGCTTACCGGGGCGACAAAAGACGCTAAACCTGTAGGCCCGGTAAGCGCAGCGCCACCGGGCAAAAAACTCACGATGCCGCGATAAACAGATCCCGCAGCTGATGAAGCTGGTCGCGGATCTGCGCCGCCTCTTCGAACTCCAGGTTCTGCGCGTGCTGCATCATCTGCCCTTCCAGCTCGTGGATCTTCTGCTGCAGCGCCTTCGGCGTCAGCACGACGGTATCTTCTTCCACCACTGAACGCGCCTTGCCGCGGCCTTTCGCTTTGGTTTTGGCAATGTTCTGGCCCAGCGCCAGAATATCCACCACCTTCTTGTTCAGCCCCTGCGGGGTAATGCCGTGCTCTTCGTTGTAGCGCTGCTGCTTCTCGCGGCGGCGCTCCGTCTCACCGATCGCTTTCGCCATCGACGGGGTAATTTTGTCACCGTACAGAATCGCTTTCCCGTTGACGTTACGCGCGGCGCGGCCAATGGTCTGGATCAGGGAGCGTTCAGAGCGCAGGAAGCCCTCTTTATCCGCGTCCAGAATCGCCACCAGCGAGACTTCCGGCATATCCAGACCTTCCCGCAGCAGGTTAATCCCTACCAGCACGTCAAACTCGCCCAGGCGCAGGTCGCGAATAATCTCCATGCGCTCCACGGTATCGATATCCGAGTGCAGATAACGCACCTTCTCGCCGTGCTCTTCGAGATACTCGGTCAGGTCTTCCGCCATACGCTTGGTGAGCGTGGTCACCAGCACGCGCTCGTTAATGGCGGAACGGGCACGGATCTCAGAGAGCAGGTCGTCTACCTGCGTCGCCACCGGACGCACCTCGATAATCGGGTCCAGAAGCCCGGTCGGACGCACTACCTGGTCAACCACCTCATCGCCCGATTTTTCCAGCTCATAGTTGCCCGGCGTGGCCGAGACGTAGATGGTTTGCGGCGCCAGCGCCTCAAACTCTTCAAACTTCATCGGACGGTTATCCAGCGCTGACGGCAGGCGGAAACCGTACTCCACCAGCGTCTCCTTACGCGCCCGGTCGCCACGGTACATACCACCGATCTGCGGGATCGTGACGTGGGATTCGTCGATCACCAGCAAACCGTCGGCCGGAAGGTAATCAAACAGCGTCGGCGGCGGCTCGCCCGGCCCGCGCCCGGAGAGGAAGCGGGAGTAGTTTTCGATGCCGGAGCAGTAGCCCAGCTCGTTCATCATCTCCAGGTCGAACTGAGTACGCTGGCTGAGGCGCTGCTCTTCCAGCAGCTTATTGTTCGCCAGCAGCACTTTGCGGCGCTCGGCCAGCTCAACTTTGATCTCTTCCATCGCCTGCACGATACGCTCGCGCGGCGTCACGTAGTGCGTTTTCGGGTAGATGGTGAAGCGCTGGATCACCGACTCAACGTGTCCTGTCAGCGGGTCGAAGAGCGACAGGCGTTCGACCTCCTCGTCAAACAGCTCAACGCGCAGCGCCATATCGTCCGATTCCGCCGGGAAGATGTCGATCACTTCGCCGCGCACGCGGAACGTACCACGCTGGAAGGCCTGGTCGTTGCGGGTGTACTGCAGCTCCGCCAGGCGGCGCAAAATCGCGCGCTGGTCGATAATCATCCCCTGCGTCAGGTGCAGCATCATCTTGAGATAGAGATCCGGATCGCCCAGGCCGTAAATCGCCGAAACAGAGGCCACCACAACCACATCGCGACGCTCCAGCAGCGCCTTAGTGGCCGACAGTCGCATCTGCTCAATGTGTTCGTTCACCGACGCATCTTTCTCGATGAAGGTATCAGAGCTCGGCACATAGGCTTCTGGCTGGTAGTAATCGTAGTAGGAGACGAAATACTCAACGGCGTTTTCCGGGAAGAACTCTTTCATCTCGCCGTAAAGCTGCGCCGCCAGGGTTTTGTTGGGCGCCAGCACCATCGTAGGGCGCTGGAGATCCGCAATCACGTTGGCAATGGTAAAGGTTTTACCCGAGCCGGTAACCCCGAGCAGCGTCTGGTGCGCCAGCCCATCTTCCAGCCCCTCTTCCAGACGACGGATCGCTTCAGGCTGATCGCCAGACGGACGGAAAGCAGAATTCAATTTGAACGGTTTACTCATGGGCGACAACCTGATGACGTTATAAGCGGCAGGTGAATAATTTTACTCCTTGTTGCCAGGAATGCCAGTAAAAAACACTGGATGAAAAACCAGTAGCATGTCAGGATATTTAGCATAGCGCCTGAATGATTAGCGCGATAGCGGCCAAAATTTGGACAGTGGCAACATAAAACACCAGTCAGGTCAGGTTATCCCCAGAACTTTTTCTTTTTTAACATTTGTCAAGCCAGGTAATGATAGTTTTATGGCAACGGGTGACACTTTCATGACGGGAATTGATTTTATCTAACCAGTTAAAAAATAAACGATATTTTCTAAAGCCGCGTTTCGCGTCAATTTGGGCGTAAGCCGCGTCTTCTCTCGCTTATCGCGTGTTTTCTAACTCTAATGCACATGGTTATCCACAGGAATAGTGGATAACTGCTTCCAGCCCATACAGACTGGCGCTCTGCAAATTCCCGGATTTTCCCACGAGGCGGCAGCAAAAAATTTTTATAGCTCTTTTTTGCTGATTAACAGTCGCGTCATTCATAACCAACTGACGAGATCTTGCTCACATCTCCATCATTTCTGGCTCTGCACCACAACTCAACACCGTCGGCACCGTCGATGTGCAATCCCCCTTTTTAACCCCCGCGCTTCTGTGGCTTATTCCTAAAAAAGACGCTTTTTTAATCACTTTCCGCTTTATGGCAGGGGTTTTGCAGTTTAACAACGAGCCACACCTACACACATTTTTAAGGAGAGAAAGATGTTGAGCCTGCGTGCAGTGAATCAGTTTTACGGAAGTCAACATACGCTATGGAATGTGGATTTAGATTTTCCGCAAGGGATGTGTACAGGCGTCGTTGGCCTGCCGGGGATGGGGAAAACCACCCTCATGAATTGCATCGCCGGGAAAGTGCCCGTCGAAAGCGGCAGCATCATCTGGTATGAGGCGGGCGCGCCGCCGCGCGATTTGCTCAACCCGCCGCCAGAACAGCGTTCCGGGCCGGGGATAGGCTATGTCTCGCAGGACAGGCGGATCTTCTCCCAGCTCACGATTGAGGAGAACCTGCATATCGCCATGCGGGCGACGGGGAAACCGAACCCGGAGGCGAAAAATGACGTTTACGACCTGTTCCCGGCGCTCTATGCCTTGCGACGAACCCGCGCCAACACGCTCTCTCCGGACGACCAGTATCAGCTGGCGCTGGCTAATGCGCTGGTGAACCGCCCTCACCTGCTGATCCTGGATGAACCGCTGCACGGCGCGGGGCACAGCGTTGCCCAGAAGCTGGTGCAGCTGCTGGGGCGCTTAAACCGGGAGTTAGGGATGACGGTGCTATTAGCCGAGCAGCAGCTGTCGTTTATCCGCCGGGTAGCGGACCGTTTCTGTCTGCTCTATCGCGGGCGTAACGTGGCGCAGGGCCACGTTAACGAACTGGATGACGAGCTTATCGCTCACTGGATGTCGCGGGAAGCAAAACGCTGAGATCGAGATAACGTCCGATTTCGGCATTTTCCGCGCCGTCAGCCAGCCAGGGAATTTCCCCGAGGCACGGCGCGGGAAGGACGCGCCTGAGCGTCGCCAGATACGCCTGATGGCGTTTACCCGGCGCAACCACGTCGTTGGCTATCCAGCCCGCAAGACGCAGCCCTGCCTGCTGTACGGCCTGTGCGGTCAACATGGCGTGATTGATGCAGCCCAGCTTGACGCCGACGACAAGAATGACCGGAAGCTGCTCGGCCTGCACCCAGTCAGCAAACGTCTGCGTGTCTGAAAGCGGCGTAAACCAGCCGCCGGCCCCTTCCACCAGCACCCAGTCGGCCTGATTTTCCAGCGTCCGCAGTCCGGCAGACAGCACGGCAAAATCAATCGGACGACCTTCGTCAGCGCTGACAATGTGCGGCGAGGTCGGTTCGGCAAAGGTGTACGGATTCACTGCAGAATAGGCGAGTTCACGCGTGCTGTTACGCTGGAGCGCCAGCGCGTCGGTGTTGCGTAACCCTTCCGCCGTCATCTCGCTGCCGGACGCCACGGGCTTATACCCGGCGGTGTTTTTCCCGAGCAGCCGTGCCGCCTGCAGCAATGCCGTGCTGGCAACCGTTTTGCCCACTTCTGTGTCCGTGCCGGTGACAAAATAACGTTCAGTCACGTTCGATAACCCCATGAAAAAGTTGATAGGAGAGCGGGAAATGCCTCCGCTGCTGCGGCCAGGCCAGCTCAAGGCGCTGCAGTTGACCCCGGGTAAGCGGTTTTTTCTCGCGTCCGGTATGCAGGTGCGTGGCGCCGATACCCTTCAGCGAACGCATGGCGCTGAACGCATCGCTAAAATTGAGCGTGATGGTCTGCACCGTGCTGCGATAGCGCCAGCCTGCCAGCGCCTGCGTCACCTGCTCATGCGATAAAAACCGGTTAGCGTGCGGCTGTTCATCGACTGCCCGCCAGGCCTGATTCAGCTCCGGCAGCGAACTTTCCAGCAGGGTGGTAAAGGCCACCTTCCCGCCCGGTCGCGCCACGCGATAAAGCTCGCGCAGGGCCTGCGGCAGGCTGCTGCACCACTGAACCGCCAGATGGCTCCAGACCAGATCGAACTGCGCGTCCGCCAGCGGGATCGCCTCGATATCGGCCAGCAGATAACGATCTGCCGCCTGCCGCAGGCGTGCCTCTTCCAGCATCCGGGCGGAGAGATCGATAGCCGTCACCTGGCTTCCCGCCCCGCGCCAGTAGCGGCTGTTGCTGCCGGGACCACACCCGGCGTCCAGCACCTGTGGAAAACCGTTCTCGCCAAGGGCGGCCAGAAGCCCCTGCGCGCTCAGACGCTGCAGCTCATCATGCTGCGAATAGCTCTGCGCGGCGCGGCCGAATGCCGCCGCGATGGCCTGCTTATTCACCGGCATCATGGAGCGCCTCCAGCAACGTCTCAATATCCTGTGCTTCATGCGCCGCCGTCAGGGTTAAGCGCAGCCGCGCCGTGCCCGGTGGGACGGTGGGCGGGCGGATGGCCGTGACCCACATGCCCCGCTGGCGCAGCGCCTGTGCCAGTGCCAGCGCGCGGCCGTTTTCACCGACAATCACCGGCTGAATAGCGCTCTGCGAATCGGGACTGTGGAAAGGCAGCGCCGCAAGCCCCTGACGGAAGCGGGAGATATGCTCTGCCAGCCGCTGGCGACGCTCCTCCCCTTCTGCGCTGCGGATGACAGCCAGCGACGCCGACAGCGCCACGGCCTGCGCCGGGGGCATGCTGGTGCTGTAAATCAGGTGTCGGGCAAACTGCAGCAGATAGTCGGCGACGGATTCGCTGCACAGCACGGCGGCGCCGCTGACGCCAAAGCCTTTGCCGAAGGTGACAATCAACAGCTCCGGCTTCACGTTTTGCTGGTATGCGCTCCCGCGCCCTTCGTCGCCCATCACGCCAGTGCCGTGGGCATCGTCCACCAGCAGCCAGGCGTTTTGCCGCTTTGCGGCCTCGTGCAGCGCGGCAAGCGGCGCGCTGTCGCCGTCCATGCTGAACACCCCTTCCGTGACCGCCAGCTGTTGTCCGTCGCAGGGTTTATCCAGCAGCGCAGCAAGCTGCCCCGCATCGTTATGGGCAAAACGCCGCAGCTGCGCCGGGCTTAAATTTGCCGCCTCCAGCAGGGAGGCGTGGCTCAGGCGGTCGGCGACAATGCGATCGTCCTTGCCCATCAGGGCCGTGATGACCGCCTGGTTGGCGGCAAACCCAGAGATAAACAGCAGCGCGCGCGGGTAGCCCAGCCAGTCGGCAAGCGCCTCTTCCAGCGCCTGATGCGCCGTGGTGTATCCGCTGACGTGTCCCGATCCGCCGCTGCCCACGCCAAACCGCTCCGCGCCCTGCTGCCAGGCGCGGATAATGGCCGGATGCTGGCTCAGCCCGAGATAGTCGTTGCTGGAGAAATTGCAGAACTGCTGGCCTTCACGGGTAAGAAAACGACCCGCGCCGTTTTCCACCACCCTGCGAACGCGAAATGCCTCTGCCGCCCGACGGTCGTCGAGCGCAGAGTTGATACGTGCCTGCCAGGTCATACGGCTGCCGCGTTGTAGAACTGGTCGGTGTCGGCGTTGAAAATCTGCTGCTCCAGCTGCTGCTGTTGCTCGTTATCGCCCGTCAGCACCTCGGTCTGGTGCGGGTTCAGCCCCAGCTTGCGGAACAGCTGAACGTCTTTGTCCTCTTCCGGGTTCGGCGTGGTCAGCAGCTTGCAGCCGTAGAAGATGGAGTTGGCTCCGGCCATAAAGCACATCGCCTGGGTCTGCTCGTTCATCTGCTCGCGGCCCGCTGAGAGGCGAACGTAAGACGTTGGCATCATGATGCGCGCCACCGCGATGGTGCGGATAAAATCAAACGCATCCACGTCCTCGTTATCCGCCAGCGGCGTGCCCTTGACCTTCACCAGCATGTTGATCGGCACGCTTTCCGGCGGGGTCGGCAGGTTCGCCAGCTGCAGCAGCAGGCCCGCGCGGTCTTTCACCGTCTCGCCTAAGCCCACGATGCCGCCGGAGCAGACCTTGATCCCCGCGTCACGCACCTTATCCAGCGTATCCAGACGCTCCTGGTAGGTACGCGTGGTGATGATATTGCCGTAAAATTCCGGCGAGGTGTCGAGGTTGTGGTTGTAGTAATCCAGCCCCGCCGCCGAGAGGCGCTGCGCCTGCTCTTCGTTGAGCGTGCCGAGGGTCATGCAGGCTTCGAGGCCCATCTCCTTCACGCCCTTCACCATCTGCTCCAGATACGGCATGTCGCGATCGTGCGGGTTCTTCCACGCCGCGCCCATGCAGAAGCGGGTTGAACCGGCGTTTTTGGCCTTGCGCGCGGAGTCGAGGACCTGCTCGACCTCCATCAGGCGTTCTGACTCCAGGCCGGTTTTATAGCGCGCGCTCTGCGGGCAGTATTTGCAGTCTTCGGGGCAGGCGCCGGTCTTGATCGACAGCAGCGTGCTGACCTGAACATGGCGGGGATCGAAGTGCTGACGATGCACCTGTTGGGCTTCGAACATCAGCTCAAGGAAAGGTTTGTTGAATAATTCAGTAACTTGCGACATCGTCCAGCGTGCGTGGTGAGCCATCGGGCTTCTCCAAAGGGTTTTGTTAATTTTCGGTTCGGTTTATACTCGTAAACCTAAAACTTTTCAAAATGGTTTACAAGTCGATTATGACCCAGGACGATCTCGCCTTCGACAAGCAGCATATCTGGCACCCTTACACCTCCACCACCCGCCCCCTTCCCGTTTATCCGGTGGCCTGCGCCCACGGCTGCGAGCTGCACCTCGCCAGCGGCGAGCGGCTCGTTGACGGGATGTCCTCCTGGTGGGCGGCCATTCACGGGTACAACCACCCGCGCCTGAACGCGGCGATGAAGGCGCAGATTGACCAGATGTCGCACGTGATGTTTGGCGGGATCACCCATCAGCCCGCGGTGGATTTATGCCGTCGCCTGGTGGCGATGACGCCTGCATCGCTGGAGTGCGTCTTCCTGGCGGATTCCGGCTCCGTGGCGGTGGAAGTGGCGATGAAAATGGCGCTGCAGTACTGGCACGCTAAAGGCGAAACGCGCCAGCGTTTCCTCACCTTCCGCAACGGCTATCACGGGGATACCTTCGGAGCGATGTCGGTGTGCGATCCGGACAACTCCATGCACAGCCTGTGGAAGGGGTATCTGCCGGAAAACCTGTTCGCCCCGGCGCCGCAGAGCCGCTTCGACGGCGAGTGGAACGAGATGGACATGGTCGGCTTCGCGCGGCTGATGGCGGCACATCGTCACGAGATTGCTGCCGTCATTCTTGAACCGATCGTGCAGGGCGCGGGCGGGATGCGGATGTACCACCCGGAATGGCTGAAGCGTATTCGCAGGATGTGCGACCGCGAGGGCATTCTGCTGATTGCCGATGAGATCGCCACCGGCTTTGGCCGCACCGGCAAGCTGTTTGCCTGCGAACATGCGGGTATTGCGCCGGATATTCTGTGCCTCGGTAAAGCGCTGACGGGCGGCACCATGACGCTCTCCGCCACGCTCACGACCCGCCAGGTGGCCGACACCATCAGCGACGGTGAAGCCGGCTGCTTTATGCACGGCCCGACGTTTATGGGTAACCCGCTGGCCTGCGCCGTGGCGAGTGAAAGCCTTGCGATTCTGGAGAGCGGCGGGTGGCAGACGCAGGTTGCGGCGATAGAAGCGCAGCTGAAAGCGGAACTGAGCGCCGCCTCGGGCGCGAATTTCGTGGCGGACGTGCGCGTGCTGGGCGCCATCGGGGTGATTGAAACCACCCATCCGGTGAATATGGCGGCGCTGCAGCGCTTCTTCGTGGACCAGGGCGTGTGGGTCCGGCCTTTCGGCAAGCTTATCTATCTGATGCCGCCGTACAGCATCACGCCAGAGCAGCTTCGAAAACTAACCGACGCGGTTGTAACAGCCGTTAACATTCCCGCGCATTTCACGATTTAACCCAATGCATTACACTTGCTGAACGAGCGATCAACGAGGGTAAACCGTATGAAAATCATCAGTAAAGATCTGCGCGACGGCGAAAAGCTGCCGGAACGGCACGTTTTCAACGGCATGGGGTATCAGGGCGATAACATCTCCCCGCACCTGGCGTGGGACGAGGTTCCGGCAGGCACCAAAAGCTTTGTCGTGACCTGCTATGACCCGGATGCGCCAACCGGTTCCGGATGGTGGCACTGGATCGTGGCGAACCTGCCTGCCGACACGCGCGTGCTGCCGCAGGGTTCCGGTTCAGACCTGGTTGCCCTGCCTGAAGGTGCCATTCAGACGCGTACTGACTTCGGTAAAGCGGGCTACGGCGGCGCGGCGCCGCCAAAAGGGGAAACCCACCGCTATATCTTCACGGTGCACGCGCTGGATGTGGAGAAGATTGAGGTCGATGAAGGGGCGAGCGGCGCGATGGTCGGGTTTAACGTGCATTTCCATTCCCTGGGGAGCGCGTCGATTACGGCGATGTATTCGTAAAAAAAGCCGGGTGGCGGCTACGCCTTACCCGGCCTGGATTTCGCACTCGTAGGCCCGGTAAGCGCAGCGCCACCGGGCAAAAAAATCACAGCACCGAAGGTAACAGCCCCACCAGCCGCCCTTCTTCCAGAAGCTGCATCGCCTTATCAATATCCGGGGCAAAGAAGCGGTCATCATCGTAATGCGTGACGTGCTCGCGCAGCGCATGACGCGCCTGCTCCAGCAGCGGGCTGGATTTGAGCCCTTCACGCAGATCGATACCCTGACTTGCCGCCAGCCATTCCACCGCCAGCACGCCGCGGGTGTTGGAGGCCATCTCCCAGAGACGACGCCCGGCAGCCGGTGCCATCGAAACGTGATCTTCCTGGTTTGCAGACGTTGGCAGGCTGTCCACGCTGTGCGGGTGCGACAGCGCCTTGTTCTCACTTGCCAGCGCTGCGGCCGTCACCTGAGCAATCATAAAGCCCGAGTTAACCCCGCCGTTACGCACCAGGAACGGTGGCAGCTGGGACATATGTTTATCCATCATCAGCGCGATGCGGCGCTCGGACAACGCGCCGACTTCGGCAATCGCCAGCGCGATATTATCCGCCGCCATTGCCACCGGCTCGGCGTGGAAATTACCGCCGGAGACCACCTCGTTTTCCTGGGCGAACACCAGCGGGTTATCGGACACCGCGTTGGCCTCCACCAGCAGCACCTCCGCCGCCTGGCGCAGCTGCGTCAGGCACGCGCCCATCACCTGCGGCTGGCAGCGCAGGGAATACGGATCCTGCACCTTCTCACAGTTGTGGTGTGACTCCGCGATCTCGCTGGTGTCGGTAAGCACGTGACGGTACATCGCGGCAGCATCGATCTGCCCGCGCTGACCGCGCACCTCGTGGATGCGGGCATCGAACGGGCGACGCGAGCCCAGCACCGCTTCGGTGGTCAGCGCGCCGCACACCACCGCCGAGGCAAACAGATCTTCCGCTTCAAACAGGCCGCGCAGCGCGAAGGCGGTCGATGCCTGAGTGCCGTTCAGCAGCGCCAGCCCCTCTTTCGCCGCCAGCGTTATTGGCGTTAGTCCGGCTTTTTTCAGCGCCTCTTTCGCAGGCAGCCACTCGCCCTGCCAGCGCGCTTTGCCTTCGCCCAGCAGCAGCAGCGACATGTGCGCCAGCGGCGCGAGATCGCCGGAGGCACCGACGGAGCCCTTCGCCGGGATCCACGGATAGACCTCCGCATTCACCAGCGCCATCAGCGCCTGGATCACGCTCAGGCGAATACCGGAGAAACCGCGCGCCAGGCTGTTGATTTTGAGCACCATCATCAGACGGACAATCTCATCGTCAAGCGGCTGACCGACGCCCGCCGCGTGCGACAGCACCAGCGAACGCTGCAGGTTTTCCAGATCGTGCGTCGCGATGCGGGTCTGCGCCAGCAGCCCAAAGCCGGTATTAATCCCGTAAGCCGTGCGCCCTTCGGCAACGATGGCTTCAACGCAGGCCACGCTGTCGTTAATGGCGGCGTGGGCGCTTTCATCAAGCGACAGGGTGACCGGCTGACGCCAGACGTTACGCAGCTGCTTGAGCGTCAGTGAGCCGGGAGTGAGTGTTAACGCGTTCATTCATGCTTTCCTTGTGTGGCAGGGATCATCGGCAGGTTAAGTCCCTGCTCTTTGGCACAGTCAATGGCAATCTCGTAACCCGCATCCGCGTGACGCATCACGCCGGTGGCCGGGTCGTTGTGGAGCACGCGGGCGATACGCGCGGCGGCTTCATCGGTACCGTCGCAGACGATGACCATCCCGGAATGCTGGGAGAAGCCCATTCCCACGCCGCCGCCGTGGTGCAGCGACACCCAGGTCGCGCCGCTGGCGGTGTTGAGCAGGGCGTTCAGCAATGGCCAGTCGGAGACCGCGTCCGAGCCGTCGCGCATGGCTTCGGTTTCGCGGTTCGGGCTGGCGACGGAGCCGGAGTCCAGGTGGTCTCGGCCGATGACGATCGGCGCGGAAACTTCACCGCTGCGCACCATTTCGTTGAAGGCGAGGCCCAGTTTTTGACGCCACTCCAGCCCTACCCAGCAGATACGCGCCGGCAGGCCCTGGAAGTTAATGCGCTCGCGGGCCATGTCCAGCCAGTGGTGCAGGTGTTCGTCATCGGCGACGATCTCCTTCACTTTGGCGTCGGTCTTGTAGATGTCCTCCGGGTCGCCGGACAGGGCAACCCAGCGGAACGGTCCGATGCCGCGGCAGAACAGCGGGCGGATATAGGCCGGGACGAAGCCGGGGAAGTCGAAGGCGTTACTCACGCCCATCTCTTTCGCCATCTGGCGAATGTTGTTGCCGTAGTCAAAGGTCGGAATGCCCATCTGGCTGAAGGCCAGCATCGCAGAGACGTGTTCCGCCATGGCGCGTTTCGCGGCAAGCACCGTGCCTTCCGGGTCGATCTCCGCTTTTTGCTGATAGTCTTCCCACGACCAGCCTTTTGGCAGGTAGCCGTGCAGCGGGTCATGGGCGCTGGTCTGGTCGGTGACCAGATCCGGGCGCACGCCGCGGGCAACGAGTTCAGGAAGAATGTCCGCCGCGTTGCCGCACAGGGCAATCGACACCGCTTTGCCTTCGGACGTGTATTTTTTGATGCGCGCCAGCGCGTCATCGAGATTCTCGGCCTGTTCGTCGACGTAACGGGTACGCAGACGGAAATCAATGCGGCTCTGCTGGCACTCAATGTTCAGCGAGCACGCGCCGGCCAGCGTGGCGGCCAGCGGCTGCGCGCCGCCCATCCCGCCAAGACCGGCGGTCAATACCCAGCGGCCTTTCAGCGAGCCGTTGTAGTGCTGGCGACCGGCCTCCACGAAGGTTTCGTAGGTGCCCTGCACGATCCCCTGGCTGCCGATGTAGATCCAGCTCCCGGCGGTCATCTGGCCATACATCGCCAGCCCTTTCGCGTCGAGTTCGTTGAAGTGTTCCCAGGTGGCCCAATGCGGCACGAGGTTAGAGTTGGCGATCAGCACGCGCGGGGCGTTTTTGTGGGTTTTAAACACGCCAACCGGCTTGCCGGACTGCACCAGCAGGGTTTCGTCGTTTTCGAGTTCGGTCAGTGCCTTAACAATGGCGTCATAGCATTCCCAGTTGCGCGCGGCGCGGCCTATGCCGCCGTAGACCACCAGCTCGTGGGGGTTTTCCGCCACCTCAGGATCAAGGTTGTTCATCAACATGCGCAGCGGGGCTTCGGTGAGCCAGCTTTTGGCGGTAAGGGTGGTGCCGCGCGCGGCGCGGACGTCCTGCTGGCGGTATTTACCTGACGACATTGTGTGCTCCTATACGGGACAGATGATGCATTTAGATATACTTGTATAGACAAGCACACACAAGGTCGGATTTAACAAAAAAGATACAATTTTGTTATATTGCGTTAGCGATCACGCTTATAAAACTTATGACATAAAGTGGCCCTGCAGCCGGTAACGGTTCCCCGGGAAAAGCAGCCGGGCATGTGACACGATGTGCGACGAGGACCAGGTTCGACGGCGGATCAGCAGGCACGGGTCGTGCTCTTTAATGCGCAGCCGTTCGCACTCCTGCGGCGTGGCGCGCACGGCTTCCACAATGTGCTCCCCTTCCGTCAGCGGTGCGACGAGCGAGAGATAGGCATGCGGCGTGGTCTGGGTGTAATCCTGATTCAGATAGTCCGGTATCCGTTCAGCGTTCACGCAGCGATCTTCAATCTGCACCGGAATGTCGTTCTCAAAATGCACCATCACGGAGTGGAAGATGCGGCTGCCTTCTTTGACGTTCAGCTCTACCGCCTGCTCGGCGCTGGCCTGGGTCTCTTCGAGCACCAGCACCTCACAGCGGTGCTGATGATTACGCGCGGCAATCTCGTCCGCAATGCTGCGGATTTCAAACAGGGCGGACTGTCCTTTCGGCTCCGCCACAAACGTCCCGACGCCCTGCAGGCGCACCAGAAGCCCTTCGTCGGTCAGCTCGCGCAGCGCCCGGTTGATGGTCATCCGGCTAAAGCCAAACTGGGCCACCAGATCGGCCTCCGAGGGAATGCGGTCGTGCGGCCGCCAGACGCCGGTGGCGATTTTTTCGCTGATCGCCTGCTTCACCTTTTCGTAGAAAGGCGCGGGAGGGCTCGACGGCGGCAGGGGTGAGCGTGAAAACATCGTGACTCCTTGAATAGTGTTATGCCCACCAGTGAGCAATTTGCCAGGCCAGACGGGCGGCAAGCTTTGCGCCCTGCCCGTCCCGATCGAACTGCGGGTTAAACTCTACCAGATCGGCGGCCTGTAGCTTACCGCTACGGCAGATTTGTTCGATAACGGGGAGGAGATCCAGTGCCGGTATGCCTAACGCAGCCGGAGCGGAAACGGCAGGCATTTCGCTGGCGGGCAGGACGTCCAGATCGATTGTCAGGTAGACGCGATCGGCCTGGGCCAGCACCTTTTCCAGCGCGGATAGCGCATCGCGCCTGAAATGGAGATCCTCCACCAGCGTGACGTTCAGGCGTTCAGCCTCATCCCACAGCGCCTGCGTGTTCGCCGCCCGGCTCACGCCAAAGCAGGCGTACTGAAATGCCCGCCCGCGCTCATCGCAGTAGTGCGCCAGCTGGCGAAACGGCGTGCCGGACGTCGCCCGGTCGGCCTTGCGCAGATCGAGATGGGCATCCAGGTTGATAATGACCACCCGCTCGTTCGGGAAGGCGTCCAGCACGCCGCGACCGTGCGCCCACGCGGTTTCGTGTCCGCCGCCAAAGACCAGCGTGCGCATCCCGGAGCGCTGGCAGGCTGTCACGGCATCGCTTAACGCCTGCTGTGCCGCTTCCAGGTCGTCACCTTCAACGTAAACCGACCCCATATCCGCCAGCCGCTCGTGTCCCAGATGGCTTGCCATATTTGCCAGCGCCTTGCGCAGCACATCAGGCGCCTGCACGGCGCCGGGCCTGCCCTGATTGCGTTTTACCCCTGCATCACATTCAAAGCCTATCATCGCAATGCCGGATGCCAGCGGCGTGAACGCCCCCTGCTGCCGTATCGTCTGGAAAATGCGCGTTGCGTTGCTGGCCTCGGCGCTGTCGTCGCGCCCCTGCCAGACCGTTTCGGCGACGGGCCGCCATAACCTCATACTGCCTCCCCACGGAAAATACGTTGATACAGCGGATTGCGTCCCGGCTCGTAGACCATCTCTACCGGATGATGCGCATCCCAGACGATGAAATCAGCGACAAACCCGGCCCGCAGCTGTCCGTGGGTTTCACCGCGGCCCAGCGCCTGCGCGGCATGGCGCGTGACGCCAGCCCAGGCTTCCTCGGGCGTCAGGCCAAACTGGACGCAGGCCATGTTCATCGCCAGGTGCAGGCTGGCAAACGGGCTGGTGCCGGGGTTATAGTCGGTGGCGACCGCCATCGGCACGCCGTGTTTTCTGAGCTGTTCCACCGGCGGACGCTGGCGCTCCTGCAGAAAATAGAACGCGCCGGGAAGCAGAACCGCAACCGTACCGCTTTGCGCCATCGCCTGAACGCCTGCGTCGTCGAGATATTCGATATGATCGGCAGAGCGTCCTTTATACCGGCTGACCAATGCCGCACCGCCCTGATTCGACAGCTGCTCGACGTGCCCTTTCACCGGAATACCGAGCGCGGTTGCCGCCTTGAAGAGGCGCTCGGTTTGCGACGGGGTAAAGCCGACGTTTTCACAGAACACGTCGACAGCTTCAAACAACTCTTTTTGCCACAGCGTGGGCAATATTTGCTCGCAGACCAGCGTGAGGTAGGCATCCGGATCCTGTCGGTATTCCGGCGGAACCGCATGGGCCGCCAGCAGCGTTGGGCTGATATCGATCGGATTATTGAGGCTCAGCTGGCGTGCGACCTGCAGCATTTTCTCTTCGGCCTCGGCGTTGAGGCCGTATCCCGATTTGATTTCAACCGTGGTGACGCCTTCATTTATCAGACGCTGAAGCCGCTGCTGTGCCAGCTTAAGCAGGGTTTCGGGTGAACTGCTGCGCGTCGCCGTCACGGTCGCGTTAATCCCGCCCCCCTGGGCGCTGATGGTTTGATAAGAGACACCGTTCAGACGCTTCTCCCACTCCGCCGCGCGATCGCCGCCAAACACCAGGTGGGTATGGCAGTCAATCAGGCCCGGGGTAACCAGACGACCCTGAAGATCGACACAGTGAGTGTGTCCGGCCGGAATGTCAGATTCAGGTATCACGGCCAGGATAGTTTGACCCCGTATAACCAGGGCGTGTTGATCTTTCAGTCCATAGGGCGCACGGACGTCCGGCGCCATCGTAGCCAGTCGCGCATTTCGCCATATCACATCGTCAGGATGAATCTGCTGCATGGGCTTTCCACTTGTCATGGGTTGTATAGACATTTATTTTCATCTGTTGTCTGCTGTCAACCGACTTTGCGGAAAATGTTATTTATTTGTGATCACTTACCCGCCGCTCCAGGGCTAAAAATGCAACTTTTACCCTTTTTATCTTCCCGTTTCGCTCAACTTAGTATAAAAAAGCAGGCTATTTCGTCTATCCCGTAAAGACTTGCATACCCAGGAGCTTCACCTTGAACATTTCCAGGATTTCCCGTCTGGCGTTAGCGCTCGCCTTTGGCGTGACCTTATCCGCATGCAGTTCAACCCCACCGGATCAGCGCCCTTCTGAGCAGGTCGCGCCCGGTACCGCCTCCCGCCCGATTTTGTCCGCTGATGAAGCGAAGAACTTCGACCGTGCGCACTACTTCTCGTCGATGGATCCTAACGCTGCGCCGTGGACCCCGTCTTCGATTAACCTGCCGAAACAGCCTGACTTCGTGGTTGGCCCGGCAGGTGCGCAGGGCGTAACGCATACCTCGATTCAGGCTGCGGTAGATGCTGCCATCACTAAACACAGCGCGTCTCGCCAGTACATCGCGATCCTGCCAGGCGAATATGAAGGCACCGTGTATGTTCCGGCGGCACCGGGCAGCATTACGCTTTACGGTCTGGGCGAAAAAGCAATCGACGTAAAAATTGGCCTGGCGATTGATTCTGAAATCGACAGCAACACCTGGCGTCACCTGGTGAACCCGGCCGGTAAATATATGCCGGGCAAACCGGCGTGGTACATGTTTGATAACTGCCAGAGCAAGCGTTCCGCCACGGTTGGCGTGATGTGCTCTGCGGTGTTCTGGTCCCAGAATAACGGTCTGCAGCTGCAGAACCTGACCATCCAGAATACCCTGGGCGACAGCGTTGACGCCGGTAACCACCAGGCCGTCGCGCTGCGCAGCGATGGCGATAAGGTGCAGATTAACAACGTCAACATTTTGGGTCGTCAGAACACCTTCTTCGTGACCAACAGCGGCGTGCAGAACACCCTGCAGAATAACCGTCTGACCCGTACGCTGGTAACCAACAGCTACGTTGAAGGTGACGTGGATCTGGTCTCCGGCCGCGGCGCGGTGGTATTTGATAACACCGATTTCCGCGTAGTGAACTCACGTACCCAGCAGGAAGGTTACGTGTTTGCTCCGGCAACCCCGTCGAACCTCTTCTTCGGCTTCCTGGCCGTGAACAGCCGCTTTAACGCTGCCGGTGACGGCGTGGCGCAACTGGGACGCTCCCTGGACGTGGACGCGGCCACCAACGGTCAGGTGGTGATCCGCGACAGCGTGATCAACGAAGGCTTCAACATGGCGAAGCCGTGGGCGGATGCGGCGATCTCTAAACGTCCGTTCTCCGGCAATACCGGTGCGGTGGACGATAAAGGGAACGTGCAGCGCAACCTGAACGACGCTAACTTCAACCGCATGTGGGAGTACAACAACCGCGGTCTGGGCAGCAAAGTGGTTGCTGAGCCGAAGCAGTAAGCAGTCCTTTTGCCGGGTGGCGGCTTCGCCTTACCCGGCCTACAGGTTATGTAGGCCCGGTAAACGCAGTGCCACCGGGCATAAAAAAACCTCGCATTCGCGAGGTTTTTTGTTTAAGCCGCTTAGTGAGCGTTAACCACCACCCACATCGGCCCCTGGCCTACGGCGTAGCGCCCTTTCTCTTCCAGCAGCCCCTGCTCGCCTTTAATTTCATACAGCGCGATGTGGTGGGATTTCTGCCCCGCCGCAATCAGGTATTTGCCGCTGTGATCGATATTAAAGCCGCGCGGCTGGGTTTCCGTCGGCTGGAAGCCTTCAATCGCCAGCACGCTGCCGTCTTCAGAAACGCTAAATACGGTGATCAGGCTGGAGGTACGGTCACAGGCGTACAGATGACGACCATCTGGCGTAATGTGAATATCCGCCGCCCAGCGGGTGTCGGAGAAATCAGACGGCATCATATCCAGCGTCTGCACGCACTCAATCTGACCGTTTGGATCTTTCAGCTCCCATACGTCCACGGAGCTGTTCAGTTCGTTGACCACGTAGGCGTACTGCTGGTTCGGATGGAAGACCATATGACGCGGGCCCGCGCCTTCTACCGTCGTGACTTCAGCCGGATTCTGCGCCACCAGGTGACCATCGTCGCTCAGGGTGAACAGGCAGATACGATCCTGCTTCAGGGCAGGCACCCACAGCGTGCGGTTATCCGGAGAGATATTCGCCGAGTGGCAGCCTTCCAGCCCTTCCACCACATCCACGGTTTCGACCGGAATGCCATCTTCCAGACGCGTTACGCTGACGCAGCCCGCATTATACGAGCCGCTGAAGACAAAGTTGCCTTTACGATCGGTTGAGATATGGGTTGGACTGCCCGGCAGCGGCGCTTCGGCAGTGTAAGTCAGCGCGCCGTCGTCCGGAGAGATGCGATAGGCCAGCACGCGAAACTCCGGGCGCACACCCACGTACAAGAAACGTTTATCCGGGCTGATGACCATCGGCTGTACCTGGCCTGGCACATCAACAACCTGAACCAGCGTGAGTGTCCCTTCGGTATTTAAGCGCCAGACGTGGATCTGCTGGCTTTCAGGACTGGCGGTATAAACGGTTTGTTTCATGAATATTCACTCCTCACTGCGCATGAAAGTAATTAACTTTTGACGGTGAATGCTGAATTGTCGACAGGAATTTTGAAGCATTCGCCTCTCGGTGTACCATCCCATCAAAACGTAAATTCAATATTAACCCGGGAAAACAGATGACCTCGCGTGTGATTGCTCTGGATTTAGACGGTACCTTACTGACGCCGCAAAAAACCCTTCTCCCCTCCTCCCTTGAAGCGCTTAAACGCGCGCAGGAAGCGGGATATCAACTCCTTATCGTAACGGGTCGACATCACGTAGCCATTCACCCTTTTTATCAGGCACTGGCGTTAGATACACCTGCAATTTGTTGTAATGGCACTTATTTGTATGATTATCAGGCAAAAAAGGTTTTAGCCTCCGACCCGCTGCCGGTTCCTCAGGCGCTGCAACTGATTGATCTGCTGGATGAGCATGCCATTCACGGCCTGATGTATGTGGATAACGCAATGGTCTACGAGCGCCCTACCGGCCACGTGGTGCGCACCAGCAACTGGGCGTTGTCCCTGCCTGAAGCGCAGCGTCCGGTCTTTACCCAGGTATCCTCCCTGCGTCAGGCAGCCCAGGACGTTGAGGCTATCTGGAAATTCGCCCTGACGGATGAAGACACGACCAAACTGAATACCTTCGCGAAGCACGTCGAGGAAACGCTGGGGCTGGAGTGCGAGTGGTCCTGGCACGATCAGGTAGATATTGCCCGCAAAGGCAACAGCAAAGGCAAGCGTCTGACGCAGTATGTGGAATCACAGGGCTGGTCAATGCAGGACGCGATCGCCTTCGGCGACAACTACAACGACATCAGCATGCTGGAAGCCGTCGGTACGGGCGTGGCGATGGGCAATGCCGACGACGCGGTAAAAGCGCGCGCTAACGTGGTGATTGGCGACAACACCACCGACAGCATCGCGCAGTATATTTATACCCACCTGCTGTAATCAGGCGGTGATCGAGACGCTCTTAATTTGCGCGTAAAGCCACAGGCCGGGTTTGATCCCTAACTCATCCCTGGCCCACGGGCTGATGCGCGCCCAGAGCGTCCGGCTTCCCACCTCGAGCTTCACTTCCACCTGGCCGTTATCATCAAAACACTCCGCGACTTTGGCGCGCAGGATATTTCGAATACTGGTTTGCAGCGGCGGCTGCAGCACCAGCGAGACGTCTGATGCCTGAATACGAATACGCAGCGCGGACTGCAACGGCTTGTCGATCTTATTGACCCACAGGTGCTGATCGCCGAGCGCCAGCGCCGTCATCGCGTAGTGCGGATGGTGTTCCAGCACGCTCACCTTCAGAATGCTGCTCTGCTGTTCCCGGGGTAACCACGGGTGCATTACGCTGCTGCCCCACACCTCTTCCAGGTTGCCGAAGGCCTTGACGCTGCCCTCTTCCAGCACCAGCACTTTGTCGGCCAGATGGAGGATCTCATCCAGCGAATGGCTGACGTAGAGCATTGGAATATTAATTTCCCGCGTCAGGCGCTGCAGGTAGGGCAAAAGCTCACGCTTGCGCGGAATATCCAGCGAGGCCAGCGGTTCGTCGAGCAGCAGCAGTTCGGGCGCGGTCAGCAACGCGCGGCCAATGGCTACGCGCTGTTTTTCTCCGCCGGAAAGCGACGAGGGCAGTCTGTCGAGCAGTGGCTCAATGCCTAAAAGCGTCACCAGCTTATCAAACTGCCCGGCCATGCTTTTCGCCATGCCGTAACGCAGGTTGCCGCGCACGCTGTAGTGCGGGAATAAGCGCGCGTCCTGGAAAACATAGCCAATGCGGCGTTTATCCGGCGTGAGATAAACCTTGTTTTCCACGTCGTTTAAGACGCGGTTATTCAATACAATCCGTCCTGACTGCGGGCGCGTCAGGCCGCTGATGGCATTTATCAGCGACGTTTTTCCCGCTCCCGAGACGCCGAAGATGGCAGTGATACCGCTTGCAGGCAGCGTCTCGTTAAGCGTCAGGGTATGGTTTCCCAGCGTCTGGGTGAAATTCAGTTCCAGCATGCTTATTTCCCCATCCGCTCGCGGCTCAGCCGCGCCAGCCATTCCGACACCAGCAGCGATACCAGGGCTAATACGATTGAAATGATACACAGCCGCGCCGCCGCGGCCTCTCCGCCCGGCGTTTGAATCAGGGTATACATGGCCGACGGAATCGTTCGCGTCTCGCCGGGGATGTTCGAGACGAAGGTGATGGTCGCGCCAAACTCGCCCAGCGAGCGGGCGAAGGCCAGTACCGTCCCAACAATAATGCCGGGTAACGTCAGGGGAAGCGTGATGGTGAAAAAAACGCGCCAGCGCCCGGCACCCAGCGTACGGGCCGCCTGTTCGAGCTTCATGTCCACGCCTTCCAGCGCGAGGCGGATCGCCCTCACCATCAGCGGGAATGACATTACCGCCGCCGCCAGCACCGCACCGCGCCAGCTAAACGCAAAGGTCAGTCCAAACCAGTCGTAAAGTTTTTCGCCAATAAAACCGCGTCGCCCCATGGAAATTAACAGCAGATAACCGACCACCACGGGCGGCAACACGAGCGGAAGATGAAGCACGCTGTCGAGCAGCGCTTTGCCGGGAAACCGACGGCGAACCAGTAGCCAGGCAAAGAAGATCCCAAAGGGCAAACTCAGCGCAACCGCCAGGGAAGAGACTTTAAGGCTCAGCAGAACAGCCTGCCATTCAGGATCGGTCAATATCATCAGTGAGTCGTAAATCCGTAACGTTTAAAGATCGCGGACGCCTCCGGCCCCTTCAGATAATCGCGGAAGGCCGTCACGGTCGCATTTTTATGTCCATCAACAATCGCAACAGGATATTCCACTTTCTTGTGGGAGTCTTCCGGGAACGTTGCCACCACTTTCACACCCTTACTGGCAATGGCATCAGAGCCATACACAATGCCCAGCGGGGCTTCGTTGCGTTCCACCAGCGCCAGCGCGCCGCGGACATCTTCCGCCGGGGCCAGCTTCGGTGACAATGTCTCCCATGCGCCCAATTTTTGCAGCGCTTCTTTGGCGTAGATCCCGGCCGGAACGTGCTCCGGATCGCCCACCGCCAGACGCCCGCCGTTCAGCAGGCTTATCCAGTGGGTCTCTTTGTTGATGGTGAAGTCAGCCTGGGCGCTGGCTTTTGGCGCCACGACAACCAGGCTATTCCCCAGCAGCGTTTCGCGGGTTGCCGCATCAATCGCTTTCTTCTCCACCGCGTAATCCATCCACTTCTGGTCAGCCGAGATGAACAGATCCGCCGGCGCGCCCGCTTCTATCTGGCGAGCGAGCGTCGAAGAAGAGGCAAAAGAGGAGACCACCTCGACGTTTTTCTCTTTTTTATACGCCGCCGCGATATCCTGCAGCGCGTTGGTCAGCGACGCCGCCGCAAAGACCGTGATTTTACCCTCATCCGCCAGCGCGTGTCCGGTAAGGGAAAGCGTCAATGTTGCCCCTGCAAAAAGGCGTACCCATGTACGTGCCATCTGTAACTCCTGTGAGTAGCGTTATATACACATTAATATAACGGTAACGTCAGGGAGATCCCAGCGTTTAATCGTACCGCTGAAGAGGTAAACCGGCGTAGTGCGTTAAAGAGTATCGGCGAAAACGGGAAAATCTTGAGAGCAAAACGCCCGGGCAAGCCGGGCGTTTTGGGGGGAATCAATGCTGCTTTTTAGCCTGGTCTCTGTGACCAATGTTCGAAAAGACGTTGAACACTTCACCCAGGCCGTAGATGGCACCGAGGATGATGGCCATCACTACTGGTACCATGATCACGGCGAATACCAGACTTTTCAACAACTCTAACATGGTTTTCTCCAGATATTGTGAACAGCTTATTCTACCCTTTCAACTGAGAAAAACATCCCCTTTTGTGCGGTACCCTTTGCGCCCTGCACCATTTGGGTCACAATACCCTTTTTGCCAGGACACTGTTATGCAGGCCGAAATTCTTCTCACACTCCGACTTCAGCAAAAGCTTTTCGCCGATCCGCGACGTATCGCCCTGCTTAAACAAATAGAACAAACGGGCTCGATTAGCCAGGGGGCGAAAAACGCGGGCATCAGCTACAAAAGTGCCTGGGACGCCATCAACGACATGAACACCCTGAGCGAACAGCCGCTGGTGGACAGAGCCACGGGCGGCAAAGGCGGCGGCGGTGCAATCGTGACGCGTTATGGCCAGCGCCTTATTCAGCTTTACGATCTGCTGGCCCAGATTCAGCAAAAAGCGTTCGATGCGTTAAGCGATGACGATAACGTTCCGCTGGACAGTCTGCTGGCCGCCATTTCCCGCTTCTCGCTACAAACCAGCGCCCGCAACCAGTGGTTTGGTACGGTGACGGCGCGCGACAATCTGCAGATACAGCAGCATATTGAGATCCTGCTTGCCGATGGCACCACCCGTCTGAAGGCCGCCATAACGGCGCAAAGCGCGGAACGTCTTGAACTGGATGAAGGGAAAGAGGTGCTGGTGCTCCTGAAGGCGCCGTGGGTCAGTATTACACGCGATCCCGACGCGGCAAAGACAGCAGATAACCAGCTGCAGGGCACCATCAGCCATATCGAACGCGGCCAGACGCAGTGCGAAGTGCAGATGACCCTGGCAGATGGGCAGCCGCTTTGCGCGACCGTACCGCTCAGCGAGTCGGACAACGTAGAAGAAGGTGCTGCCGTCACCGCGTATTTCAACGCGGACCGGGTGATTATCGCCACTTTGTGCTGAGCACATTGACAATCGTACCGACAGTGCGTATCCCTGATATCTGGTGCTGCAAAAACAGGGATAAACCATGTCATCATTGCATATTTCGCAAGGCACGTTTCGTCTTAGCGATACCCGAACGCTGACAATTGCTGATTTGACGCTACGCGCGGGTGAAAGCTGGGCGTTTGTCGGCACAAACGGCAGCGGTAAATCCGCGCTGGCCCGCGCGCTGGCCGGAGAGCTCAACCTCCTCAAGGGCGAATACCAGAGCGACTTTACGCGCCTGACGCGCCTGTCGTTTGAACAACTGCAAAAGCTGGTCAGCGACGAGTGGCAGCGCAACAACACCGATTTGCTCAGCCCTGGCGAAGAGGATACCGGCCGTACGACGGCGGAAATTATTCAGGATGAAGTGAAGGATCCCGCCCGCTGCCAGCGCCTGGCAGAACAGTTCGGTATCACCCCTCTGCTGAACCGGCGCTTTAAATACCTTTCGACCGGCGAGACGCGAAAAACGCTGCTTTGTCAGGCGCTGATGAGCGAACCTGAACTGCTTATTCTGGACGAACCGTTCGACGGTCTTGACGTGCAGTCCCGGGCGCAGCTGGCGTCTCTGCTGGCATCGCTGAATCAGCAGGGATATACCCTCGTGCTGGTGCTTAACCGTTTTGATGAAATTCCGGACTTTATCCAGCACGCGGGCGTCCTGGCCGACTGTAACCTGACAGAGACCGGCGAAAAAACCGCGCTGCTTAAGCAGGCGCTGATTGCCCAGCTCGCGCACAGCGAACAGCTCGACGGTATTACCCTTCCGGAACCCGACGCCCCGTCGGCGCGCCACGCGCTTGATCCCCACCAGCCGCGCATCGTGCTGCGCGATGGGGTGGTCTCTTATGACGATCGCCCGATCCTTAATCACCTCAGCTGGACGGTCAATCCAGGTGAGCACTGGCAGATTGTCGGCCCCAACGGCGCGGGAAAATCCACGCTGCTGAGCCTGATTACCGGCGATCATCCGCAGGGCTACAGCAACGACCTCACGCTGTTCGGTCGGCGTCGCGGCAGCGGCGAAACCATCTGGGATATCAAAAAACATATCGGCTACGTCAGCAGCAGCCTGCATCTGGATTACCGGGTCAGTACCACGGTACGTAACGTGATCCTCTCCGGGTATTTTGACTCCATCGGCATTTATCAGGCGGTGTCGGACAAACAGCACAAGCTGGCCCAGCAGTGGCTGGACATTCTGGGCATGGACAACCGGGTGGCTGACGCGCCGTTTCATAGTCTTTCGTGGGGGCAGCAGCGTCTGGCGCTGATCGTTCGCGCGCTGGTGAAACACCCTACGCTGCTGATCCTCGACGAACCGCTGCAGGGACTCGACCCGTTGAACCGCCAGCTTATCCGTCGCTTTGTGGATGTCCTGATTAGCGAAGGTGAAACGCAGCTGCTGTTCGTTTCACATCATGCCGAAGATGCCCCCTCCTGCATCACCCACCGCCTGGAGTTTGTTCCGGACGGTGAGCACTATTACTATCGGCAAAGCAAAATCGATTAATCCCCGGAGGGCACCGCCCTCCGTTTTTCAGATAACCTGCACTAATACATTGCTATCCCGTTGATCTACAATGCCTCACGGTAGCTGAAAATCGGATTTTAAAAACAGTGTAAACGATTCCACTATTTTATCCCATGTCACACTTTTCGCGTCTCTGTTATGCTATGGTTATTACATACCATAAGCCCAATGGAGCGAAATATGCGAGTTCTGGTAACAGGTGGTAGCGGTTACATCGGTAGTCATACCTGCGTGCAGCTGCTGCAAAACGGCCATGACGTCATCATTCTCGACAACCTGTGCAACAGTAAGCGCAGCGTGCTGCCTGTGATTGAACGTCTTGGCGGTAAACACCCGACGTTCGTGGAAGGCGACATCCGTAACGAAGCGCTGATGACCGAGATCCTTCACGACCACGCCATTGAAGCGGTGATCCACTTCGCGGGTCTGAAAGCGGTCGGTGAATCCGTTGCTAAGCCGCTTGAGTATTATGACAACAACGTCAACGGCACCCTGCGTCTCATCTCCGCCATGCGTGCGGCCAACGTCAAAAACTTCATCTTTAGCTCTTCCGCCACCGTCTACGGCGATCAGCCTAAAATCCCTTACGTTGAAAGCTTCCCGACCGGGACGCCGCAAAGCCCGTACGGCAAAAGCAAGCTGATGGTGGAGCAGATCCTGACCGACCTGCAAAAAGCCCAGCCGGAGTGGAGCATCGCGCTGCTGCGCTACTTCAACCCGGTCGGTGCGCATCCGTCTGGCGATATGGGGGAAGATCCGCAGGGCATTCCGAACAACCTGATGCCGTATATCGCCCAGGTTGCCGTAGGCCGCCGCGAGTCGCTGGCGATTTTTGGCAATGACTACCCGACCGAAGACGGCACCGGCGTGCGCGACTATATCCACGTGATGGATCTGGCCGACGGCCACGTTGCGGCCATGCAGCAACTGGCGGATAAACCGGGCGTGCATATTTACAACCTCGGCGCCGGCGTCGGCAGCAGCGTGCTGGACGTGGTTAACGCCTTCAGCAAAGCCTGCGGCAAGCCGGTGAACTACCACTTCGCACCGCGTCGTGAGGGCGATCTGCCTGCTTACTGGGCCGACGCCACCAAAGCCGACAAAGAGCTTAACTGGCGTGTTACGCGCACGCTTGATGAAATGGCACAGGATACCTGGCACTGGCAGTCACGCCACCCGCAAGGCTATCCGGACTAAGGATCCGTCATGACGCAATTTAATCCCGTCGATCATCCGCATCGTCGTTTTAACCCGTTAAGCGGGCAATGGATTTTAGTTTCTCCGCATCGCGCCAAGCGCCCCTGGCAGGGGGCGCAGGAGACGCCTGCAAAACAGACGCTGCCGCAGCACGACCCGGACTGCTTCCTCTGTCCGGGCAACACGCGCGTCACCGGGGATAAAAACCCGGACTACAAAGGCACCTTCGTGTTTACCAACGATTTTGCCGCCCTGATGACCGACACGCCGGACGCGCCGGAAAGCCACGATCCGCTGATGCGCTGTGAAAGCGCGCGCGGTACCAGCCGCGTGATCTGCTTCTCCCCCGATCACAGCAAAACGCTGCCGGAGCTGAGCGTTGAGGCACTGAAAGAGGTGGTCAGCACCTGGCAGGCGCAAACCGCCGAGCTGGGTCAAACTTACCCATGGGTGCAGGTGTTTGAAAATAAAGGTGCGGCCATGGGCTGCTCTAACCCGCACCCGCACGGCCAGGTCTGGGCGAACAGCTTCCTGCCTAACGAAGCTGAGCGTGAAGACCGCCTGCAAAAAGCGTATTACGCGGAAAACGGCTCGCCGATGCTGGTGGATTACGCGCAGCGTGAGCTGGCCGACGGCAGCCGTACCGTGGTGGAGACCGAACACTGGCTGGCCGTCGTGCCTTACTGGGCCGCCTGGCCGTTTGAGACGCTGCTGCTGCCGAAAGCGCACGTGCAGCGCATCACCGAACTCAGCGACGCGCAGCGCGACGACCTTGCCCTGGCGCTGAAAAAGCTGACCAGCCGTTACGACAACCTGTTCCAGTGCTCCTTCCCGTACTCCATGGGCTGGCACGGCGCACCGTTTAACGGGGAAGAGAATCAGCACTGGCAGCTGCACGCCCATTTCTATCCGCCGCTGCTGCGCTCTGCGACGGTGCGTAAATTTATGGTGGGCTACGAAATGCTGGCAGAAACCCAGCGTGATCTGACGGCGGAACAGGCGGCTGAACGTCTGCGTGCCGTTAGCGACGTCCACTATCGCGAATCAGGAGTCTAAAAATGAGTCTGAAAGATAAAACACAATCCCTGTTTGCTGAGAAATTTGGCTACCCTGCCACCCACGTAATTCAGGCACCTGGCCGCGTCAACCTGATTGGTGAACACACCGACTACAACGACGGCTTTGTGCTGCCGTGCGCTATCGATTACCAGACGGTCATCAGCTGCGCGAAGCGCGACGATCGCCAGGTTCGCGTGATTGCGGCGGATTACGGTAATGAAACGGACGCGTTTTCCCTCGATGCCCCGATTGTGACGCACGACAGCCAGCAGTGGTCTAACTACGTGCGCGGCGTGGTGAAGCATCTGCAGAAGCGTAATAAAAACTTCGGCGGCGCCGATTTGGTCATCAGCGGCAACGTGCCGCAGGGGGCGGGCTTAAGCTCCTCTGCGTCTCTGGAGGTCGCCGTGGGCACCGTGTTCCAGCAGCTCTATCATTTGTCGCTGGATGGCGCGCAAATCGCCCTGAACGGCCAGGAAGCGGAAAACCAGTTCGTGGGCTGCAACTGCGGCATCATGGACCAGCTGATCTCCGCGCTGGGCAAAAAAGAGCACGCGCTGCTGATCGACTGCCGCTCGCTGGGCACCAAAGCCGTTCCCCTGCCAAAAGGCGCGGCTGTCGTGATCGTCAACAGCAACTTTAAGCGCACGCTGGTGGGCAGCGAGTACAACACCCGCCGCGAGCAGTGCGAAACCGGCGCCCGCTTCTTCCAGCAGCCCGCCCTGCGCGACGTCACGCTCAATGAATTTAACAAAGTGGCGCACGAGCTGGATCCGATCGTCGCCAAACGCGTTCGTCACGTGCTGACGGAAAATGCCCGTACCGTTGAAGCCGCGTCCGCGCTGGCGAAAGGTGACCTGAAACGCATGGGTGAACTGATGGCGGAATCTCACGCCTCCATGCGCGATGATTTTGAAATCACCGTGCCGCAGATCGACACCCTGGTGGAGATCGTCAAAGCGGTCATTGGCGACAAAGGCGGCGTGCGCATGACGGGCGGTGGTTTTGGCGGCTGCATCGTTGCGCTGGTGCCTGAGGATTTGGTCCCTGCTGTACAGGACGCCGTGGCGAAGCAGTACGAAGCAAAAACAGGTATCAAAGAAACCTTCTATGTTTGCAAAGCATCACAAGGAGCCGGACAGTGCTAAACGAAACACCTACCCTCGCACCGGATGGTCTGCCGTATCGCCTGTTAACCCTGCGCAATCGCGCGGGGATGGTGGTTACGCTAATGGACTGGGGTGCAACCCTTCTTTCAGCACGCGTACCGATGCCGGACGGCAGCGTGCGCGAAACCCTGCTCGGCTGCGCCTCACCCGAGCAGTATGTTAATCAGTCTGCCTATCTGGGCGCATCCGTAGGGCGCTATGCGAACCGCATCGCGAAGAGCCGTTTTGAACTCGACGGCGTGCAGTACACCCTGCTGCCAAGCCAGGGTGAGAACCAGCTGCACGGCGGCCCGGACGGGTTTGATAAACGCCGCTGGAAGATTGTTCGTCAAAACGACGGCGAAGTGCTGTTCTCGCTGGATTCGCAGGACGGCGATCAGGGCTTCCCGGGTAACCTTATCGCCTCCGCGCGCTTTACATTGACCGACGACAACCGTATCGCCATTGAATACCGTGCGACGGTCGACAAGCCGTGTCCGGTCAACCTGACCAATCACGCGTACTTTAATCTGGACGGTAACCAGTGCGACGTGCGGAACCACAAGCTTCAGATCCTGGCGGATGCGTATCTGCCGGTTGATGAGATGGGCATTCCGTACCAGGGCCTCAAAGACGTGAGCGGCACCAGCTTTGACTTCCGCAGCGCGAAATCCATCGCCCAGGATTTCCTGAGCGATGACGACCAGCGCAAGGTGAAAGGCTACGACCACGCGTTCCTGCTGCAGGCTAAAGGCTATGTGAAACAACCTGCCGCACAGGTCTGGTCCACCGATGAGAAGCTGCAGATGACGGTTTATACCACCGCTCCTGCCCTGCAGTTCTACTCAGGTAACTATCTCGGCGGCACGACGGCGCGCGAACACGAAGAGTACAGCGACTGGCAAGGCCTGGCGCTGGAGAGCGAGTTCCTGCCGGACAGCCCGAATCATCCGGAATGGCCGCAGCCGGACTGCGTGCTGCGCCCGGGTGAAGAGTACGTTAGCGTGACGGAATATCATTTTATTCCACATTAATATTCAGCCCTCCTTCTGGAGGGCTTTTTTCTGTGCGCCTTGCTGAAAATAGCGCCGATCGCAGACAAAATCATAACCCTGGATTCACAAGCATCTTACACTCAGAGACTATTTTCGCTATGGTTAGGGTTAAGCGTTGCTGCTGGCACGGCCACGGCAATATAATGAGAATTGTTATCATTCTAAAAATGCTTGAGGAGTAAGAGATGGCTATTACTAAGCTGGTTCTGGTGCGTCACGGCGAAAGCCAGTGGAACAACGAAAACCGCTTTACCGGTTGGTACGACGTTGATCTGTCCGAGAAAGGCGTAAGCGAAGCAAAAGCAGCAGGTAAACTGCTGAAGGAAGAAGGCTTCAGCTTTGATTTTGCTTACACCTCTGTGCTGAAACGTGCCATCCATACCCTGTGGAACGTGCTGGACGAACTGGACCAGGCCTGGCTGCCGGTTGAGAAATCCTGGAAACTGAACGAGCGTCACTACGGTGCGCTGCAGGGCCTGAACAAAGCGGAAACCGCTGAGAAATACGGTGACGAGCAGGTTAAACAGTGGCGTCGCGGCTTCGCGGTCACCCCACCAGAGCTGACCAAAGATGACGAGCGCTACCCGGGCCACGACCCGCGTTACGCGAAACTGACCGACGCTGAGCTGCCAACCACCGAGAGCCTGGCGCTGACCATCGACCGCGTTGTGCCTTACTGGAACGAAACCATTCTGCCACGTCTGAAAAGCGGCGAGCGCGTGATTATCGCCGCTCACGGTAACTCCCTGCGTGCGCTGGTGAAATACCTGGACAACATGGGTGAAGACGAAATTCTCGAACTGAACATCCCAACTGGCGTACCGCTGGTGTATGAGTTCGACGAAAACTTCAAGCCAATCAAACACTACTACCTGGGTAACGCGGACGAAATCGCAGCGAAAGCGGCGGCCGTTGCGAACCAGGGTAAAGCGAAGTAATTTTCGCTGACCATAAAAAAAGCGCGGAACCGTCCGCGCTTTTTTATTTGAGCCGTCAGAATTAACCGCGACGCGCTTTCACCGCATTCGCCAGCTGGCGCAGGATGGCGTCGGTGTCATCCCAGCCGATGCAGGCATCGGTCACGCTCTTGCCGTACACCAGCGGCTCGCTGCCTTCCAGGTTCTGGTTACCTTCAACCAGATGGCTTTCGATCATCACCCCAATTACCGCCTTCTCACCGCCGGCAATCTGCTGACAGACGTCTGCGCCCACTTCCATCTGCTTTTTAAACTGCTTGCTTGAGTTGGCGTGGCTGAAATCGATCATCACCTGCGGTGGCAGCCCGGCTTTTTCCAGCCCGACTTTGACTTCGGCCACATGCTTTGCGCTGTAGTTCGGCTCTTTGCCGCCGCGCAGAATGATATGGCAGTCACCGTTACCGCTGGTGTTAACGATGGCCGAGTGGCCCCATTTGGTCACGGACAGGAAGCAGTGCGGTGCGCCCGCTGCGTTGATGGCGTCGATAGCCACCTTAATGGTGCCGTCAGTGCCGTTTTTGAAGCCAACCGGACAAGAGAGACCGGACGCCAGCTCGCGGTGAACCTGAGATTCAGTAGTGCGGGCACCAATTGCCCCCCAGCTCATCAGGTCTGCCAGATACTGGGGCGTAATCATATCCAGGAACTCACCGGCCGCAGGCAGCCCGCTGTCGTTAATCTCCAGCAGCAGCTTGCGCGCAATGCGCAGACCGTCGTTGATCTGGAAGCTGTTATCCATGTGCGGATCGTTAATCAGCCCTTTCCAGCCAACGGTAGTGCGCGGTTTTTCAAAATAGACGCGCATCACGATTTCCAGCTCATCCTTCAGCTCTTCACGCAGGGTGAGCAGACGGGCTGCGTATTCTTTCGCGGCAGCAGGATCGTGGATAGAGCATGGGCCAATCACCACCAGAAGACGATCGTCATTACCTTTCAGGATCTTATGGATCGCTTTACGAGCATGAGAAACCGTGTTTGCGGCATTTTCAGTGGCGGGGAATTTCTCAAGGAGTGCTACAGGAGGTAATAACTCATTGATCTCTTTAATACGTAAATCGTCGTTCTGATAATTCATCTTCGTTCCAGCTCTGCCATATCTTTAGTAATGAAAGCAATCCTTTCAATCTATCTTGTCGCTCAGGAAGTGTAAACACGGTTTTACACTTCACGCAGATAATTCCTGGAATTCGCCTAAAAATCGCCACAAAATAGCGAAAAACGAGATCTAACCTAAGCTTTTTAACTGTAACAACCATTTTTAAACGCTTAAACGCGATTCCCGACTGACGTAAGTCCGTATGGCGGAATCTTTCGCCTCTGAAAAAGATGCACTGTTGGAAAAAGTTATCCAGCGTAACGACAAGAACAGGAGCACCATGATGAAAATGACAAAACTGGCAACCCTCTTCCTGACCGCCACCCTCACCCTGGCCAGCGGTAGCGTTCTTGCGGCCGAAACGGGCTCATCGGGTAACGGTGATGCAAACGCGGCTGCGTCAGCAGGCCAGGTCGCCCCTGATGCCAAACAGAACGTCGCCCCGAACAATGTCGATAATAGTCAGATCAATAATGGAAACACCAACACCGGCGGCACCATGCTGCACCCCAACGGTACCGACTCCGGCACCATGAATCATGACAGCATGAGCAAAGATGAAGTTCATAAGAACTCCATGTGTAAAGATGGCAAATGTCCCGACCCGAATGACAAAGTGGGGGATGATGCCAATACCAAAACAGATGGTACGACTCAGTAACCGGCTGTGAAATTAATGATAAAAGGAGAGATAAGGCTCTCCTTTCTTTTTGAGTAACCTATTAAAAACGCTACACTAAAAACGATAACGAATCAGGAAAGATAACATGGCACACACACATTCCCACGCCGCCGGCGACGACAACGCTAAACGATTGCTGCTGGCCTTCGGCGTCACCGCAACCTTCATGATTATTGAGGTCATCGGCGGTCTGGTCTCCGGCTCTCTGGCGCTACTGGCTGACGCCGGGCATATGCTTACCGATGCAGCGGCGCTACTTTTCGCCCTTCTGGCCGTACAGTTTGCCCGTCGTCCCCCCAATACACGCCATACCTTCGGCTGGCTGAGGCTGACGACCCTTGCCGCCTTTGTTAACGCGATTGCCCTGGTGGTCATTACCATTCTTATCGTCTGGGAGGCCATTCAGCGCTTCAGACATCCTCAGCCGATTGCCGGGGCGACAATGATGGTGATTGCCGTGGCAGGGCTGGTGGCGAATATCCTGGCCTTCTGGATTTTGCACCGCGGCAGCGAGGAAAAGAACCTCAACGTGCGCGCGGCGGCTCTGCATGTGCTGGGGGATCTGCTCGGTTCAGTCGGGGCAATTGTCGCCGCGCTGGTGATCCTCTATACCGGCTGGACGCCTGTCGATCCGATTTTGTCCGTGCTGGTGTCGTGTCTGGTCTTGCGCAGCGCCTGGCGGCTGCTGAAGGAGAGCGTGAATGAACTGCTTGAAGGGGCTCCGGCATCCATGGACATCGACGAGCTGAAGCGCAACCTGCGCCGTACTGTTCCGGAAGTCCGCAATGTCCACCACGTGCACGTCTGGCTGGTGGGGGAGAAACCGGTCATGACGCTTCATGTCCAGGTGATCCCGCCTCACGACCACGATGCGCTGCTCGATCGCATCCAGCACTTCCTGGAACATCACTACGACATTAGCCATGCCACCGTTCAGATGGAGTATCAGCCCTGTAGCGGACCGGACTGCCACCTTAACGAGGCGCAGTCCGGTCATTCACATCATCATGACCACTAGCTGGAAAGCGCGCGAGAGCCTCGCTCACGCGCGCTGTTAATCCACATCCGGCTACCGTTCAGCGCGATGAAGGTCAGCAACAGATATTCCAGCGACATGGCATAGACGCCCTGCAGGGCGAAGATCGCCACGCTGATAACGTTGATGATGACCCACAGCAGCCAGTTCTCAACGTATTTACGGGTCATCAGAATCATCGCCGCAATCGACAGCACCATCATGCAGGAATCCCAGAACGGGAAAGCATCCGGCTGGAGTTCTGGCATCGTCACGTTCAGGCCGATGCCGGACATGACCGAAACGGCAATGCGGGTCAGGAACGCAAACACCGGATTGATGTAGACGGTCATTAAGCCAATGGCGACCACGCAGGCGACAAACCAGGCGATGGCTTTCGGCAAGGGCAGCCAGCGAATCTGCAGCTCTGCTTCCTGCTGGCTGTTCTGACGCGACCACGCATACCAGCCGTAAATATTGGCGGCGAAGAAGAACAGCTGCAAAAGCAGGCTGGCGTACAGCTGGATCTGGAAGAAGATAATCGCAAACAGCGTGACGTTAATCAGCCCGAACGCATAGTTGCTGATCTTCTCAAGGCTTGCCAGCCAGATACACAATAATCCCGCCAGCGTACCAACGGCCTCAATCCATGACAGGTCATAGCCACCTGCACCAATCGGTATATGAACCAGAATGTTCTGTGTGCTAAAAAAATCCATCTTTTCCCCGGGGCGTAGTGAATTAAGTACGTAGTGTAGCCGCAAAATCCAGCATGCGGTTAAGCGGAATTAACGCGCCTTCACGCAGGGCAGCATCCACGTGGATTTCATGCGCCGCACCACCGGTTTCTAACCCTTCGGCAATCGCTTTCAGGCCGTTCATCGCCATCCACGGGCAATGCGCACAGCTGCGGCACGTTGCTCCCTCGCCTGCCGTAGGCGCTTCGAGAAGCTCTTTCTCCGGCACGGCCTGCTGCATCTTGTAGAAGATACCGCGATCGGTCGCCACGATGAGCTGCTTGTGAGGCAACGTTCTGGCCGCGTTAATAAGCTGGCTGGTTGAACCCACGGCATCCGCCATGTCGACAATCGACTGCGGAGATTCAGGGTGCACAAGAATGGCGGCGTCAGGATAAAGCGCCTTCATGCGCGCCAGCGCCTGCGTCTTGAACTCATCATGAACGATACAGGCGCCCTGCCAGCAGAGTACGTCAGCCCCCGTCTGCTTCTGAACATAATTGCCGAGATGGCGATCAGGCGCCCAGATAATTTTCTCCCCCAGACTATCCAGATGTTCAATCAGCTCAACGGCGATGCTTGACGTGACCACCCAGTCTGCCCGCGCTTTCACTGCTGCCGACGTGTTCGCGTAAACCACCACGGTCCGGTCAGGGTGGGCATCACAGAAGGCCGTGAATTCGTCAATCGGACAGCCGAGATCCAGGGAACACTCCGCGTTAAGCGTGGGCATCAGAATGGTTTTTTCCGGGCTCAGGATCTTTGCCGTTTCGCCCATAAAACGCACGCCGGCCACCAGCAGCGTGGAAGCGGGATGTCGTGCACCGAAGCGCGCCATCTCCAGTGAGTCAGAAATGCAGCCGCCGGTCTCTTCCGCCAGCTGCTGAATTTCCGGGTCGGTGTAGTAATGGGCCACCATCACCGCGTCGCGCTCTTTAAGAAGACGTTTAATCTTCTCGCGGTAGAACTGCTTTTCGTCCTGGCTCAGTGGGACAGGCTTAGGCGGAAACGGATAGATTGCGGCTTCAGGATCAAACATCACACTCATTATGGCTTCTCGTTTTACGGGCTTAACAATATTGCCTTTCATTTGCCTGACATAGCAAAACGCGTGGCAATTGTGTTTTGTATACTAAACAAGATAGCGAATCTGGCGTGAAAAGTCACCGGGAATAGATGGGCGGAGCATTTGTTGTACCGCAGATAGCAAAAAGGCGCCTTTAGGGCGCCTTTCTACACTGGTGGGTCGTGCAGGATTCGAACCTGCGACCAATTGATTAAAAGTCAACTGCTCTACCAACTGAGCTAACGACCCCTTGCGGGATTTTTTTCTTCGAAGTGGTGGGTCGTGCAGGATTCGAACCTGCGACCAATTGATTAAAAGTCAACTGCTCTACCAACTGAGCTAACGACCCATTCGGGTGCTGACTTCGAAGATTTTTACTCGGTACCACTTTAAAGTGGTGGGTCGTGCAGGATTCGAACCTGCGACCAATTGATTAAAAGTCAACTGCTCTACCAACTGAGCTAACGACCCGAGTGGTGGGTGATGACGGGCTCGAACCGCCGACCCCCTCCGTGTAAAGGAGATGCTCTACCAACTGAGCTAATCACCCACTCTGTACTGCCGGAACTGCGTTAAGTGGTGGGTCGTGCAGGATTCGAACCTGCGACCAATTGATTAAAAGTCAACTGCTCTACCAACTGAGCTAACGACCCACTTTTATGCTGCTTTCACGTTGTTTGATATCCCGTGGCAACGGCGGCATATATTACTGATTTAAGAATTCTGCGCAACAAAAATTTCGATGAAGATCACTTAACTGCTTAGTAATCATGCTGCACGACCAGAAATAACGCGATTTCTGGTCATGCGATAATCATCCCATCGAATTCAGACGTTTTTGCGCCTGCTTAGCACCTTCGGTACCCGGGAATTTTGCGACCACCTGCTGATAAACCGCTTTGGCTTTCGCCGCGTCGCCTTTGTCCTGCATGATCACGCCAACCTTATACATCGCATCTGGCGCTTTCGGCGATTTTGGGTAATTTTTCACCACTGAGGCAAAATAAAACGCCGCATCGTCCTTTTTACCCTTGTTGTAATTCAACTGACCGAGCCAGTAATTGGCATTTGGCTGATAAGTGGAATCAGGGTATTTCTTAACAAAGCTCTGAAACGCAGCAATCGCGTCATCCTGACGAGATTGATCCTGCACCAGGGCAATGGCCGCATTGTAATCCGTATTCGCGTCACCGCTCTGTACAGGCGCGCCTGTTGAGGCTGACGTATCAGCAGATGGCGCTGGCGTAGACGTCGCCGCACCGCTCTGATCGCCTGCGGCAGGCTGCGCTGCTGCACCACCACCGCTGCTCAGGCTATCTATCTGCAACAAGATTTGCTTCTGACGTTCAACAACCTGATTAAGCTGATACTGGCTTTCCTGAATCTGACCGCGGAGAGAGTCAATATCATTCTGGTTATCGGAAAGTTGTTGCTGGAGTTGGGTTAAAAGCTGGCTGTGAGCGTTAGAAATACGCTCGAGTTGAGTGACCCGGTCTTCTACCGAGCCTGAGCCGACACTACTGATTGGTGCCTGAGCAAAAGCGGCCCAGGGGGCCGCTATTCCAACCAGTAACGACAGACTCAACAGATGATGTCTGAAGTTACTGCTCATGCAATTCTCTTAGTAAACCAGTACGGCACGACGGTTTTTGGAGTAAGCCGCTTCGTCGTGACCCAGTACTGCAGGTTTTTCTTTACCGTAAGAAACGATGGAGATCTGGTCAGCAGAAACGCCTTTACCCTGCAGGTACATTTTAACAGCGTTAGCACGACGTTCACCCAGGGAGATGTTGTACTCTGGGGTACCACGTTCGTCCGCGTGACCTTCTACGGTGACTTTGTAAGATGGGTTGCTACGCAGGAAGTTAGCGTGCGCATCCAGCATCGCAGCGAAGTCAGAACGGATGTCGTATTTATCCAGATCGAAGTAAACGATGTTGTTCTGCTGCAGCTGCTGCATCTGAAGACGCGCCTGCTCTTCAGAAGACATGTTGCCATTGCCGTTCGCGTCCATACCGGTGCCGGCACCCATCATGCCTTCGCCGCTCTGGTCATTGCTGGCGTTCTTGTTAGAAGAACACGCTGCGATTGCCATTACAGGCAGAGCGATCATCAGCCCCTTCAGCACTTTGTTCAGTTGCATTTCTATGATTCCTTTAGTAATCAATTAATTATTATTTACAGATACGGCGACCAGGCAGGTGATTTTACCTGTCCATCAGTTGCCGGAATACGCGCTTTGAAACGCCCATCTGTAGAAACCAGATTCAGCACAGATCCCATCCCCTGAGAAGAGCTGTAGATTACCATAGTGCCGTTAGGTGCCAGACTTGGCGTTTCATCCAGGAACGTTGACGACAGAACTTGCACGCCACCCGCTACCAGATCTTGTTTGGCAATGTGCTGCTGCCCGCCGTTGGAGCTGACCATTACCATAAATTTACCGTCGCTGCTCACGTCTGAGTTCTGGTTCTGAGAACCTTCCCAGGTAATACGCTGCGGAGCACCGCCGTTGATGTTGACTTTATAAATTTGTGGACGGCCGGCCTGGTCAGAGGTAAACGCCAGGTTTTGACTGTCCGGGAACCATGAAGGTTCGGTGTTGTTGCTGCGACCGTCGGTCACCTGACGGATCTGGCCAGAGCCAATGTCCATCACGTACAGGTTCAGGCTACCGGTTTTAGACAACGCAAAGGCCAGTTTAGAGCCGTCTGGAGAGAACGAAGGCGCACCGTTGTGACGTGGGAAAGACGCCACCTGACGAACCGCACCGTTTGCCAGCGTCTGGATAACCAGCGCAGAACGGCCGCTTTCGAAGGTGACATACGCCAGCTTAGAACCGTCCGGAGACCAGGCTGGAGACATCAGTGGCTGCGAAGAGCGTTTCACCAGGAACTGGTTGTAGCCATCGTAATCAGATACGCGCAGCTCATACGGGAACTGACCGCCGTTGGTCTGCACCACGTACGCGATACGGGTACGGAACGCACCTTTAATGCCGGTCAGTTTTTCAAATACCGCATCGCTGGCAGCGTGTGCCGCGTAGCGCAGGTACTGCTTAGTGACCTTGTAAGAGTTCTGGGCCAGAACGGTACCTGGTGCACCGCCGGTATCCACCAGCTGCCAGGCCACGTTGTAAGAACCGTCCGGATTAGGGGTAACCTGACCCACAACCACGGCATCAATACCCAGTGCAGACCATGCTGCAGGCTGAACTTCCTGCGCGCTACCCGGCTGCTGTGGCAGGCGAGAACGATCTAACGGGTTGAATTTACCGCTGTTACGCAGGTCAGCCGCCACGATGCCACCGGCATCTTCAGGTGCAGCGCCAGGACCGGCCCACTGGAACGGAACAACACCGATTGGGCGAGCCGAGTCCACCCCCTGGGTGATCTCGATACGTACTTCTGCGTGCAGTACTGCTGCCCACAGCATTAAAAAACTAAATGCTACACGTAATGCCTGCTTCATCATATCTCCCTTATCCGGGTAACCTTACCCACGATAATTTAGCAGAATGTTAACAAACTCAAATAGACAAAACTACCCGAACCCTGTGACTAAACCTGGTCTATTTTTCCCCGTTTGCACGGGGAAAATGTAACTTAAGGTTTGAAGTCCAGCGGCGCATTTTTGAAGACTTCGTAGACTGCCTGCGAAGGCGGTTTAGGCATCTTCGCCTGACGCGCTGCAGCCAGGGCCGCAGTACATAAAGCCGGGTCGCCACCTTCAGACTTAATATCCAGCAGCATGCCGTCCGGAGCCAGTTTTATACGCAACGTACACGTTTTACCGGTATAGGAAGACGCATCATAGAATCGGCTTTCAATAGCGGATTTAATCTGCGCGGCATAACCGTTGATTTCAGCCCCTGTCGCACCGTTACTCTTAGTGTTACCACTTCCGGTCGGCGCTGCGTTGTTTCCTTTCGCCCCACCGCCCGTTTTCGGCGCATTCTTACCGGAGCTCAAATCGCCGAGCAGATCGTCAACCCCTGCGGCAGCAGCGGCTTTTTCAGCGGCGGCAGCCTTTTTAGCAGCCGCTTTTTCAGCTGCTGCTTTCTTATCGGCAGCGGCCTTCTCAGCTGCAGCTTTTTTGTCAGCAGCGGCTTTTTCGGCGGCTGCCGCTTTTTCTGCCGCGGCTTTTTCTGCTGCTGCTTTCTCTGCAGCAGCCGCTTTCTTCGCGGCCTCGGCAGCAGCTTTCTTCTCTGCTTCCTGAGCGGCCTTTTTCGCGGCTTCCGCTTCTGCTTTCTTCTGAGCATCAGCTGCGGCTTTCTTCGCGGCTTCGGCTTCCGCTTTCTTCTGAGCATCAGCGGCCGCTTTCTTCGCCGCTTCGGCTTCCGCTTTCTTCTGGGCGTCGGCAGCCGCTTTCTTCGCCGCTTCTGCCGCTAATTTCGCCTGGGCATCAGCCTGTGCTTTCGCGTCCGCTGCGGCTTTTGCTGCCGCCTCTTCCGCCTGCTTTTGCTGTTCCTGTGCTTTTTTCGCGGCCTCTTCGGCTTGTTTCTGCTGCTCTGCCTGCGCTTTCGCAGCTTCCTGCGCCTGCAAACGTTCTTTTTCAAGCTGCTTCAGACGTTCCTGCTCGGCAGCCTGCTTTTCACGCAGCTCTTCCGCCTGCTGTTGCGCCTGTTTTTCACGCTGCTCTTCAGCCCGTTTTGCACTCGCCTTCTGCTGCTGTTGGCGATTATAGTTCTGTACTACCGCACCGGGATCCACCATGACGGCGTCAATGGAAGATCCTCCACCGCCGCCGGCTGATGCATCAATATGCTCGTCGAACGAACTCCAGATCAGCGCTGCAAAGAGAATAACGTGCAGCACTGCGGAGACGATTATCGCTCGCTTAAGCTTGTCGTTCTGTTCGGTTGCCTTTGACACTATCGGTTCCCAAAAACTACGCGGATGATCAAATAGGTTGGGTCATTAAGCCAACTGACTTAACACCCGCACTATGTAGCAAGTTCAGCGCTTTAATAATTTCATCGTAGGGTACGTCTTTCGCGCCACCGATTAAGAAGACCGTTTTCGGATTTGACTCCAGGCGACGCTGCGCTTCGGCAATAACCTGCTCAGGTGGCAGCTGATCCATACGATCTTTTTCTACCACGACGCTGTATTGCCCTACGCCGGAAACCTCAATGATAACCGGAGGATCGTCATTGGTGCTCACCGCCTGTGATTCTGTCGCATCCGGCAGATCCACTTCCACGCTCTGGGTAATGATTGGCGCTGTTGCCATGAAGATCAGCAGCAGTACCAGCAGGACGTCCAGCAGTGGAACGATATTGATTTCGGACTTGAGCTCGCGACGACCTCGTCCACGCGATCTGGCCATGGTTTACCCCTTGTTGCTCTCGGTGCTGGTAAACGCCTGACGGTGCAGAATCGCAGTGAACTCTTCCATAAAGTTGTCGTAGTTCAGTTCCAGTTTGTTCACGCGCTGGTTCAGACGGTTGTAAGCCATAACCGCAGGAATTGCCGCAAACAGACCGATAGCGGTCGCAATCAGTGCTTCAGCGATACCCGGTGCAACCATCTGCAACGTGGCCTGCTTCACCGCGCCCAGCGCGATAAAGGCGTGCATGATCCCCCACACGGTACCAAACAGACCGATATACGGGCTGATGGAGCCGACAGTACCGAGGAACGGAATATGCGTTTCAAGGTTTTCCAGCTCGCGGTTCATCGAAATGCGCATCGCACGCGAGGCACCTTCCACCACCGCTTCCGGCGCATGATTGTTTGCACGATGCAGACGGGCGAACTCTTTGAAACCGCTGTAGAAAATTTGTTCGGAGCCGGTCAGGTTTTCACGACGCCCCTGGCTCTCCTGGTACAGACGAGAAAGCTCAATGCCCGACCAGAACTTATCTTCAAACGCTTCAGCCTCACGGCCAGCGGCATTGAGGATACGCGTTCTCTGGATGATGATGGCCCAGGATGCGATTGAAAAACCAATCAAAATCAACATGATAAGTTTAACCAGAAGGCTTGCCTTCAGGAACAAATCAAGGATATTCATGTCAGTCACTGCTTAAACTCCGCGACAATAGACTTAGGAAGCGCACGAGGCTTCATTATGGTTGGATCAACACAAACAATCAGCACTTCAGCTGAGTTCAGTACGGTATTCTCTGCGTTGACTATCCGCTGCGTGAAAACCAGTGAGGTCCCGCGCATTGATGTAATTTCAGTTTGGACTTCGAGCATATCGTCGAGTCTGGCAGGCGCAAAATACTCAAGCGTCATCTTGCGTACCACGAAGGCAACTCGCTCAGCCAACAGCACCTGTTGACTAAAGTGATGATGGCGCAGCATCTCTGTGCGTGCCCGTTCATAAAAAGCAACGTAGCTGGCGTGGTAAACCACACCACCGGCATCGGTATCTTCGTAATAGACACGAACCGGCCATCGAAACAGCGTTGTATTCACTTTACATCCCAGTAATGCAACAAAAGTTAGAGCTTTTAAACTTCGCTACTATACGCGCGGGAAAGATGGTTTGGAATGGGGGAAAGTAAACGGAGAGTAAATTTTTATGGGCTCGGGTAAGCCCATAACGTTAACGGACATTTCTTATTCAGAAGAAGAAGAAAATCAAACCGGCGAGTAGCACCAGATCGGCGATTAGCGGGCAAAAAATTCCCTGCCAGTGAACGGCTTTCGGACGAAAGCCCACGCCGTGGATCACACCTGCGCACACCGCCCACATGATGAGGAAGCCGTGCCAGATTTCAAGCTCGCTGGTTTTCGCTGCAAAGCGCGAAGGGTCCCAGAAGATACAGCCTGCCAGCAGTAATGCCATCACTAAAGAAAGCGCCCGTAACGGGCGCTTGTCCATTACCGCGTAAAGTTTCGCGATAATATTCATCAGTGTTTTTCTTCACCCGCTTTGGTCGCTTCTACGTGCTCAAGCGCCAGGGCAGTGATGACACCAAATGCACAGGCAAGAAGCGTCCCTAAAATCCATGCGAAATACCACATATTCAGCTCCTTACTTAATACATAGAGTGGGTGTTGCTTTCGATATGTTCTTTCGTGATGCGGCCGAACATTTTCCAGTAACACCAGATGGTGTAAGCCAGAACAATCGGAACGAACACGCAAGCAACATACGTCATCAGGTTCAGCGTCATATGGCTGGACGTTGCATCCCACATGGTCAGGCTAGCATTCAGCATGGTGCTGGATGGCATGACGAATGGGAACATCGCAATACCCGCCGTCAGGATAATGCATGCCAGAGTCAGTGAAGAGAACACGAACGCCAGCGCGCCTTTTTCCAGACGAGACGTCAACATGGTCAGCAGCGGCAGCAGCACGCCCAGCGCCGGGATCGCCCACAGCACAGGGGTAGTGTTGAAGTTCACCAGCCATGCTCCCGCCTGACGCGCCACTTCTTTGGTCAGCGGGTTAGACGGTGCGGTGTGGTTAATGGCAGACGTCACCACGTAGCCATCAATGCCGTACACCACCCACACACCGGCCAGCGCGAAGCAGACCAGCGTAACCAGCGCAGCAACCTGAGCCGTCGCGCGGGAGCGCAGATGCAGCTCGCCTACGGTACGCATCTGCAGGTAGGTTGCGCCCTGAGTGATGATCATCGCCACGCTGACGACACCGGCCAGCAGACCAAACGGATTCAGCAGCTGGAAGAAGTTACCGGTGTAGTAAAGACGCATGTATTCGTCCAGGTGGAACGGTACGCCCTGCAGCAGGTTACCGAACGCCACGCCGATCACCAGCGGTGGAACGAAGCTACCGATGAAGATGCCCCAGTCCCACATGTTGCGCCAGCGGGTATCTTCAATCTTCGAACGGTAGTCGAAACCGACCGGACGGAAGAATAAAGAGGCCAGCACCAGAATCATCGCCACATAGAAACCGGAGAACGCAGCCGCGTAGACCATCGGCCAGGCAGCGAACAGCGCGCCGCCTGCGGTGATCAGCCACACCTGGTTACCGTCCCAGTGCGGGGCGATGGAGTTGATCATGATTCGACGCTCGGTGTCATTACGACCGAGGAAACGGGTGAGCATCCCCACCCCCATGTCGAAACCATCCGTGACGGCGAAACCGATCAGCAGAACGCCAACCAGCAGCCACCAGATAAAACGCAATACTTCATAATCGATCATTTGATGACTCCTGTCTTAGCGTGCCGGCTGAGTAGTCGCAGTGGACTGCTCGTAGTGATAGCGACCGGTTTTCAGGCTGCTTGGGCCAAGGCGCGCGAACTTGAACATCAGGAACAGTTCAGCCACCAGGAACAGGGTGTACAGACCACAAATCAGCAGCATGGAGAAGATCAGGTCGCCTGCGGTCAGGGACGAGTTCGCTACCGCCGTTGGCAGCACCTCACCGATCGCCCATGGCTGACGGCCATATTCCGCCACAAACCAGCCGGACTCAATCGCGATCCACGGCAGTGGAATACCGTACAGCGCAGTGCGCAGCAGCCATTTTTTCTCGCCGATGCGGTTGCGAATCACGGACCAGAAGGACGCCGCAATGATCAGCAGCATGATGATGCCGCAGCCCACCATGATACGGAATGCGAAGTACAGTGGCGCAACGCGTGGAATTGAGTCTTTGGTTGCCATCTGGATCTGCGCTTCCGTCGCATCAGAAACGTTCGGGGTATAACGCTTCAGCAGCAGACCGTAACCCAGATCTTTCTTCACGTCGTTAAACTGATCGCGAACGGCCTGGTCGGTAGAACCGGCACGCAGCTGTTCCAGCAGCGAGTAGGCTTTCATACCGTTACGGATACGCTCTTCGTGTTGCACCATCAGCTCTTTCAGACCCGTCACCTGCTTATCAACAGAACGGGTGGCGATGATACCCAGCGCGTAAGGGATTTGAATAGCGAAGCGGTTTTCCTGCGCGTCCTGATCGGGAATACCGAACAGCGTAAAGGCAGCAGGTGCCGGCTGGGTTTCCCATTCGGCTTCGATAGCGGCCAGTTTGGTTTTCTGCACGTCGCCCATTTCGTAACCGGATTCATCACCCAGAACAATAACGGAGAGAATCGCAGCCATACCGAAGCTTGCAGCGATAGCAAAGGAGCGCTTGGCGAACGCGAAGTCACGACCGCGCAGCATGTAGTAAGAACTGATACCCAGTACAAACATCGCGCCGCACACATAGCCAGAAGCGACGGTGTGAACGAATTTAACCTGAGCAACCGGGTTCAGGACCAGCTCGGCAAAGCTGACCATCTCCATACGCATGGTTTCGAAGTTGAAATCAGACGCGATAGGGTTCTGCATCCAGCCGTTCGCGACCAGAATCCACAGCGCGGACAGGTTCGAACCTAATGCCACCAGCCAGGTCACCGCCATATGCTGGACTTTACCCAGACGGTCCCAACCGAAGAAGAACAGACCTACAAAGGTGGATTCAAGGAAGAATGCCATCAGACCTTCAATGGCCAGCGGCGCACCGAAGATATCCCCTACATAGTGGGAATAGTAAGACCAGTTAGTCCCGAACTGGAACTCCATGGTCAGACCGGTTGCCACGCCCAGTGCGAAGTTGATACCAAACAACTTGCCCCAGAACTTGGTCATATCTTTATAAATCTGTTTGCCGGAGAGAACGTATACCGTTTCCATGATGGCCAGCAGGAACGCCATACCGAGCGTCAGTGGCACAAACAGGAAGTGGTACATCGCGGTCAAGGCAAACTGTAAGCGCGACAGTTCGACTATATCTAACATCATGACTCCTTGCTCATCGCATGAAGACTCCGAGAGTGAACCCCGTCAGAAAGAGATCCACACGCATGCCCCAATACAAATTATTCGCATCCTTGTCGTCGTTATTACCCTGAAGGAGGATAAAAACGATGACGTGAGGTTACAAATACGTTAATAAAAAACTCAAATTGATACCGCAAATATAATACGCTGCAAAACCCTTACAATAAACAGGTTTTTATTGAATCACATTTACGTTTTTCGACGGTGATCAATTTATAGCAAAATTACCACTTTTCGGCCATTTTGATCGGGAACAATTTAGCGCTTTTCAGCACCTTTTTCCAAGGATTAAACTTTGATTTAAATCAAAAACAAACCTTGATGTTAACTATGTTTAATCGTGGTGAGAATGGTAAAAACCATGTTAATGATATGTGCATGTAAAGATGTGATTGGTTATCGAAGACGAAAAAAAATATAAACAGAAGTGATTTTAATTAACGCGAAACAAAAGCCTCATTTCGATGCGCGGCAAACAATAAAGCATAGCCGGGCCGGGTTATTTTTCCATGGTATTTATGCAACCCTTCGTAATTACATTTATTTTACTTTTGTCACCCCATAACTTAACACCGCGGAGTGACTATTTAATGAAAAAGGCCGCAAACAGTGCAGCCTTTTAATGATATCAGCGGTTCTCAGGCAAGAAGAAGGCTAAAGGTTCGCGACTGTCCCGGTCTGAACGCCCCGACAATGCCTTCGCCTTCACCGTGGTCCATCAGCCGTTCATTCATGTCCGTTTCGCAGCACCGCTTCACCGCCGGATTGACGGATAGCGTCGCGTCACATGCGCTGGACTGCGAAGGGTTGAACAGACGAAGAATGAGCTCATCACGATCTTCCGCTTTTTTGATCGCACTGAGTACGCATCCCGTTGGCGAAAGCGCTAACAGGCTGTAACTTTCCGGCGTGGTCAACGACGCGCGATTCAGCTTCATTGCATCCCAGGGGATCTTGTTATAACACTGCACCGGCGTTAACCACGATTGAGCCTGCTGCGCGACACCCGCGTTTTCCGGCGTGCCGCTGAAGCTGAAGAGGCTAAAGCGACAGCTTAGCGGACCACGCACCTGAGCGTCCGGGACCGGCATTTTGATACCGGATGGTCTGCCGGGGCGCAGGAGCAGATCTTCTTTGCCGAGTACCCCCACGCCGCGCAGCAAAGTCAGGGCAAATGCCTTTTGTTCATCGCCCACGACTTCAAATTCACGCAGCCCCTCGGTAAATAGCGCAAGCCCGTTTCGTTTTTCCTGCAGGACGGCGTAGTTGAGTAAATTCCAGACGGGAACCGGCGCTTCTTTCCACCCCTCCTCCTGCCAGTTTTGCATCGCCGCGTCCTGCACCGGACGAGAGATCGTGCCAAACTGCGTATCCGCTAACACCTCCCGGGTCGCAAACGGCGTTGGGATGAGCACGCGAACGCGGTGGTCGTCGGCCTGATTATCCAGGCGCACCGCCACGTCAATGCGTCTGCTGTTGCGGCTTAGCGTAATTTCAAATTCAGCGTCGAGGTAGCCGTTTCGCTGGCGCGCCGCGCGTTCCGCCAGGTTCGCCGGAACGGCGATTCGATGGCGGATAACTGCCCTGCTCTGCCAGCCTTCATGCGTAACCTCAAATTCATGCTCGCCCTGCGCGGAAGTGAGTCTCCACTCTTCCCGCGAAGGCGAGTAGTCGTACTCATCGCCATCATCCGAGCTCTCTTCGATTTCCAGCACGCGGTCATAAATAAGCCCGGTTTCTTTGTCGCGCAGGCGCAGCGAACCGTCGTCATTTACGTCAATCTGCCAGAAGGCGTTTTCAAGTAAGGAGGCGGTATTTTCCCCCGGAGAGAGCACCTTCCCGGCCACGTTAGGTTCGATAAACAGCGTACGGTAGCCCATCGACGGCAATATCTGGCTGAGCTGAATATCAAACTCCATAAACGGTTCGTAATTGCCGTAGTGGACAATCTGTCGGTCAATGAGGCCCGGGTCGAGCTCGCGCGCGCTGCGGATGAAATACGGGATCTCGTTGCCTTTGTCATCCCGCAGACGGAACTGGCTGGCGCGCAGTCGAATCGTGGTGTTCATCACCTCCTCACGCGGCCAGGGCATCAGGTTGAACATCACCAGCTTATCGGCATCGCTTTGCGGCATGTTGTCGACAATCTTGCGCATATAGAAACGCGCCAGGTTGTCTGCCATATCCTCAGCCAGCTCGAAGCGGGAGACAATCTCGCGATGCACCTTGTCGCTGCAGCAGCAGCCGATGCTGTCGTGAGCGTGGTTTTTGAGGATCTCTTTCCACATCTTCTCCAGCAGGCCGTGGTGGTAGTCGAAGCCCAGCGTCCAGGCAAGCGTCGCCAGCGGCTCGAGGATGTTGACAATTTTGTTCTCAATACGCGCATGGGCGATTTTGATATCCATGCGCGTGGAGCCGATGGTCCGGTGCACGCGCATGTATTTCCCGTCGATAAACTCACCTTTTAAGGTCGCCAGGTCATCGCGGTGCGCGTCGATGCAATCAAAGACCTCCTCAAACCGGCTCATCACAAATTGACGCTGCGGATAGATTTCACGCAGCTTCTCCATCACCGCGAAAATGTTCTGCTGCAGCGGCATCTGGTCGTGTCCGTTGGGCAGCAAAATCGCTTTGGTGACGGACGCCTTTTCCAGAACCTCGAAATTGCTGTCGAGCCGTTTTCGCAGCCCCGCTTCGTCCTCCGGTAAGTACTTACCAATCGCGTAGCCCAGCGGCAGCACCTGTACCGTCACTTCACTGCCGTCCTGGCTCTGCCAGAGAAATTCGGTTTTATCGGTCCCGTGGCGTTCAGAACAACCGCGCCAGAACATCGTGCGGGTAATGCCAAACCCGTTATAGATATGCGGAAGCTGGCCGGACATGCCAAACGAATCCGGCAGATAGCCGATCTTCATCGGCTCGCCGAAGGCCATACAATCCCGGATGCCGTACATCAGGTTGCGGACAATCGACTCGCCGCTCACGATCGTGGTATCGGTCTGGGTATACCAGGGGCCGATAATCAGCTTTCCGCGCTCGACAAGCGCCTTCACGCGAGAGCGGTTTTCGGGCACAACGGCAAAATAATCCTCCAGAACAGCCGTCTGTCCATCGAGAACATAGTATTTGTACTCATCATCCTGCTCCAGCCGGGTCAGGATTTCTTCCATATTATTGACCAGAAGAATACGCGACTCTTCGGTGGTGAAGTACCACTCACGGTCCCAGTGCATATGCGGCGTGATATGAACGCGAGATACAGCTTTCATCTTCGTTTCCTGTTTGTGCGTTTTTACGATAAGGCGTCTTCAGTGACGTAGTTGCCCTTTTTTACCGCCTGGCGTCGCCAGAGCAGCAGAACCAGGGTGGAGATAGCGGTACCCACCAGCGCCGCGCCAAACCAGCCCGCCGCCGCAACCACACCGCCCAACCCGGCATCGTGAAGTAAAAAAAGAGAGAAAATCCCGGCCCCCGGCGTAGACAGCCCGATCCCCATCGCACCGACAGCCGCGCCTGTCACCATGGATCCGAGTACAAATGAGCCAATGACGCGAAGCGGATCTTCAATCGCCATCGGAATCGCCCCTTCGGTAATGCCCGCGAGGCCGAGCAGCCAGGTCGATTTACCGGTTTCAATTTCAAACGACTTAAACAGCTTCGGTGCCAGCATCGTTGACGCCGTGACGGTGAAGGCTGAGACCATTTTGACGGAAGCAAAGATCGCATAGGGACCGTATACCCCGTTCTCCATCGCCCCCAGGCAAAACGCGTAAGAGGCTTTGTTGACCGGGCCGCCCAAATCGAATGAGCACATAAACCCGAGGATTGCCCCCAGAAGCAGCGCATTCGCGCCGGACAGACCGTCAAGCCAGACGGTGAGCGTGTTATTGAGCCAGGCCACCGGTTCGCCAATCACAAACAGCATCAGGCTGCCCGCGCCCAGCACGCCAATCACCGGATAGAGATAAAAAGTCAGAAAGCCGTTGTAGCGGCTACTGAGCCGGATGTGGTTTTTCACCCAGCGCATCAGATAGCCCGCGATCAGCCCACCGACGATAGCGCCGAGAAAACCGGAGCCGATCATGTTGGCAGCCAGACCGGCCGCAAAGCCCGGTGTCAGCGCGGGTTTATCCGCCAGCGAGTAGGCGGTGTAGGCCGACAGGACAGGCACCATCAAAATGCCGAGCATGCCGCCGCCAAGCTTGCGGTACATCCACAGCCACGAGTTTTCCTGGTCAAACAGGTGCTGCAGGCCAAGGATCTGCGCCAGCAGTACCGATACGGCCAGCACCGTACCGCCGGCGACGATCAGCGGCACCGCAAAAGAGATGCCGCTGAGAAGCGCCTGCTTGAGTTCAGTTTTAACGCGCTTTTTCGTTTCGGTATCGACCTGCGCATGGTGAGCATCGGTAGAAGGCTTTAGCGCCAGCGCGCGCTCAATCAACGCTTCAGCATGACGCAGGGGTTCCGCAACGGGCACGGAAATGGCGGGGATCCCCTGAAAGCGCTCACTCTCTTTGATCGCCACTTCTGCGGCAAAAATACACGCTTTCGCCTCCAGCAACTGCTGGGCAGTAATGCGCCCTTCTATACCATTCGCCCCCTGCTTTTCGACCACCACGTTGACGCCGAGCTTACGTCCCGCTTTTTCCAGGTACTCTGCGGCCATATAGGTATGCGCGATCCCCGCCGGACAGGCGGTGACACAGACGACGGTTGGTGCATTCACCGGCGTATCAGCCTCGTCTTCCTTCGAGACACCGTTCAGCGCATCAAGCAGATCCTCTGCCGTCCCGGCAGCCATAACGCGTTCCCGGAGGGCATCATCGGCCAGGCGAGACGTCAGCGCCGTCAGCACCTGGATATGCGTGGATCCCGCTTCAGCTGGCGGGATGGCAAGCAGGACGATCAGCTCTACCTGTTCAGGGCCGTCCACCCCCTCCCACTCCAGCGGTTCGCGCAGCGTAGCAACCGCAAAAGCCGCTTCGTTCACCGCGCTCGATTTACCATGCGGGACAGCCAGCCCTTCACCCAGCGCGGTAGGCCCCTGAGATTCGCGGCGGTAGACCTCCGCCAGAAATACCTCGCCATCTGAAATTTTGCCCAGCGCCACCAGCCGCATTGTAAGCTGGCGAATGGCCTCATCACGGCTGGCATAGTGCGCCTGCACGCAGACAGCACTGGTGTGGGTCAGGGTCGTCAGGTTCATAAGATCCTCACACATACGTTGTCATTGTCTGGCGGCAATTGTGGCAGGTCATACAATACATTTATGTGATCATTTTCACTAACAACGAAAATTTGTATTTAAGTTGTATTATTTACAAATTTTAAGCGGGAGGCATAATTCCATGAAAAGGTATTAGAAAGGCAGATTCGATGGGTAACAAACCGATGTACCGGCAAATAGCCGATGCGCTTCGCGAAAAAATCAGTGCGGGAGAGTTAAAGCCTGGCGATGCGTTACCGACGGAATCCAGCCTTCAGGAGGCATTCAACGTGAGTCGCGTCACGGTGAGACAGGCGCTGAAGCTGCTTACGGAAGAGCAGATCGTCGAGAGCATTCAGGGCAGCGGCACCTACGTAAAAGAAGAGCGCGTCAATTACGACATTTACCAGCTCACCGGGTTTTACGAAAAACTGGCGGACCGGAACGTGGATACCCACAGTGAGGTGAGCATTTTCGAAGTGCTGAAAGCCGATGCAAAACTTGCCGAAAAGCTGAATCTCTCTCATGACGATAAAGTCTGGCACGTTAAACGCGTCCGCTTTATCAAACAAAAACCGGTAAATCTGGAAGAAACGTGGATGCCGCTGGCCCTGTTCCCCGACCTCACCTGGGAAGTGATGGAGAATTCGAAATACCACTACGTTGAGCAGATCAAAAAGCTGGTTATCGATCGCAGCGAGCAGGAGCTGGTGCCGATCATGCCGTCAGAGGAGGCGATCGGCGCGCTGTCGCTCGATCCGGCAAAGCCGATCCTGGAAAAAGTCTCCCGCGGGTTTCTGAGGGACGGGCGGGTATTTGAATACAGCCGCAACGTGTTCAATACCGATGATTACAAGTTCACGCTAGTCGCCAGACGCAGGCAATAAAAAAGGCCGCTTTACAGCGGCCAACCATGTCGAAACGGACATTTTTTTACTGCAACGCCCCCCTTTCGGGGAGCAGAGAGGACTTACTTAATGATGGATTTCAGTGCTTCGCCGATATCCGCCAGGCTGCGAACGGTCTTCACGCCTGCGGCTTCCAGCGCTGCGAATTTCTCATCAGCCGTACCTTTACCACCGGCGATGATCGCGCCTGCGTGACCCATACGCTTGCCTTTCGGCGCGGTCACACCCGCGATGTAACCCACAACTGGCTTGGTCACGTGTTCTTTGATGTAAGCAGCCGCTTCTTCTTCCGCGCTACCACCGATCTCACCGATCATCACGATCGCTTCGGTCTGTGGATCTTCCTGGAACAGCTTCAGGATGTCGATGAAGTTAGAACCCGGGATCGGGTCACCGCCGATGCCCACGCAGGTGGACTGGCCGAAACCGTAGTCGGTGGTCTGCTTAACCGCTTCATAGGTCAGGGTACCGGAACGGGACACGATGCCCACTTTACCCGGCTTGTGAATGTGGCCCGGCATGATGCCGATTTTGCATTCGCCCGGGGTGATCACGCCCGGGCAGTTCGGGCCGATCATACGCACGCCAGCTTCATCCAGCTTCACCTTCACGGTCAGCATATCCAGCGTCGGGATGCCTTCGGTGATGGTGATGATCAGTTTGATGCCTGCGTCGATCGCTTCCAGAATAGAGTCTTTGCAGAACGGCGCCGGAACGTAGATCACGGTCGCGGTTGCGCCCGTCGCTTCTACGGCTTCACGCACGGTGTTGAACACCGGCAGGCCCAGGTGGGTGGTGCCACCTTTACCTGGCGTTACGCCGCCAACCATCTGCGTGCCGTAGGCAATCGCCTGTTCGGAGTGGAAAGTCCCCTGGCTACCGGTGAAGCCCTGGCAGATAACCTTGGTATCTTTATTAATTAAAACTGACATTATTTCCCCTCCACTGCGGCAACAACCTGCTGAGCTGCATCCGTCAGACTTTTCGCTGCAATAATATTCAGGCCGCTGTCAGCCAGTTTTTTCGCGCCGAGTTCAGCGTTGTTACCTTCCAGACGCACAACCACCGGAACGTTAACACCCACTTCTTCTACCGCGCCGATGATACCGTCGGCGATCAGGTCGCAACGGACGATGCCGCCGAAGATGTTAACCAGAACGGCCTTCACGTTGTCGTCGGAGAGAATGATTTTGAACGCTTCGGTTACGCGCTCTTTGGTTGCGCCACCGCCCACGTCGAGGAAGTTCGCTGGCTCACCGCCGTGCAGCTTAACGATGTCCATGGTGCCCATCGCCAGGCCCGCACCGTTAACCATGCAGCCGATGTTACCGTCCAGCGCCACGTAGTTCAGCTCCCACTGAGCAGCCTGCGCTTCACGCGGGTCTTCCTGAGACTGGTCGCGCATTTCGCGCAGATCCGGCTGGCGGAACAGCGCGTTGCCGTCAGCGCCCAGCTTGCCGTCGAGGCAGATCAGATCGCCCTGGGTCGTGATCACCAGCGGGTTGATCTCGATCAGCGCCAGATCGCGCTCCAGGAAAATGGTCGCCAGGCCCATGAAAATCTTGGTGAACTGCTGAACCAGCTTGCCTTCCAGACCCAGTTTGAACGCCAGCTCGCGACCCTGGTAAGGCATTGGGCCTGCAAGCGGATCGATAGCCACTTTGTGGATCAGGTGCGGGGTCTCTTCCGCCACTTTTTCGATTTCCACGCCGCCTTCGGTAGATGCCATGAACACCACGCGACGGGAGCTACGGTCAACCACCGCGCCCAGGTACAGCTCTTTCGCGATATCGGTTGCCGCTTCAACCAGGATCTGGTTAACCGGCTGGCCGTTCGCGTCTGTCTGGTACGTTACCAGACGCTTGCCGAGCCAATGTTCAGCAAACGCACGAATCTCTTCTTTGCTCTTAACAACCTTCACACCGCCCGCTTTACCACGGCCACCAGCGTGAACCTGACACTTAACTACCCACGGGCCGGAACCGATTTTAGATGCGGCTTCTTCTGCTTCACGCGGGGTAGTACAGGCATAACCCACCGGAGCCGGTAAGCCATACCGGGCAAACAGCTGTTTGGCCTGATATTCATGTAAGTTCATGTGTTCTATCCATCCTTCAGGGTAATCGTTATCTTCAAACCTGTAGACCGGCGCAGCGTGTGCCGGTCTACGGGGCAGGTGATGCTAAATCGTGACTAGACGTCCAGCAGCAGACGCGTTGGATCTTCGAGCAGCTCTTTAATGGCTACCAGGAAGCCCACGGACTCGCGGCCGTCGATCAGGCGGTGGTCGTAAGAGAGCGCCAGGTACATCATCGGCAGGATCTCAACTTTACCGTCTACCGCCATAGGACGATCTTTGATGGCATGCATACCCAGGATCGCGCTCTGCGGCGGGTTAATGATCGGGGTAGACATCAGCGATCCGAAGACGCCGCCGTTGGTAATGGTGAAGTTACCGCCGGTCAGGTCGTCTACGGTCAGCTTGCCGTCGCGGCCTTTCACCGCCAGCTCTTTGATGTTTTTCTCGATGTCGGCCATACCCAGGGTATCCACATCACGCAGAACCGGGGTCACCAGGCCACGTGGGGTAGAAACCGCCATGCTGACGTCGAAGTAGTTGTGGTAAACCACGTCATCGCCATCAATGGACGCGTTCACTTCCGGGTAGCGTTTCAGCGCTTCAACCACCGCCTTCACGTAGAAGGACATAAAGCCCAGACGGATACCGTGACGTTTTTCGAACGCGTCACCGTACTGCTTACGCAGGTCCATGATTGGCTTCATGTTCACTTCGTTGAAGGTAGTCAGCATCGCGGTAGAGTTTTTCGCTTCCAGCAGACGCTCGGCCACGCGCTTGCGCAGGCGGGTCATTGGCACGCGTTTTTCGCTGCGGGCACCCAGAGCAGGCTGTGCTGCCGGTGCTGCCGCAGGGGCTTTCGCTTCGGCCTGAGCAGGCGCTTTCGCCAGGTGTTTGTCGATGTCTTCGCGGGTCAGACGACCGCCTACACCGGTGCCTTTAATGGCTGCCGGGTCAAGGCTGTGTTCCGCCAGCAGGCGACGGATCGCCGGGCTGAGGGCGTCGTTAGACTGCTCTTCCAGAGAGGCCTGCTGGCGCTGCGCTGGCGTCGACGCTTTCTCTTCAGACTTCGCGCTGGACTCTTTGCCCGCGCTGTTGCCTTCACGCAGGCGACCCAGGATCTGACGAGAAGTAACGGTGGTACCTTCATCTTCCAGCACCGCGTCCAGAACGCCATCCGCCGAAGCCGGTACTTCCAGTACCACTTTGTCAGTTTCGATTTCTACCAGCACTTCATCGCGCTTAACGGCATCGCCTGGTTTTTTGTGCCAGGTAGCGACGGTCGCATCTGCTACAGATTCAGGCAGGTCGGGAACAAGAATATCTACGCTACTCATTATGTATCCTTTAATTAATCGACGTTCAGCGCGTCATTGACCAGATCTTGTTGCTGCTTCTGGTGAACGGACATATACCCTACCGCCGGAGAGGCGGAGGCCGGGCGACCTGCATAGCGCAGGGCTGACCCAAATGGAATCACTTCACGGAAATGATGCTGGCTGCAGTACCATGCGCCCTGGTTGAGCGGCTCTTCCTGGCACCAGACAAAATCATGAACGTGAGCGTACGGTTTCAGCGCTTCCTGCACCGCCTGGTGCGGGAACGGATAAAGCTGTTCGATACGCACGATGGCGACATCTTTCTGATCGTTCTTACGGCGCTGTTCTAGCAGGTCGTAATAAACCTTACCAGAACACATCACCACACGCTTCACGGCCTGTGGATCCAGCTCGTCAATTTCACCGATGGCCGGCAGGAAGGTACCATTTGCCAGCTCTTCCAGGCTGGACACCGCCAGCGGGTGACGCAGCAGGGATTTCGGCGACATGACCACCAGCGGACGACGCATACCGCGCAGCGCCTGACGACGCAGCATGTGGTAAACCTGAGCCGGGGTGGACGGTACGCAAACCTGCATGTTCTGCTCGGCGCAGAGCTGCAGATAACGTTCCAGACGCGCGGAGGAGTGCTCCGGACCCTGGCCTTCATAGCCGTGCGGCAGCAGCATCACCAGGCCACACATACGGCCCCATTTCTGTTCGCCGGAGGAGATGAACTGGTCGATCACCACCTGCGCACCGTTGGCGAAGTCGCCGAATTGCGCTTCCCAGATGGTCAGGGTGCGCGGTTCTGCCGTGGCGTAACCGTATTCGAAAGCCAGTACCGCTTCTTCAGACAGTACGGAGTCCCAGACCTTGAACTGGCCCTGACCGTTGTGCACGTGCTGCAGCGGGGTGTAGGTTGAACCGTTAGACTGGTTGTGAACCACCGCGTGACGGTGGAAGAAGGTGCCACGGCCCGCATCTTCACCGGACAGACGAACAGGAATGCCTTCGTCAACCAGCGTCGCGTAAGCCAGCGTTTCCGCGCCGCCCCAGTCGAACAGCTTCTCGCCTGCCGCCATGGCCTGACGGTCAGCATAAATTTTCGCCACGCGAGACTGCATCTCGATAGCGTCCGGCACGGTGCTGATGCGTTTAGCCAGCTCCTGCAGGCGCTTCATCTCCACCTTGTTCGGATAGCTCTCATCCCACTCGTGGTTGAGGTACGGCGACCAGGTAAAGGAGTGCATGTTCATCGGGCGCAGCTCTTTCACTACGCATTCACCCGCATCCAGTGCGTCGCGGTAGAGGTTGACCATTTCGGTCGCATCTTCCAGCGTCGCCACTTTGTCGCTTTCCAGCTTGTCAGCATAGATTTTGCGCGGGGTCGGGTGTTTTTTGATTTTCTGGTACATCAGCGGCTGGGTTGCACTTGGCTCATCCGCTTCGTTGTGGCCGTGACGGCGGTAGCAGAAGAGGTCAATGAACACATCGCGTTTGAAGGTATTACGGAAGTCCAGCGCCAGACGGGTCACAAAAGCCACGGCTTCCGGATCATCCGCGTTAACGTGGAAGATCGGCGCCTGAACCATCTTACCGATGTCGGTGCAGTACGGGGTAGAACGTGCGTCCAGCGGGTTAGAGGTGGTGAAGCCCACCTGGTTGTTGATCACAATGCGAACGGTACCGCCCACTTCATAACCACGCGCTTTGGACATGTTCAGGGTTTCCTGCACCACGCCCTGCCCTGTCACCGCCGCATCACCGTGGATGGTGATTGGCAGAACTTTGTTGCTGCTCGGCTCGTCCAGACGATCCAGACGCGCGCGCACGGAACCGATAACCACCGGGCTGACGATTTCCAGGTGCGACGGGTTAAACGCCAGCGCCAGGTGAACCAGACCGCCTTCGGTTTCGATATCTGACGAGAAGCCCATGTGGTACTTCACGTCACCGGTACCGAGGTGTTCTTTATGTTTGCCTGCGAATTCGTCGAACAGGTCCTGCGGTTTTTTACCCAGCACGTTGACCAGTACGTTCAGACGACCACGGTGTGCCATGCCCAGCACCACTTCACGGGTGCCGCTCTTGCCTGCGTGACGAATCAGCTCTTTCAGCATCGGCACCAGGGCGTCACCGCCTTCCAGCGAGAAGCGTTTTGCGCCCGGGAACTTCGCGCCCAGATAGCGCTCAAGGCCTTCCGCTGCGGTCAGTTCGCTGAGGAAGCGTTTTTTCTCGTCAGCCGAGAAGGTCGCGTGGCCCGCTACGGATTCGATGCGCTGCTGGATCCAGCGCTTCTCTTCGGTAGAGGTAATGTGCATGTATTCCGCGCCGATGGAGCCGCAGTAGGTTTGCTTGAGCGCGTCAATCAGATCGCCCAGCTTCATCGTGTCTTTGCCGATGGCAAAGGAACCTACGTTAAAGCTTTCCTGGAAATCGGCCTCGGTCAGATCGTGATACGCCGGATCGAGATCGGCCACACGGTCTTGTTTCCACAGTCCCAGCGGATCGAGATTCGCATGCTGGTGACCACGGAAGCGATAAGCGTTGATAAGCTGCAGGACTTTAACCTGCTTCGCATTGGTGTCAGGGTCGGAAATCGCAGAAGAGTAACGTGAGGCATCCTTCGCCAGACGACGGAAATAATCACGTGTTTTGGAATGGAATTGATCCGGTTTGACCCCTGTACCAGGCAACTGCTGGAACATGGAACGCCAGTTTGCGTCCACTGAGTCAGGATCGGTTAAGAAGTCTTCATAGAGCTGTTCTATCCAGCTCTGGTTGGCACCAGAGAGGTAAGAAGAGTCCAGCCAGGCTTTCATTGCGCCGTTCTGCATCGTGATCCCTTAAGCATTTTTATGCTTACTTTCGCCGTAGAAACTACCACGCACACCACGTGTACGTGCCGGGGTTCACCTGCGAGCTCTTTTCATTTGGCCCGCGAAGGAACCTTTAGAAACTGTCTGGACTTCAGGGTAGTACAGGGCAGTTTTTAAAGGTTTCTGCATTTTGCCCGGTGGCGCTACGCTTGCCGGGCCTACAGTTTCGTAGGCCGGATAAGCGCAGCGCCATCCGGCAACGTTACTTACGCACTGCGCTGCAGCAGCATCGACTTAATATGGCCGATGGCGCGCGTCGGGTTCAGCCCCTTCGGACACACACTGACGCAGTTCATGATGCTATGGCAGCGGAATACGCTGAAAGCGTCACTCAGTCCTTCCAGACGGCTGTCGGTTTCGGTGTCGCGGCTATCGATCAGGAAGCGATAGGCAGCCAGCAGACCGGCCGGGCCGATAAACTTGTCCGGGTTCCACCAGAACGACGGGCAGGACGTAGAACAGCATGCGCAGAGAATACACTCGTACAGACCATCGAGTTTTTCACGCTGCTCAGGAGACTGTAAGTGCTCACGAGCCGGTGGATTTTGCCCATTATTCAATAAGTAAGGCTTAATCTTCTCATATTGTGCATAGAATTGCCCCATGTCTACCACCAAATCACGCACGACCGGCAGGCCTGGCAGAGGACGGATAACAATTTTCTGACCAGGACGCTGCAACGCTGAAATTGGCGTGATGCAGGCCAGGCCATTTTTGCCGTTCATGTTCACACCGTCAGAACCACACACCCCTTCACGGCAGGAGCGACGGAACGACAGGGTTGGATCTTTTTCTTTCAGCTGGATTAAGGCATCCAGCAGCATCATGTCGCGACCTTCTTCCGCTTCGAGGGTGTAGTCCTGCATGCGCGGAGCGTCATCAACATCCGGGTTATAACGATAAACTGAGAATTCGAGTTTCATTATCCTGTCTCCGCATTAGTAAGTACGAATCTTCGGCGGGAACGCCGGACGCAGTTTCGGTTCCATGTTGACGCTACGACGCGTCATGGTTTCCGACTCTGGCAGATACAGGGAATGGCACAGCCAGTTTTCGTCATCACGCTCCGGGAAGTCGAAGCGGCTATGCGCGCCACGGCTTTCGGTACGGAAGTTTGCCGACATCGCGGTCGCGAACGCGGTTTCCATCAGGTTATCCAGCTCCAGGCACTCAACGCGCTGGGTGTTGAACTCGCTGGAGGTGTCGTCCAGACGGGCATTTTTCAGACGCTCGCGGATCGCTTTCAGCTGCTCAAGACCTTTGGCCATCGCGTCGCCTTCACGGAATACCGAGAAGTTGTGCTGCATGCATTCCTGCAGCGCTTTACGGATTTCCACCGGATCTTCGCCGTTACGGTTGCCGTTCCAGCGGTTGAGGCGCTCAAGAGAGGCATCAATTTCGTCGTCGGTCGCGTCACGCAGCGCGCCCTGCTCGGCAATGGATTCCTGCAGATGCAGACCCACTGCGCGACCAAACACCACCAGATCCAGCAGCGAGTTGCCGCCCAGACGGTTTGCGCCGTGTACGGATACGCAGGCAATTTCGCCCACCGCGAACAGGCCAGGAATGACCACGTCTTCGCCCTGCTCGTTCACGGTCAGCGCCTGACCGGTCACTTTGGTCGGAATACCGCCCATCATGTAGTGGCAGGTTGGGATAACCGGAATCGGCTCTTTCACCGGATCGACGTGCGCGAAGGTGCGGGACAGTTCCAGGATGCCCGGCAGGCGGGACTCCAGCACTTCTTTACCCAGGTGGTCGAGCTTCAGCTTCGCGTGTGGACCCCAAGGGCCGTCACAGCCGCGGCCTTCACGGATTTCGATCATGATGGAACGCGCCACCACGTCACGACCCGCCAGGTCTTTCGCATTCGGGGCATAACGCTCCATGAAGCGCTCGCCGTGTTTATTCAGCAGGTAGCCACCTTCACCACGGCAGCCTTCTGTTACCAGCACGCCTGCACCGGCGATGCCGGTTGGGTGGAACTGCCACATCTCCATATCCTGCACCGGCACGCCCGCGCGGATAGCCATACCGACACCGTCACCGGTGTTGATGTGGGCGTTGGTAGTGGACTGGTAAATACGGCCTGCACCGCCGGTCGCCAGCACGGTTGCACGGGCTTTGAAGTAGACCACTTCACCGGTTTCGATGCACAGCGCGGTACAACCAACGATGGCACCATCGGCGTTTTTCACCAGATCCAGCGCATACCATTCGGAGAAGATGGTGGTGTGGTTTTTCAGGTTCTGCTGATACAGGGTGTGCAGCAGCGCGTGACCGGTACGGTCAGCCGCCGCCGCGGTGCGTGCCGCCTGCTCGCCGCCGAAGTTTTTCGACTGGCCGCCAAACGGACGCTGATAGATGGTGCCATTTTCCAGACGGGAGAACGGCAGCCCCATGTGGTCCAGCTCCAGAATCGCTTCCGGGCCGGTTTTACACATATATTCGATGGCATCCTGGTCACCGATGTAATCGGAACCTTTTACCGTGTCATACATGTGCCATTCCCAGTTATCTTCATGGGAGTTACCCAGCGCAACGGTAATACCGCCCTGCGCAGACACAGTATGGGAACGGGTTGGGAAGACTTTAGAGAGCAGCGCACAGCTCTGGCCACTCTGGGAAATTTGCAGTGCGGCACGCATACCTGCGCCACCGGCACCAATCACAACAGCATCAAATTCTCTGACTGGCAGTTTCATTACACACCCCACACCACAACGAATCCATAAATAACGTAAACCACCAGTGCAACGACAATGGCCAGCTGCAGTGGAAGGCGAATCGCCAGCGGTTTAACGTAATCGGTCAACACCTGCCACATGCCAATCCAGGCATGAATAAGGATGGAGAAAAGGGCCAGCAGGGTGAACACTTTGGTGAAGGCGGATCCGAAGAACCCACTCCAGATTTCCCACGTCAGCGTGCCGCTGGTCGCGAAGAAACCGATCATATAGATGATGTAGAGGGTGAGAACGATGGCGGTAGCACGGACCAGAATGAAGTCATGTACGCCGTTGCGTCCTAATGCGGAGGCGTTGCTTACCATACGAGAACTCCTGCGAGAAGTGAAAGCACGACTGTAATCACAAATGAAATGTTAGCGGAGCGTTTCCCGGCTTCGAAGGTCTCTTCCAGGTAGCCAAAGTCCATCAGCATATGGCGAACACCCACCACAACGTGGTACGCCAGTGCGGTCAGAATGCCCCACATGATGAATTTCACGAAGAAGCTGTTCATGATGGCAGAGGCCTGGAGGAATCCTTCAGGGGAAGAGAGGCTGGTGCCCAGTAACCACAGCAGAATACCGACCGCCACAAACGTAATCACACCAGAAACACGGTGCAGAATGGACGCTATTGCTGTTACGGGGAACCGGATCGTTTTGAGATCCAGATTGACAGGTCTTTGTTTTTTCACATTTCTTATCATGAATAACGCCCACATGCTGTTCTTATTGTTTCCTTCCTCCGGACTGCGATGCGGGTCAGACAGCGTTCCTTTTCTATAACTGCGCGTCATGCAAAACAGTGCTTCCAGATGCTTAAACGACACATTACAACGCTGGGTGGCTCGGGATTGCAGGGTGTTCCGGAGACCTGGCGGCAGTATAGGCCGTTCACAAAATCATTACAATTAACCTACATACAGTTTGTCGGGTTTTCTCTGGAACAGTGATCAGGGTCACGATAACAACATCTTTTTAATTTTTAATCATCTGATTTGACAAATGTTAAACAATATTGTTACAAACGTCATCAGAAAAGGCATATAATGCGCAAAAGTTATGAGGTCTCTCTTTCACCTGACAAATAGTTATGTAACAGTGTGATGGTATTGACCGAAGTTATCAGGACAGTTATTAGTGATATACAGGTTTGAATAATTCGGACTGCAAAAACGCTGATTTGCTGTTGTTTCACTGAAATTTCATTCGTTTACCTGCAAGGCGCCATAGCTCTGTACCCTGGTTTGTCCTCGTGAGCTGAGCGGTAAGCCAAATAACAATCTGGTAACGGTGATTAACAGCTGAAAGCAAATCCGGTAAAGCGCAGTCTTAAGCATAAGGCGCTAAGGAGACCGTAAATGGCTGATACAAAGGCAACGCTCACCCTAAATGGTGACACTGCTATTGAACTGGATGTGCTAAAAGGCACGCTCGGTCAGGATGTTATTGATATCCGTACGCTGGGTTCCAAAGGGGTATTCACCTTTGACCCTGGATTTACCTCTACCGCATCTTGCGAATCCAAAATCACCTTTATCGACGGTGACGAAGGTATCCTGCTCCATCGCGGCTTCCCTATCGATCAGTTAGCCACCGAATCCAACTATCTGGAAGTGTGCTACATCCTGCTGAACGGCGAAAAACCGACGCAGGCACAGTTCGATGAATTTAAAACCACCGTGACCCGTCACACCATGATCCATGAGCAGATTACCCGTCTGTTCCATGCGTTCCGTCGTGACTCTCACCCAATGGCGGTGATGTGCGGTATTACCGGTGCGCTGGCAGCGTTCTACCACGACTCCCTTGACGTGAATAACCCGCGTCACCGTGAAATCGCCGCTTACCGTCTGCTGTCCAAAATGCCTACCATGGCGGCGATGTGTTACAAATACTCCATCGGCCAGCCGTTTGTGTATCCGCGTAACGACCTCTCCTACGCGGGCAACTTCCTGCGCATGATGTTCTCCACGCCGTGCGAAGAGTACGAAGTGAACCCGGTTCTGGAACGCGCGATGGACCGTATTCTGATCCTGCATGCTGACCACGAACAGAACGCCTCGACCTCAACCGTTCGTACCGCAGGCTCTTCAGGCGCGAACCCGTTCGCCTGTATCGCTGCGGGCATCGCCTCCCTGTGGGGACCGGCGCACGGCGGCGCGAACGAAGCGGCGCTGAAGATGCTGGAAGAGATCAGCACCGTTGAGCACATTCCTGAGTTCGTGCGTCGCGCGAAAGACAAGAATGACTCCTTCCGCCTGATGGGCTTCGGTCACCGTGTTTACAAAAACTATGACCCGCGCGCCACCGTGATGCGTGAAACCTGCCACGAAGTGCTGAAAGAGCTGGGTACCAAAGATGACCTGCTGGAAGTGGCGATGGAGCTGGAACACATCGCGCTGAACGACCCGTACTTCATCGAGAAGAAACTCTACCCGAACGTCGATTTCTACTCTGGCATTATTCTGAAAGCGATGGGCATTCCGTCTTCCATGTTCACCGTGATCTTCGCCATGGCGCGTACCGTAGGCTGGATTGCGCACTGGAACGAAATGCACAGCGAAGGCATGAAGATCGCCCGTCCTCGTCAGCTGTATACCGGCTACGAGCAGCGTGATTTTAAGTCTGACCTGAAGCGCTAAAAGTTAAGCCCGGTGGCGCTACCGCTTACCGGGCCTACAAATGCGAAACGTAGGCCGGGTAAGGCGTAGCCGCCACCCGGCTTTTTTATTTTTGACAATGTGGACACCAGTAAAAGGGTCTCGAAGAGAGCATAATCCTGTCGATAATCCCGCCGCACCGCTCGCACTTCTTCCCCGCCCGATGAAACACCTTGAACCGGAACAGCGCCCCGTGGTGCTTGTTTTCATCTACGATGCCACGCGTGTTGTACGACAGCCGCGGGATGTCCAGCAGCGCGTGGGACAGCGCCTCCAGCTGTTCATCGCTCAGCTGAGAAGCTTTGTGCTGCGGTGCCAGCCCGACTTCCCAGAGGATCTCCACCCGCAGGTAGTTGCCAAGCCCGGCGAGAAAGGCCTGGTCAAGGAACAGGCCGGAAAACTGCCGGTTGCGGAATGTGGGCGATAGCAGTCGGGCCTTCACGTCGCTCGCCGTCAGGCGCATATCCAGCACGTCCGGCCCAACCCGCTGTAAGAACGGGTGCGTGAGCAACTGCTCAGGCGTTAACATTTCGATATCAGAAGCGCTATAGAGCAGGATCGCCTTATCCGCCGTTTGCAGCCTGACGCGCAGCACGCGGGTCGTTTGCGGCTGTTTACCCGCCTCCACCACGCGCCACACGCCGTAAAGCTGGTTGTGGCTATATAACGTCAGGTTATGGGAAAAGTGCGTGAGCAACGCTTTGCCGCGCGTTTCAATATGCGTTACCGACTGCCCCACCAGCTGTGATTCAAACGGTTTCAGTTGAGGAAAAGCAAACCAGACCTCCGTCAGCGGTTTGCCCTTTATCGCCGCCTCGAGGCTATCCGCCGCGCGGCGGATCTCCGGGCCTTCTGGCATTTTTCTGTCCTTTTATCATTAATCTGCGCTGACAAGAATGCCCTCTTCAGCGAACGCGGCCCGCAGGCGGCGCGCGAACTGGAGCGCATGCTCGCCATCGCCGTGTAAACATACCGTATCCGCCTGAACGTGCGCCGTTGTGCCATCCACGGCGGTCACTCGCCCGTAGCGCACCATCTCCAGCGTCTGCGCCAGCGCTTTCGCTTCATCGGTAATCAGCGCACCGGCTTGCGTGCGCGGAACCAGACTGCCGTCCGGCATGTATCCCCGATCGGCAAACACCTCCTGCCGCGTGGTCAGCCCCAGCCGTTCTCCGGCACGAATAAGCTCACTGCCCGCCAGGCCGACCAGAATCAGCTGCGGATTACAGTCCCGCACCGCACGGGCAATCGCCGCCGCCAGCACCGGGTCTTTTGCCGCCTGGTTATAGAGCATACCGTGCGGCTTCACGTGACGCAGTACGCCCTTCCCGGCGCGAACCATCGCCTCCAGCGCGCCAGTCTGGTAGAGCACCTGCGCGTAGACCGTCTCAGGCGGCAGGTCCATCGCGGTGCGACCAAAGTTCTCCCGGTCAGGGAAGCTCGGGTGAGCGCCAATCGCCACGCCATTTTTGATGGCATGACGCACGCTCTCCAGCATGGTTTGCGCATCGCCCGCGTGAAAGCCGCAGGCAATATTGACCGAAGAGACCAGCGTCATTAGCGCCGCGTCGGCGCTGCCGCCCTCGCCCAGATCGGCGTTTAAATCAATCTTTACCATCGAGCCTCCACGCCAGCTGTTCGAGATAGCGCTGCTGATCCTGCCGCGCCTTTAGCGCTTCCTCCAGCGAACACTGTACGAAGTGAATCGGCTGACCGAGGGGAATTTGCGCCAGATGGTAGCGATCGGCTTCAATAATGCAGGCAATTCGCGGATAGCCCCCCGTCGTCTGCGCGTCGTTCATTAAGACGATCGGTTGCCCGTTGCCTGGAACCTGAATCACGCCGGGCAACAAACCGTGGGAGAGCAGTTCCCGGTCGGTGGTCCGGATCAGCGGCTGCCCCTGCAGACGATAGCCCATTCGGTTACTCTGCGGACTAAGCTTCCACGGCGCGCGCCAGAAAGACTCTTTTGAGGCCTCGTCGAACTCATGATATTCCGGCCCCGGTAAGGCGCGGATCTGGTTTCCCCAGAGAAGTTGTTTCACCCCCTGAGCCGTCGAGAAGTGACGCGAAGAGGGCTTAATCGCCAGGCGATCGCCGTCGCGCAACAGACGTCCTTCGTGACCGCCTATCCCGGCTTTCTGATCGGTACTGGATGAGCCCAGCACCTCAGGCACATCAATGCCGCCAGCCACCGCGAGATAGCTACGCACGCCGTGCAGAGGACGCTTTAAGGTCAGACGCTGCCCGGCTTTCGCCCGCAGACGCCAGCCGGTCCACACCGCTTTGCCGTCCAGCGTGGCATCACAGCCGGCGCCGGTGAGCGCGAACCAGGTCTCCTGACCAAACTCAATGACACACTGGCCGAGCGTAATTTCGAGCGCCGCCGTGCTGCCGGGGTTGCCCACCAGCACGTTAGCGATTTCCAGCGCAGGACGGTCCAGCGCGCCACAATAGCTCACGCCGGACTGGCGCATGCCAAAGCGCCCGGCATCCTCTACGGAGGTGTAAAGCCCGGCGCGAATAAGCGTTAACATACCCCCTCCTTCTGCGGGATAAAGCGAAGGGTGTCGCCCGGGCGCAGGAGTATTGGCGACGCCAGCGCGGGGTCAAATAACGGGGTGGCGGTATGCCCAATAAGCTGCCAACCACCGGGCGAAGCCAGCGGATATACGCCGGTCTGCTCGCCACCAATGGCGACCGTCCCCGCCGGTACGCTCAGGCGAGGTTCAGCGCGGCGCGGCGTATGCAGCCGGGGAGATAATCCCCCCAGATACGGGAATCCGGGCTGGAATCCCAGGAACCAGACGACGTAATCCACCGAACTGTGCAGTTCAACCACCTGCTTTTCGGTGAGCCCGCAATGGTCTGCGACCACACCAAGATCCGGTCCCCCCGTACCGCCATAAACGACCGGGATCTCAATGGCACGCGATTCCGGCTCCAGCGCCTCGCTCTCTTCCCACCAGCGCTGTAAACGCTCGATGGCATCCAGCGCCAGCGTATGCGGACTACGCAGCACCACCGTGATGTTATTCATCCCCGGAATGGCTTCAACCACGTCCGGCAGATCGACCAGACGCTGGGTTAGCCGCCAGATACGCTTTTGCGTGGCAAGGGTCACCGGCGGCTCGAGCTCCAGAACCACTGCCGTTTCTCCCAGAAGATAACAACGCGCTCGCTGCACTCAGGCACCTCTCATCAGGCCGGATTAGGGATATCAATAAAGGTTACATCCAGATCGGTATTTTCCGTCAGCCACTCGCTGAGGGCCCGAATGCCGCCGCGCTCGGTGGCATGATGGCCGGCCGCGTAGAAATGCAGACCCTGTTCACGCGCCGAGTGAATGGTCTGCTCGGAAACCTCGCCGGTGATAAAGGCATCAACACCGAAACGCGCGGCGCTGTCGATAAAGCCCTGCCCGCCCCCGGTGCACCAGGCAACGCGTTTTACCAGGTCCGCGCCCGTATCGCCGCACCACAGCGGGCGACGCCCCAGGCGCGCTTCAATCCACGAGGCCAGCTCCAGTCCGGGAACCGGCATCGCCAGCTCGCCCCACGGCACCAACGGCTCGATTTCGCCCATTACGGTTATCCCCAACAGCTGCGCAAGCTGAACGTTGTTGCCCAGTTCCGGGTGTGCGTCCAGCGGCAGGTGGTAACCGTACAGGTTGATGTCATTTGCCAGCAACGTTTTCAGGCGGTTGCGCTTCATGCCGCGAATAATCGGTGATTCGTTTTTCCAGAAGTAGCCGTGATGGACAATCACCGCATCGGCTTCCTGACGGACAGCCTCGTCCAGCAGCGCCTGGCTTGCCGTGACGCCGGTGATAATTTTCTGCACCGTTTCGCGCCCTTCTACCTGCAGGCCATTTGGGCCGTAGTCGCTGAAGGAGGCGATATTGAGTTTTTCGTTAATCAGGCGTTCCAGTTCACTGTTTTTCATCTTTATGCTCTCAAACTTTTCGGGCGGCTTCGTACGCCGCCAGCGTGGCGGTGCGCGCCTGTTTATGGTCAACAATCGGGCGGGGATAATCGAGCTTTACGCCCTGTTTATCCGCCCATGTCCACGGGTCGTGGATCGCTTTCGCAGGAACGTTCCTGAGCGCGGGCAACCAGCGGCGGATAAAGTCGCCGTTGGCATCAAATTTTTGCCCCTGAGTGGTCGGATTAAAAATCCTGAAATAGGGAGCCGCATCGGTGCCGGTAGAGGCCGCCCACTGCCAGCCGCCGTTATTCGCAGCGAGATCGCCGTCGATCAGCTGAGAGATAAAATAGCGCTCTCCGATACGCCAGTCGATAAGCAGATCCTTCACCAGAAAGCTGGCGGTAATCATTCGCAGGCGGTTGTGCATCCACCCGGTTTCATTCAGCTGGCGCATGGCAGCATCAACAATCGGATAGCCCGTTTCCCCTTTTTGCCAGGCCTGTAAACGTGCCTCATCGTGCTGCCATTTTACGTTGTCGGTCCAGGGGATGAACGGACGATGCTTACAGAGATCGGGATGATACGTCATCAGATGGCGATAGAATTCACGCCAGATGAGTTCGTTCAGCCACACCGAACCCGCCCCACCGTCCATCGCCTGCGGCTGCTCGGCCAGAAGACGATGTAAACACTGGCGAGGAGAGAGTACGCCCAGCGCCAGGCTTGCCGATAAGCGGCTTGTCCCTTCAATCGCCGGGAAATCCCTGCGCGCGTCGTACTCTCCCGCGCCCTGTTTGCAAAACTGGCGCAGCTTCGCAATTGCTGCCTTCTCGTTTGCGGGGAACAGAAGCTCATCGAATGCCTGTTGGGGATAGTTAAACGTTAATTCAGGCAGCGTGGTTATAGCTTCCCCTCTGGCTGCGGGTGCGGGTACGCACTCCGGCAGCGCCTCTTTCAGACGTTTAACAAAAGCATTTTTAAACGGCGTGAACACTTTATACATTTCATGGCCGCCGGTCATGACGCTGCCCGGTGCCAGCATTACGCTGTCATCAAATCCTTCACAAACCACCTCGCCCAGAATGTTCTCCAGTTGGCGATCCCGCAGCCGTTCGTTCAGCTCGTACTGGTAGTTATAAAAAAGATGCGTGACGCCGTTCTGCTGACATACCTCCCGCAACATCTTAAGCTGCGCGGCAAAATCACTGACCTCTTTGTAGATCAGCGGGATACCTTTTTCAGCAAGTGAGTGTTGCAGATCGTTCAGATGCGATTTGAGGTAAGCCGCCTGCCGCGGGGCCATATCATGCTGCTGCCACTGTTCAGGCGTAGCGATAAACAGCGCCAGCACGCTGGCGTCATCGGAACGGCAGGCTGCCGCGAGTGCGAAGTTGTCATGTACGCGCAGGTCCGCGCGAAACCAAACCAGATGGGTGGGCATAAAACTCCAGGCTATTGTCCATTATGTCCATAAGGGCATGCCGTAAAAGGAAAAAGCATGCATTGAACTACTTTGCCATGAAGTGTAGACGGGATGAAATAAAAAAGGCCGCCCAAGGCGGCCTTACAGACTGATGACAAGGTGCATGCTGTGCATTTCGCCCGGCGGCGCTACGCTTGCAAGGGCCTACAATGAAACATGCAATGCATTGATCTCTTTGCCCTGTGTAGGCCGGGTAAGCGCAGCGTCACCCGGCAAGAAAGACGGCAAATATGTGCCTGTAAACCCTGACGAGGGGCTATCGCTCCCCCGGCGTTTTTTTCTGGGTGTCGTCTTAGTATCAGTAAAAATCGCAGGTCGCTTTCTCGGCCTGATCCATCCACACCGGCTTCTCGCTGGTTTTCGCCCAGACGCGGTGCAGATAGCTATAAAAACGTGCACGATCTTTCCAGAACAGCATCACCGGCAGAGCCAGCACGCCAGCCACTACGGCGAAAGCGCGGCGCATGAACACGATATGAGCCGGAAACTCTTTATAAAGATCCATATTTTTCTCCCCTATAGTTGGCCGGAAACGTCATCCGGAAAATTCAAAATCTGTGACCTGGCTAAAATAATATCGCTTTGTTTGTAATTTTACTACTCATCCGACCACTTATTTTCGTCCGTTTAGCCAAAATTTACATTCACGCCGTAATTAAGTTACAAAAAAGTTAACGATTTACTTATCAATAGTTAAATTGTGGGCTTTGCCATTTTTATACTTTTTTTACACCCGCCCTTCTCATTTTTGCGAAATCTTTGCGCCATAAATCCTACCGTTAGCACAACAACAAAAGTCACCCGGAGGTGGATTGTGAGTGCAGGTCTTATTGCCGGCATCGTGCTGGTGTTCCTGTTATTGGGTTATCTGGTTTATGCCCTGATTAATGCGGAGGCATTCTGATGGCTGCTCAGGCGTTTTTGCTTATTGCCAGTTTCTTAGTGGTGTTGTTCGTCCTGGCAAGGCCACTGGGCTCGGGGATGGCACGGCTCATCAATAACGTTCCCCTGCCCGGCACGGGAAGCGTTGAAAAAGGGATCTGGCGCGTACTGGGTATAGACGATCGGGAGATGAACTGGCGTGACTATCTGATCGCTATTCTGCTGCTGAATATTGTTGGCCTCATCGCGCTTTTTGCCATGCTGATGTTGCAGGGTGTCCTGCCTTTGAATCCGCAGCAGTTACCGGGCCTGTCCTGGCATCTGGCGCTAAACACGGCGGTCAGTTTTGTCACCAACACCAACTGGCAGTCCTATGCCGGTGAAACCACGCTCAGCTACTTCAGCCAGATGGTCGGGCTAACCGTGCAGAACTTCCTCTCTGCCGCCAGCGGTATTGCGGTGATCTTCGCGCTAACGCGTGCGTTTGCGCGCCAGAAAGTGAGCACGCTGGGTAACGCGTGGGTGGATCTGACGCGCATTACCCTGTGGATCCTGCTGCCGATTGCGCTGCTGATCGCGCTGTTCTTCATTCAGCAGGGCAGCCTGCAAAACCTGCTGCCTTACGCACCTTATACCTCGCTGGAAGGCGCAAAACAGCTCCTGCCGATGGGGCCAGTGGCGTCGCAGGAAGCCATCAAAATGCTCGGGACGAACGGCGGCGGCTTCTTCAATGCCAACTCGTCGCACCCGTTCGAAAACCCGACCGCCCTGACCAATTTTGTGCAGATGCTGGCGATTTTCCTGATCCCCGCCGCGCTCTGCTTTGCCTTTGGCGACGTGGTCAACGATCGCCGTCAGGGGCGCACCCTGCTCTGGACCATGTCGCTGATCTTTGTGGTCTGTGTTGCGCTGGTGATGTGGGCCGAATGGCAGGGTAATCCGCACTTCCTCTCACTGGGTGCAGATAGCGCAATCAACATGGAAGGTAAAGAGAGCCGCTTTGGCATTCTCGCCAGCAGCCTGTATGCGGTGGTCACCACGGCAGCGTCGTGCGGGGCCGTCAATGCCATGCATGATTCCTTTACGGCGCTGGGCGGCATGATCCCGATGTGGCTGATGCAGATTGGCGAGGTGGTGTTTGGCGGCGTGGGCTCCGGTCTTTACGGCATGCTGCTGTTCGTGCTGCTGGCGGTGTTTATTGCCGGTCTGATGATTGGCCGCACCCCGGAGTATCTGGGTAAAAAGATCGACGTTCGCGAAATGAAATTAACCGCGCTGGCAATTCTGGTCACCCCAGCCCTCGTGCTGCTCGGCACCGCGCTGGCGTTGATGACCGAGGCCGGACGCAGCGGCATCTTTAACCCTGGCATTCACGGTTTTAGCGAAGTGCTGTATGCCGTCTCCTCTGCCGCCAACAACAACGGCAGCGCCTTTGCAGGCCTAAGCGCCAACTCTCCATTCTGGAACTGTCTGCTGGCGTTCTGCATGTTCGTGGGCCGCTTCGGGATCATTGTGCCGGTTATGGCGATAGCCGGATCGCTGGTGAACAAAAAAATCCAACCGACCACCACCGGAACGTTACCGACCCACGGCGCGCTGTTTATCGGCCTGCTGACGGGCACCGTGTTGCTGGTCGGCGCCCTGACCTTTATCCCCGCCCTCGCGTTAGGCCCGGTCGCGGAATACCTCTCTTTACGCTGATTTTGCGGAGAAATTGTCATGAGTCGTAAACAACTGGCCCTGTTCGAACCGTCATTAGTTCGCCAGGCGCTCATGGATGCGGTGAAAAAGCTGAGCCCGCGCGTGCAGTGGCACAACCCGGTGATGTTTATCGTCTGGGCGGGAAGCGTCCTGACCACCGCCCTGGCGATTGCCATGGGAACGGGCCATATGCCGGGAAATGCGATGTTTACCGGCGCCATCAGCCTGTGGCTGTGGTTTACCGTGCTGTTCGCCAACTTTGCGGAAGCGCTGGCGGAAGGCCGGAGCAAAGCCCAGGCCAACAGCCTGAAAGGGGTGAAAAAGACCGCCTTCGCACGCAAGCTACGTGAACCGAAGTACGGTGCCCAGATGGACCACGTTCCGGCAGATGAACTGCGTAAAGGCGATGTGGTGCTGGTGGAAGCCGGTGACATCATCCCTTGCGACGGCGAAGTCATTGAAGGGGGCGCATCGGTGGATGAGAGCGCCATCACCGGCGAATCCGCGCCGGTGATCCGTGAGTCCGGCGGCGATTTCGCCTCCGTGACGGGCGGGACGCGCATTCTCTCCGACTGGCTGGTGATCCAGTGTAGCGTTAACCCGGGTGAAACCTTCCTCGACAGGATGATCGCCATGGTGGAAGGCGCACAGCGTCGTAAAACGCCAAACGAGATTGCCCTGACCATCCTGCTGGTGGCCCTGACCATTGTCTTCCTGCTGGCAACCGCGACGCTGTGGCCGTTCTCTGCCTATGGCGGCACCGCGGTCACCGTCACGGTGCTGGTGGCGCTGCTGGTTTGTCTGATCCCCACCACCATCGGCGGCCTGCTGTCGGCCATCGGCGTGGCCGGCATGAGCCGTATGCTCGGTGCCAACGTCATCGCCACCAGCGGGCGTGCGGTGGAAGCCGCCGGTGACGTGGATGTGTTGCTGCTGGATAAAACCGGCACCATCACCCTCGGTAACCGCCAGGCGTCGGATTTTTTACCCGCCCCGGGCGTGGATGAAAAAACGCTGGCGGATGCCGCCCAGCTCTCCTCGCTTGCCGATGAAACCCCGGAAGGCCGCAGCATTGTGATCCTCGCCAAGCAGCGCTTTAACCTGCGCCAGCGCGACGTGCAGAGCCTGCACGCCACGTTCGTGCCCTTCACGGCGCAAACCCGCATGAGCGGCATTAACATTCAGGATCGCATGATCCGTAAAGGCTCGGTTGACGCGATCCGCCGCCACATTGAGGCCAACAACGGTCATTTCCCGCCGGAAGTGGACAGCCTGGTCGAAAGCGTGGCCCGTCAGGGGGCGACGCCGCTGGTGGTGGCCGAAGGCGCGCGCGTGCTCGGGGTCATTGCCCTGAAGGACATCGTCAAAGGCGGCATCAAGGAGCGCTTTGCCCAACTGCGTAAAATGGGGATCAAAACGGTGATGATCACCGGGGATAACCGTCTTACCGCCGCGGCGATTGCTGCCGAAGCGGGCGTGGATGATTTCCTTTCCGAAGCCACACCGGAAGCCAAGCTGGCACTGATTCGTCAGTATCAGGCGGAAGGCCGTCTGGTGGCGATGACCGGCGACGGGACCAACGATGCTCCTGCCCTCGCGCAGGCCGACGTGGCGGTGGCGATGAACTCCGGTACCCAGGCCGCAAAAGAGGCGGGCAACATGGTCGACCTCGACTCTAACCCGACCAAGCTGATTGAAGTGGTGCACATCGGCAAGCAGATGCTGATGACGCGCGGTTCGCTGACCACGTTCAGTATCGCCAACGACGTGGCGAAGTATTTCGCCATCATTCCGGCCGCGTTTGCTGCGACCTATCCGCAATTAAACGCCCTGAACGTGATGCACCTGCACTCTCCGGCCTCGGCCATTCTGAGCGCAGTCATCTTTAACGCCTTGATTATTGTCTTCCTGATCCCGCTGGCGCTGAAGGGCGTGAGCTATAAGCCGCTCACGGCGGCCGCCATGCTGCGCCGCAACCTGTGGATTTACGGCCTGGGCGGGCTGGTGGTGCCCTTCGTCGGTATCAAGGTTATCGATCTGCTGTTGACCCTGTTCGGCCTGGTTTAAAAGGTGAATCAAATGACCATGTTACGCCCCGCTATACTTCTGTTCATACTGCTGTCTCTCATTACCGGCGGGCTGTACCCGCTGGTGACCACCGCGCTGGGCCAGTGGTGGTTTAAGGATCAGGCCAACGGCTCGCTGATACTGCAAAACGGTGAAAACCGCGGCTCTCGCCTGATTGGTCAGAACTTTACGGATGCCCGCTACTTCCAGGGACGCCCTTCCGCCACTGCCGAAAGCCCGTATAATCCGATGGCATCCGGCGGCAGCAACCTGGCGGGCAGCAACCCCGAGCTGGACAAAGCCGTCGCTGAGCGCGTGGCAGCCCTGCGCGCCGCCAATCCGCAGGCCAGCCGTGACGTTCCCGTGGAGCTGGTAACCGCCTCGGCCAGCGGGCTGGACTACAGCCTGACCCCGGCAGCCGTGGCATGGCAGATCCCGCGCGTCGCCGCTGCCCGTCAGCTGACCATCGAACAGCTGAGCCAGTTGGTGGCAGAGCATACGCAAAAGCCGCTGGTCAGCTTCATCGGCATGCCCGTGGTTAATATTGTTGAGCTGAATCTGGCGCTGGACGCGCTAAGGAAAAACTAAATGACCGACGAGCCCATGCGCCCGGATCCGGACAGGCTGCTCGAACAAACAGCTGAAGCCCATCGCGGCAAACTGAAAATTTTCTTCGGCGCCTGCGCGGGCGTCGGGAAAACCTTCGCCATGCTGACGGAAGCCCAGCGGCTTCGGGCGCAGGGGCTCGATATTCTGATCGGCGTGGTTGAAACCCACGGACGTAAAGAGACGGCATCACTGCTGAAGGGGCTGGCTACCCAGCCGCCCCGCCGCATCAGCCACCGCGGTCGGTTAGTCACCGAATTCGATCTCGATGCCGCCCTCGCCCGCCGCCCCGCGCTTATCCTGATGGACGAGCTGGCGCACAGCAATGCGCCAGGCTCGCGCCACCCCAAACGCTGGCAGGACGTTGAAGAATTACTTGAAGCCGGTATCGATGTGTTCACCACGGTTAACGTTCAGCATCTGGAAAGCCTGAACGACGTGGTCAGCGGCGTGACCGGCATTCAGGTGCGAGAGACGGTGCCGGATCCCTTCTTTGATTCCGCGGACGAGGTGGTGCTGGTCGACCTGCCCCCCGATGATTTACGCCAGCGCCTGCATGAAGGCAAAGTCTACATCGCCGGCCAGGCCGAGCGCGCCATCGAACATTTCTTCCGTAAAGGCAACCTGATTGCCCTGCGCGAGCTGGCTCTGCGCCGAACCGCCGACCGTGTGGACGATCAGATGCGCGCCTGGCGCGATTTACAGGGACAGGAACGCGTCTGGCACACGCGGGACGCCATCCTGCTGTGCGTGGGGCACGGCAGCGGCAATGAAAAGCTTGTCCGCACCGCCGCGCGCCTGGCGGCCAAATTTGGCAGCGTCTGGCATGCGGTATATGTCGAAACGCCGCAGCTGCACGCGCTGCCCGAAAACCAGCGCCGCGCGATCCTGAGTTCGCTGCGCCTGGCGCAGGAGCTGGGCGCGGAAACCGCCACCCTTTCCGATCCGCAGGAAGATAAAGCCATTCTGCGCTACGCGCGCGAGCATAACCTGGGGAAAATCGTCATTGGCCGTCGTCAGCATCGGCGCTGGTTTAGCCGAGAATCCTTTGCCGACAAGCTGGCCCGTCGCGCGCCGGATCTGGATCTGGTGATCGTGGCGCTGGACGACAAACCTACCCCTTTACCCAATCGCGCGCCGGACAGCCGTACCTTCAGCGATAAATGGCGCATTCAGCTTCGCGGCTGTCTCGTCGCCGTCGTGCTCTGCGCCCTGATTACCGTGATTGCCAGCCAGTGGCTGATCGCGTTTGATGCCGCCAACCTGGTGATGATCTACCTTTTGGGCGTGGTGGTGGTGGCGCTCTTCTACGGGCGCTGGCCGTCGGTCCTGGCGACGGTGATCAACGTCATCAGCTTCGATCTGTTCTTTATTGCCCCCCGCGGGACGCTCGCCGTCTCGGACGTGCAGTACATCCTCACCTTTGCCGTCATGCTCACCGTCGGGCTGGTGATCGGCAATCTGACGGCGGGCGTGCGCTATCAGGCGCGCATCGCCCGCTATCGCGAACAGCGCACGCGCCATCTCTATGAGATGTCGAAATCGCTGGCGGTGGGCCGCACGCCGCTGGATATCGTGCAGACCAGCGAGCAGTTTATTCGCTCGACGTTTCATGCCAGCAACCTGATTTTACTCCCGGACGAACACGGCAAGCTGCGCCCGCTGACGTCCGCCACAGGCATGACGCCCTGGGACGAAGCCATCGCGCGCTGGAGCTTTGACAAAGGCTTACCGGCGGGCGCAGGGACCGACACCCTCCCCGGCGTGCCCTACCAAATTCTGCCTCTGCGCAGCGCCGATAAAAATCAGGGGCTGGTCATCGTGGAGCCTTCCAACCTGCGCCAGCTGATGATCCCCGAACAGCAGCGTTTACTGGAGACGTTTACGCTGCTGGTTGCCAGCGCGCTGGAACGACTGGCCCTCACCGCCAGCGAGGAACAGGCCCGGCTGGCGAGCGAGCGTGAAAGCATTCGTAACTCGCTGCTGGCGGCGCTGTCTCACGATCTGCGTACCCCGCTCACCGTCCTGTTCGGTCAGTCAGAAATTCTGACGCTGGACCTGGCGGCGGAAGGCTCGAAGCATGCACTTCAGGCCAGCGAGATCCGCCAGCACGTGCTGAATACCACACGCCTGGTGAATAACCTGCTCGACATGGCGCGTATCCAGTCGGGCGGATTTAACCTCAAAAAAGAGTGGCTCACGCTGGAAGAGGTGGTGGGCAGCGCGCTGAAAATGCTCGAACCCGGCCTGGGCGGGCGACATATTGCGCTGAACATGCCCGAGCCCCTGACCTTAATTCATGTTGATGGTCCGCTGTTTGAACGGGTGCTGATCAACCTGTTGGAAAATGCCGCCAAATATGCGGGCGCCAGCGCGCAGATTGGGGTGGATGCGACGGTGGACGACGGCGCGCTTCGCCTTAACGTCTGGGATACCGGCCCGGGCATTCCTGCCGGGCAGGAGTTGGCTATTTTCGAGAAATTCGCGCGCGGCAATAAGGAGTCGGCCATTCCGGGCGTGGGGCTGGGGCTGGCCATTTGCCAGGCGATCATTGACGTGCATGGCGGCTCCATTTCCGCGGAGAATCGTCCGGAAGGCGGTGCGCGTTTTTGTGTTACACTTCCTCTGGAAACCCCGCCAGAACTTAATGAATTACCAGAGGATTTGTGATCAACGTTCTGATTGTTGAAGATGAGATCGCCATTAGCCGTTTTCTGCGCGCTGCGCTGGAAGGAGACGGTCTGCGCGTCCATGATGCAGGTACGCTTCAGCGGGGGTTAATTGAAGCCGCCACCCGCAAGCCGGACCTGGTGATCCTCGATCTGGGTCTCCCGGACGGTGACGGCATCGATTTTATTCGTGAAGTCCGTCAGTGGAGCCAGATGCCGATCCTCGTGCTCTCCGCCCGTACTGAAGAGACGGATAAAATCGCCGCGCTGGATGCCGGGGCGGATGACTACCTGATTAAACCGTTTGGCATCGGCGAGCTACAGGCTCGCCTGCGCGTGGCGCTGCGTCGCCACAGCGCCACCACGCCTGCCGATCCAACCTACACGTTTGGGGATATCCGGGTTGACCTGGCCGCGCGGCGCATTGTGCGCGGCGAAGAGGAAATTCACCTCACGCCCATCGAATTTCGCCTGCTCGCCGTGCTGCTCAACAATCACGGCAAGGTTCTCACCCAGCGCCAGCTGTTAAGTCAGGTGTGGGGGCCCAACGCCGTGGAACATAGTCACTATTTACGCATATATATGGGGCACCTTCGTCAGAAACTCGAAGTCGACCCCGCTCGCCCTCGCCATTTATTAACTGAAACCGGTATCGGTTATCGGTTTATGCTCTGAATAACTATTCAGTTTATTTTTAAATAAAATAAAAACCTCTCAGAAAATATTTCATAAATAATCCACTCGATATTTTTTGGGTTATTTATGCCCATTCAAAACATTTGCAATACATTCTGTTAACCCGATACCAACAAATCAGAATTTTGATCTGCGATATTCATCAAAAACGACTATTTATTTCTAAAATGATCGGTTAACAGTGATCTCCTTCACAGTTAATCGCGTTTTCCTGGATAAAATGACCGTGCTTTCAATTACTGAAAGGAAAATAAATCATGGAAAACAACAATCGTTTAATGCCCCATATAAGGCGGACAACACATATCATGATGTTTGCCCACCGAAACTGCTTTGACTTTCATCTCTTTAATGCCCGGTAGTCCTTCGACTTCTGGCGCATTCGCTTACAGGTTACCCTGAAACATCTTATTTTACAGGCCATTGCCTGTGAACGCGTGCGCTCATTCATTTTGATTCAGACCCATCCTCACCGGGCGGACTGAATTTCAATCATCAAAAAAGCAATGTACTGATTTTAATCAGCGGCCACCCTTTGCTTTTTTTCCGGAAAATTATCGATTTCTTTTTTGCAAGAAATCGAGGGACGCTTATTACCTAAAATAAAGAGAGAAAGATGAAAAGTTTAAAAATCGCAGCCAGCCGCGCCTGTCCTGATTGCTTTACCACCCAGCGTGAACTGGTGGATGTCCGGGCCTCGGATTATATCGACGTTGCCGCTATTGTGCTGGCGGTCAGTGATATTACCGATGGCATACTGGAAGAAATAGAAGCCACCGGATTTGACATTCCTGTTTTTGTCGCGACGCATAAAGAAGAATTCATTCCGGCAGATTATTTATCGCGCATTCATGGCGTATTTGAGTATTCAGACACCAGCAACGACTTTTATGGACGCCAGCTGGAGGCGGCTGCCCTGAAGTATGAAACCCAGCTGTGCCCGCCGTTTTTCCGCGCCCTTGTCGACTATGTAAAACAGGGCAACAGCGCGTTTGACTGCCCGGGGCATCAGGGCGGCCAGTTCTTCCGCCGCCATCCTGCCGGCAATCAGTTCGTTGATTTCTTTGGCGAGACGCTTTTCCGCGCCGATCTGTGCAACGCCGACGTGGCAATGGGCGATCTGCTGATCCACGAAGGCGCGCCGTGCATCGCACAGCAGCATGCGGCGAAGGTCTTTAATGCCGATAAGACCTACTTCGTGCTCAACGGTACCTCGTCATCCAACAAAGTGGTGCTGAACGCCCTGCTCACCCCGGGCGACCTGGTGCTGTTCGACCGTAATAACCACAAATCCAACCATCACGGTGCCCTCCTCCAGGCAGGCGCAACGCCGGTCTATCTGGAAACCGCGCGCAACCCGTACGGCTTTATCGGCGGCATTGACGCCCACTGTTTTGAAGAAAGCTATCTTCGCGAGCTGGTGGCAGAAGTCGCACCCGGCCGTGCACGCGATGCGCGTCCGTTCCGTCTGGCGGTGATCCAGCTGGGCACCTACGATGGCACCATCTACAACGCCCGCCAGGTGGTGGATAAGATTGGGCACCTGTGTGATTACATCCTGTTTGACTCGGCCTGGGTGGGTTACGAGCAGTTTATTCCAATGATGGCCGACTGCTCGCCGCTGCTGCTGGAGCTGAACGAAAACGACCCGGGGATTTTGGTTACCCAGTCCGTGCATAAACAGCAGGCCGGCTTCTCGCAGACCTCGCAAATCCACAAGAAAGACAGCCATATCAAAGGCCAGCAGCGCTATGTCCCGCATAAGCGGCTGAATAATGCCTTTATGATGCACGCCTCCACCAGCCCGTTCTATCCGCTGTTTGCCGCGCTGGACATCAACGCCCGTATGCATGAAGGCCAGAGCGGCCGCAACATGTGGATGGACTGCGTGGTGAACGGTATTGAGGCGCGAAAACTAATCCTGGAGAACTGCCAGTATCTGCGCCCGTTCGTGCCGGAGACGGTGGATGGCCGTCCGTGGGAAAGCTGGGACACGGCGGAGATTGCGACCGATCTGCGCTTCTTCCACTTCGTACCGGGTGAAAACTGGCACGCTTTTGAAGGCTACGCCGAGCATCAGTATTTTATCGACCCGTGCAAGCTCCTGCTGACCACGCCGGGCATTAACGCCCGCACCGGGGAGTATGACGGCTTCGGCGTGCCTGCCACCATCCTCGCCAACTTCCTGCGTGAAAACGGCATCGTGCCGGAGAAATGCGATCTCAACTCGATCCTGTTCCTGCTCACGCCTGCGGAAGATATGGGCAAGCTGCAGCAGCTGGTGGCGCAGCTGGTGCGTTTCGAAAAACTGCTCGAGAGCGATGCTCCACTAAAAGAGGTGCTGCCTTCCATCTGCAGACAACATCCGGAACGTTACGCGGATTACACCCTGCGCCAGATCTGCCAGGAGATGCATGACCTGTACGCCCGTCACAATGTCAAACAGCTGCAGAAAGAGATGTTCCGCAAGTCTCACTTCCCGCGCGTGATGATGAACCCGCAGGACGCGAACTACGCCTATCTGCGCGGAGAAGTGGAACTGGTCTCCCTGCGCGACGCGGAAGGCCGCATCGCCGCCGAAGGCGCCCTCCCTTATCCACCGGGGGTATTGTGCGTGGTTCCAGGGGAGGTCTGGGGCGGCTCCGTGCTGCGCTACTTCGCCGCGCTGGAAGAAGGCATCAACCTGCTGCCGGGCTTCGCGCCGGAGCTGCAGGGTGTGTACGTCGAAGAGTGCGAGGGCCGCAAACAGGTTCGCTGTAACGTCATCAAACAACCCGCCGCTCAGCCCGCGCTGCTGAAAGGAGAGAAATTATGAGTAAGTCCAATAAGATGGGCGTGGTGCAGCTGACCATCCTCACCATGGTGAACATGATGGGTTCAGGGATCATTATGCTGCCCACCAAGCTTGCCGAAGTAGGAACCATTTCAATTATCTCCTGGCTGGTGACCGCCGTCGGCTCGATGGCGCTGGCATGGGCGTTTGCCAAGTGCGGGATGTTCAGCCGCAAGTCAGGCGGCATGGGGGGCTACGCCGAGTATGCCTTTGGTAAGTCTGGCAACTTTATGGCCAACTATACCTACGGGGTGTCACTGCTGATCGCCAACGTGGCGATTGCCATCTCCGCCGTGGGCTACGGTACGGAGCTGTTTGGCGCGACGCTTAGCCCGGTACAGATTGGCCTGGCCACCATCGGCGTGCTGTGGATCTGCACCGTGGCTAACTTTGGCGGGGCGCGTATCACCGGACAGCTCTCCAGCATCACCGTCTGGGGCGTGATTATTCCGGTTGTCGGCCTGTGCATCATCGGCTGGTTCTGGTTCAGCCCGACCCTGTACGCTAACTCCTGGAACCCGCACCATGTGCCGTTCTTCAGCGCAGTCGGCTCTTCTATCGCCATGACGCTCTGGGCCTTCCTGGGCCTGGAATCCGCCTGCGCGAACGCAGAAGTGGTTGATAACCCTGAAAAGAACGTGCCGATTGCGGTCCTCGGCGGTACGCTGGGCGCGGCGGTGATCTATATCGTCTCGACGAACGTCATTGCGGGCATCGTTCCGAACATGGATCTGGCCAACTCCACGGCGCCGTTCGGGCTGGCCTTCGCGCAGATGTTCACGCCGGAAGTCGGGAAAGTGATTATGGGTCTGATGGTCATGTCATGCTGCGGTTCACTGCTTGGCTGGCAATTCACCATCGCACAGGTATTTAAATCTTCGGCTGATGAAGGTTACTTCCCAAAAATCTTCTCCCGTGTGACCAAAGCCGATGCGCCGGTGCAGGGCATGCTGGCGATTGTTATCTTCCAGAGCGGATTGTCGCTGATGACCATTAGTCCGTCGCTGAACAGCCAGTTCAACGTGCTGGTCAACCTGGCGGTGGTGACGAACATCATTCCGTATATTCTGTCGATGGCGGCGCTGGTGATTATTCAGAAGGTTGCGAAGGTGGATCCGCGCAAGGCGCGTGCGGCCAATATCGTGGCGCTGATTGGCGCAATCTACAGCTTCTATGCGCTCTATTCCTCCGGACAGGAAGCGATGCTGTATGGTGCGATGGTGACCTTTATGGGCTGGACGCTGTACGGTCTGGTGTCACCACGGTTTGAATTGAAGAATAAGCACAGTTGAAAAAAAGCCCGGTGGCGCTAGCGCTTACCGGGCCTACGATCGTTGTTGTAGGCCGGGCAAACGCAGTGCCGCCCGGCACACAAACCGCACTTACGCGTTTTTCAGCACTTCGCTGACAATCTCTACCGCTTCTTTCTCAATCTGCTGACGATGCTCAGCGCCGAGGAAGCTTTCGCAATAGATTTTATACGCATCTTCCGTACCGGATGGACGCGCAGCGAACCAGCCGTTTTCGGTCATTACTTTCAGACCACCAATAGACGCACCGTTACCCGGTGCCGCCGTCAGACGCGCGGTGATCGGATCGCCCGCCAGGGTGCTTGCACTGACCATCTCCGGAGAGAGTTTGGACAGGGCCGCTTTCTGGGCAGACGTTGCGCTGGCCTGAATACGGTTATAGCTTGGCGCACCAAAACGTTCCGCCAGCTCGTTGTAATGTTCCTGCGGGTTCTTACCGGTGACCGCGGTGATTTCCGCCGCCAGCAGGCACATGATGATGCCGTCTTTATCGGTTGACCACGGCGTGCCGTCGAAGCGCAGGAAAGAGGCCCCCGCGCTCTCTTCACCACCGAAGCCAAAGCTGCCGTCGTGCAGACCGTCAACAAACCATTTGAAGCCCACAGGTACTTCCACCAGCTTGCGGCCCAGCGCCTCGACCACGCGGTCAATCATCGCGGAGGACACCAGCGTTTTACCGACAGCCACCTCTTTGCCCCACTGTGGACGGTGCTGGAACAGGTAGTTGATCGCAACAGCCAGATAGTGGTTCGGGTTCATCAGCCCGGCAGGAGTGACGATACCGTGACGGTCGTAATCCGGGTCGTTCGCAAACGCCAGATCGAATTTATCACGCAGCGCCAGCAGGCCCGCCATCGCGCACTCGGAGGAGCAGTCCATGCGGATCGCGCCGTCTTTGTCCAGGTGCATAAAGCGGAAGGTCTGATCGACGTGATCGTTCACGATGGTCAGATCCAGCTTGTAGTGCTCGGCAATACGTTTCCAGTATTCAATACCGGAGCCGCCCAGCGGATCCACACCTAGCTTCAGGCCGGCTTTCTGGATGGCCGCCATATCGACGATATCCGCCAGCCCTTCCACGAACGGCTGAACCAGATCCTGCTCTTTCACGTGGCCGGACGCCATGGCCGCATCCAGAGAAATACGCTTCACGCCTTTCAGGCCGTCAGCCAGCAGGGCGTTCGCACGATCTTCCACCACTTTGGTGACGTTGGTGTCTGCCGGGCCACCGTTAGGCGGGTTGTATTTGATGCCGCCGTCTTCCGGCGGGTTGTGGGATGGCGTGATCACGATACCGTCAGCCAGCGCGCCACCTTTTTTGTTGTGCACCAGGATGGCGTTAGAGACCGCAGGCGTTGGGGTGAAGCCGTTGTTCTCCTGAACAATCACATCAACGCCGTTCGCTGTCAGAACTTCCAGCACGGAAATAAAGGCCGGTTCAGACAGGGCATGGGTATCTTTCCCCACGTAGCACGGACCGGTAACGCCGTTTTTAGCGCGCTCTTCCGCAATGGCCTGAGCAATGGCCAGAATGTGCGGTTCGTTAAAGCTGTGGCGCGCCGCGCTGCCGCGGTGACCAGATGTACCAAACTTCACTGCGTGTTCTGCGTTGCCCACGACCGGCTTCAGCACGTAATACTGCGCGGTCAGCTGAGCGACGTTAATCAAATCGCTTTGTTGTGCAGGTTGGCCTGCACGGCTGTGATTTGCCATTACCGGGTCCTTCTGATGCAAGGGTTAAATTGTACCGCAAACCTTCTCAATCAATTCCGCCGGGAACTGCATGGACTGCATGATGTGTTCAATCATGCTGCACTTGCGGCCCGTATTGGTATTGGTGATCACCCAGTACGGGGTGCCAGGAACATGTTTGGGTTTGGTTTGATTGCCATTTTGCAGCAGCGTCTGCTCGTCGCCCGCGAAGTAGACGCGAGTACGACCGTGCAGCGACTCGGTCGCTTCAGCAAACGCTTTGTTATCCAGTGAATAAAGTGTAGACAGCACCAGCATAAAGCGGTTAACCGCCTTTTTTTGCTCCGCATATTCATCGGAGAGCAGCAGCTCGCGCATCGCGCGCACTTTATCTTTTGCCGGTGTCACGGCAGGTTTTGCTTGTGCAACAACGCTTGGCTGAGACACGACATCTTTGGTGACTGGGGTAGCAGGCTGTGAAGCGGCGGAAATTTTAAGCATGCGCCGTAAAATGTCGGACGCGCTCTCCCCGATATGCCGCGTCTGGCTGGCAATATACTGATAGAGTTCGTCATCAACTTCGATTGTTTTCATCTTAATCCAGTGCGATATCTTATCTGAATACAAGTCATTGGGATTATAAGGTCAAATCCCAACAGCGGATAGCGTCAAACCAGGTTGGCGGCAAAAGTCAGATTAAACTGGAACCTTGCAGCCGGGCGGCAGAATGGACAACATGATACCCTAACCTGACATACGTAAAAAAAGAACTTTGCCATGAAATTGAATACCCGAGCGCAAACTGCACAATCGCCGAACAATAATTCTCCCATCGTACTGGTTCACGGGCTTTTTGGCAGCCTGGATAACCTGGGCGTGCTGGCGCGCGATCTGGTTACCGACCACGATATTCTTCAGGTTGATATGCGCAATCACGGTCTTTCCGGGCGTTCCGACGAGATGACCTACGCCGCGATGGCGCAGGATCTGCGGGATACGCTGGATGCCAACCACTTGCAAAAGGTGACCCTCATCGGGCATTCAATGGGCGGTAAAGCGGTGATGGCCCTTACGGCGCTGGCCCCGGAGCGTATTAACGGCCTGGTGGTGATTGATGTTGCGCCCGTGGATTACGACGTCCGCCGTCACGACGAAATTTTTGCCGCCATCAATGCGGTCACCGAAGCGGGTGTCGCGACGCGTCAGCAGGCGGCTGCCGTCATGCGTGAGCATCTTGATGAAGAAGGCGTCGTCCAGTTCCTGCTGAAGTCATTTGTTGACGGCAAGTGGCGTTTTAACGTGCCGGTGCTCTGGAACCAGTACAACAATATCGTGGGGTGGGAAACCGTCCCCGCCTGGCCACACCCTACCCTCTTTATTCGCGGCGGTAATTCCCCTTACGTTACCGACGCGTACCGCGACGCCATACTGGCGCAATTCCCGCAGGCTCGCGCCCACGTCATTGCCGGAGCCGGACACTGGGTTCATGCGGAAAAACCTGACGCCGTGCTGCGCGCCATTCGCCGCTATCTTGCTGATACTGCAAATTGATTAAAAAGAGAGCGACTGGAAGGCTGCGGGCTTCCAGTCGTTGGCGCGCCGTTTTTGGTGATGTATGATGGCGCGCTTATCGCCCGGGCATTAGCAGGGCGGCGTGTTTCCCCCGAAGTCTCAGAATCATGGCCAAAGAACAAACGGACCGTACGACACTAGATCTGTTCGCGAATGAGCGTCGCCCGGGACGACCGAAGACGAATCCGCTTTCGCGCGATGAACAGCTGCGTATCAATAAACGCAATCAGCTTAAACGCGATAAAAATCGTGGGCTTAAGCGTGTCGAACTGAAGCTCAACGCCGACGCGGTCGATGCGCTTAACGAGCTGGCCGACGCGCGAAATATTAGCCGCAGCGAGCTCATTGAAGAGATGTTGATCGCCCAGCTTGAGATGCTGCGCAGCCAGGCATAAGTCTGAAAATTCCCTTAATTACCCTTTTCATGTAGCACAGAGTGCAGTCCTGCGCGATAGCTGTTTCCGCAGGGTTGCCAGTTCTGCTATTATTGCCCTTATCCGTGGCCGAATTGCGCCACCATACTATTAAGTTTCAAGAGGTTATTTTACTCATGGCAATCATCGGCATTTTCTTTGGCAGTGATACCGGCAATACCGAAAATATCGCGAAAAACATTCAGAAACAGCTCGGTAAAGACGTTGCTGATGTGCATGACATCGCCAAGAGCAGCAAAGAAGATCTCGAAGGCTATGACATTCTGCTGCTGGGTATTCCGACCTGGTACTACGGCGAAGCCCAGTGCGACTGGGATGATTTCTTCCCGACGCTGGAAGAAGTGGACTTCAACGGTAAGCTGGTTGCCCTGTTTGGCTGCGGCGACCAGGAAGACTACGCCGAGTACTTCTGTGACGCGCTGGGTACCATCCGCGACATCATTGAGCCGAATGGCGCTGTGATCGTCGGCCACTGGCCAACCGCCGGTTACCACTTCGAAGCGTCCAAAGGTCTGGCCGATGACGATCACTTCGTGGGTCTGGCCATCGACGAAGACCGTCAGCCAGAACTGACTGCAGAGCGCGTCGAGAAATGGGTTAAGCAGATCCGTGAAGAACTGCACCTGGACGATATTCTCAACGCCTGATTTTTATCGCGGCGCAACGGCGGTTGCGCCCGCGCACCAGGTCAAACCGATTAAATTAATTGCTACAATCTTTTAACTTTTTCGCCCAGACCTGTACAATGTCTCCCTGATAAAATGTGGTTTTCCACCGAGCAAGTTTGTTGGTGATACCCCATTTTTATAAGCATATTTTGCCTGAGACTTGCAGTTTTCATTTAGCCATGGCAGTTCTATAATGAGACGCATTATCCCGGGTGCATTTTCTGTCACTTCCTACAGAAGTGAATCGTTTAGCAACAGGACAGATTCCGCATGACTGACAACAATACCGCATTAAAGAAGGCTGGCCTGAAAGTTACGCTTCCTCGGTTAAAAATCCTCGAAGTGCTTCAGGGTCCAGACAATCACCATGTCAGTGCGGAAGACCTTTATAAACGTCTTATCGACATGGGTGAAGAGATTGGGCTGGCTACCGTCTATCGCGTGCTGAACCAGTTTGATGACGCGGGCATTGTCACCCGTCATAATTTCGAAGGTGGTAAATCTGTCTTCGAACTGACCCAGCAGCAGCACCACGATCACCTGATCTGCCTCGACTGTGGCAAGGTCATTGAATTTAGCGATGACTCTATCGAAGCGCGCCAGCGTGAAATCGCCGCGCGTCACGGCATCCGTCTGACCAACCACAGCCTGTACCTTTATGGTCACTGCGCTGAAGGCGATTGCCGCGAAAATGAACATGCGCATGACGCAAAATAAGTGAGTGTTCATACTCTGAGCCAGCCGTAAGGTTGGCTTTTTTTTGCCAGAAAAAAGCCCGGTGGCACTGTGCCACCGGGCATAAAGCAACTTATTTATTGTTATTGCGTATCTCGTTCCAGATCTTATCGCAACGCTTCGCCACTTCCTGATCGTTACCGGTTTTACGTGCCTGGATACAGGCCTGGTAATCCATCACGCGGACATTCTCCTGCGTCGCGAACTGCTCGTGCGCTTTCTCTTTCTTCAGCACGTTCAGCACGCTCTGGCAGGCTTCAATTTTCTCCGGCGAACCTTCCGCTGTATTAATACAGGCGCTGTAGGCCTCCTTGAGACGGGAGTCCTCTTTCGGTGCCTGAGTCTGGGCACACGCCACCAGCCCCGATGCCAACAGCGCGACGATTACGATTTTTTTCATCATTTGCAGTCTCCGGTCCGGCGGGATCTAACCCGCCGGACGATTCATCAGAAGATGGTGAACGGTGCGATAACCATGAATTTCACGTCACGTTCATCCTGGAAGATGTTGCCGTAACCGCCCGCGTAGCTCGGGATATCGGAGTGGTTGTCGTACTGGGTGAAGTGCAGTTTGAACATCGTGCCTTTCGCGCGGCCATCCTGCAGGGTATAGATAGCATCCAGGCTGTAGGAAGACTCTTTCAGGCGATAGTTTGGATCGTAGTAAGCATCCGGTGTTGCCATGTCGGCAGGTTTTGCATCCCAGGCGTAAGCGTAAGAAGCGCCCACGGCCCAGCCCGGCAGGTTCCAGTTTTTCAGGTCATACATCGCGCCGAAGAAGACCGCTTTCTCACCGTCGGCGTTGAAGTCGGAGCGGTTATCCCACCAGATATCAAGACGACCGTTGGAGGAAGCATAGGTCGGGGTCATACGCTGCAGGAAGTAGCCCTGCTGCCCTTCCGCTTTCACCCATGTGCCTTCCAGACGCAAATCAACCTGACCGATCTTGTAGCCGAAGGTTAACGCCTGCAGCCACGCGGTGCCGTCGTAGATATCATTGACGCCACCGTTACTGACTTTGTCGCGCGTACCGTAGAACTGGTAGCTGGTACTCAGCGGGCTACCCGCAATATCAAACTTATAGCTGGCCTTGGCAAAGTATTGATCGATATACCCTTGCGCCTGGCCGAATGCCGCTTCGAGAACCAGATCGTTTTTGAAGTCGTATTTCGCACCCAGCGAGTGGAGGTAATCGACTTTGGTTTTCTTATCGTTCTGGTAGAACTTGTCCATTTCAATGTGCCACGGTGCTTTGTACTCGTTGGTCCACATATAGGAGAAGCTCAGCGCACCTGCGTCACCGTAGTCAAAGTTAGCCCCGGCTTCTGCACCCTGATAGGTACCCGGCATAAAGCTCCAGTGTGGGGCTAACAGCGTCTGGCCGGTTGGCTGAATATAGCCCCCACGCGCCCAGACCGGGCCGTATTTAAATTTCGCTGCGGCTTTGTAGAGGCTGATACCGCTCTTATCCCCGGACCAGTCTTCATCATAGGCTTTGTTGCTGGAGGAGAAGGCGATTTCGTTCGGGTGGCCGCTGTCGCCGTTTTCCGCCATTTCGATCGCGGTGAACGCGGCGATATCCAGACCGAACATATCCGCGGCGTAGCCTGACTGGAAGTCCAGGTTGGCGTTCCAGGTGGAGTGCGAGAGGTTGGTTTTGTATTTATCTTCAGTGACGTCTTTACGGTCACGCTCACGCTGCCAGTAATAAATACCGCCCGTGAGGGTAGAATCTTCGATGAAACCCGCTGCTTTTGCCTCTGGCGCAATCACCAGGCCCGACATTGCTGTCACACCGGCAATAGCCAGCGCCAGCGCACTACGTTTGCCACTGAACGTACGCATAGATTATTCCTCTTTGACGAATTAAAACGCCTGAAACGGCGTAAATAAAAAAGACCAAATGGTCAGGGGTAGTGTTAAATACCCTCGAATTAACTACCGTCTTTAGGTTATTTTTCGCGACGCGAATTATCAATGCTTTTCAGCGGGCAAAAGTCAGGATTATGACGAAGTGCACATAATTGGTAGTGCTTTGTAACATTTACAGGAAGGCGAGGAATGACGGGGAATTCTCAGCTATTTCAGTGTCCAGGCGTGCGATCGGTTTCCTTTTTTATAACCTTTTTGATTTTCGTAATGACACAAACTTTTTTTTAAAAAATAAGTAGCACCTCATTGACCTGTTATTTTCATGACGCCACTTTAACCCCTGGCTTAATACTCTGATCGTTAAATAAAAAAACGCCGCATAATGCGGCGTTTGTTTCTCATTGACCAGAGCAGCAATATTATTCGCCGATCTTCGTCCAGGTATCACGCAGGCCCACGGTACGGTTAAATACCGGTTTTTCCGCCGTGCTGTGACGGCTGTCCAGGCAGAAGTAACCTTCACGTTCGAACTGGAACGCTTTGCCTGCTTCAGCCGCTTTCAGAGAAGGCTCCGCATAACCCTGCTTGATCACCAAAGATTCCGGGTTAATGGTCGCCAGGAAGTCTTCCGCCGCACCTGGGTTAGGCACGCTGAACAGGCGATCGTACAGACGAATCTCTACCGGCAGCGCGTGGGATGCGCTCACCCAGTGGATAACGCCTTTCACCTTGCGGCCATCCGCCGGATCTTTACTCAGCGTCTCAGCGTCATAAGTACAGAAGATGGTGGTGATATTTCCTTCCGCATCTTTTTCAACGCGCTCGGCTTTGATGACGTAAGCATTACGCAGACGCACTTCTTTACCCAGCACCAGACGCTTGTACTGCTTGTTAGCTTCTTCGCGGAAGTCAGCGCGGTCAATCCAGATCTCGCCGCTGAACGGCACGTCACGGCTTCCCATTTCCGGTTTGTTCGGATGGTTGGGCATGGAGACCAGCTCGCTCTCGCCCTGCGGATAGTTTTCGATAACCAGCTTCACCGGGTCGATAACGGCCATCGCGCGCGGGGCATTTTCATTGAGGTCTTCACGAATGCAGGATTCCAGAGACGCCATCTCAATGGTGTTGTCCTGCTTGGTCACGCCGATACGCTTGCAGAACTCACGGATTGACGCAGCGGTGTAGCCACGGCGGCGCAGACCCGAGATGGTTGGCATACGCGGGTCGTCCCAGCCCTCAACGTGCTTGTCGGTGACCAGCAGGTTCAGCTTACGCTTGGACATCACGGTGTATTCCAGATTCAGACGAGAGAACTCGTACTGACGCGGATGCACAGGAATGGTGATGTTATCCAGCACCCAGTCGTACAGACGACGGTTGTCCTGGAACTCCAGCGTACACAGCGAGTGGGTGATCCCTTCCAGCGCATCGCTGATGCAGTGGGTGAAGTCGTACATCGGATAGATGCACCACTTGTTGCCGGTCTGGTGGTGTTCTGCGAACTTGATGCGGTACAGCACCGGATCGCGCATCACGATGAACGGAGACGCCATATCGATTTTGGCACGCAGGCACGCTTTGCCCTCTTCGAAGCCACCGGCACGCATTTTTTCAAACAGCGCCAGGTTCTCTTCCACGCTGCGATCGCGGAACGGGCTGTTTTTACCCGGTGCGGTCAGCGTACCGCGGTACTCACGGATCTCATCTGCAGACAGTTCGTCTACATACGCCAGACCTTTGTTGATGAGCTCTACCGCGTAGGCATACAGCTGATCAAAATAGTCAGAGGAGTAGCAGATATCGCCAGACCAGTTGAAGCCCAGCCATTGCACGTCATTTTTGATGGACTCAACGTATTCGATGTCTTCTTTTACTGGGTTGGTGTCATCGAAACGCAGGTTGCACTGTCCCTGGTAGTCTTGCGCAATGCCAAAGTTCAGGCAGATGGACTTCGCATGCCCGATATGCAGGTAGCCATTCGGCTCCGGCGGGAAACGGGTATGAATTGTGGTGTGCTTACCACTGGCCAGATCTTCATCGATGATCTGACGAATAAAGTTACTCGGGCGGGCTTCTGCCTCACTCATCGTGGATTCCTCAAAGCGTAAACAACGTATAACGGCATATGATCTTATAAGCCGGACGTAGTGACAACCCTTAGTTACGGAAAATACGTATCAGATGAAAATAATGGGGGCATTTGCTGCAAAAAAAAGCGGCGGAGGATATCCCCCGCCGCTTAAGGCATGACTCTACTCAGGAGCGATTACTTGCCTTTAATCTCATACAGCGGGGTTTGACCCGCAACAACCTGACCTTTCGCCTGGATGACCAGACCGCTGAAGTCGTCAATGTTGCTGCAAACCACCGGGCTTATCATGGAACGCGCGTTGGCATTCAGGAAGTCCAGATCCATTTCCAGAATCGGCTGCCCGGCCACCACTTCAGCGCCCTCTTCCACCAGGCGAGTAAAGCCCTGACCATTCAGCGCAACGGTATCGATACCCATGTGGACAACGATCTCCGCGCCCTTTTCGGTTTCGAGGCAGAACGCGTGGTTGGTGTTGAAGATTTTCACGATGGTACCGGCAGCAGGAGACACCACGGTTTTATCCGTTGGTTTCACCGCCACACCGTCACCGACCGCTTTGCTGGCGAACGCTTCATCAGGTACCTGCTCAAGGTCAACCACGTCACCCGTAACCGGAGAGACCAGCGCGGCCACCGTCACAGCATTAGGCACGGCCTGCGGCTTCGCTACCGGGGCAGCCGTCGACGCAGGCGCGCTGTCGGCTGATGCCGCCGCGACCGGTCCACGGGCAACCACTTTCTTCATTTCGTCACCGATGGATTCCGCTTTGGCACCCACGATAACCTGGATAGTTTGTTTGTTCAGTTTAACCACGCCCGATGCGCCAAGGCGTTTACACATTGCGTCGCTGACGCGTGCAGAGTCACCCACCGTCAGACGCAGACGGGTGATGCAGGCATCAATGGCTTTCAGGTTGTCAGTCCCCCCGACGGCAGCGATATAGCTGGTCGCCAGCTGGGTCAGGCCCTCTTCGGTGTTGCTGTTGGCTTCGCTGGTGACCACTTCGTCTTTGGTGTCTTCGCGGCCCGGCGTTTTGAGGTTAAACATACGAATAACCGCAGTGAACAGCACGAAGTAGATGACGAAGAAGACCAGACCCATTACCACCAGCATCCAGACGTTCTTGCTTGCCGCCGGCAGGTTGTACATCAACACGTAGTCGATCGCGCCTGCAGAGAAGGAGAAGCCAGCATGGATACCCAGCAGAGTCGCCACAAACAGGCTGATACCGGTCAGGACCGCATGCATGAGGTACAGCACCGGCGCCAGGAACATGAACAGGAATTCCAGCGGCTCGGTTACGCCGGTCAGGAACGCGGTAATCGCAACGGACAGCAGCATGCCGCCAACCATTGGGCGACGCGCTTTTGGCGCAGCCAGGTACATTGCCAGCGCAGCGCCCGGCAGACCAAACATCATGATTGGGAAGAAGCCAGACATGAACATGCCTGCGGTGCCGTCACCCGCGTAGAAGCGGTTGATGTCGCCGTGGAATACGGTGCCCGCAGCATTGGTGAACTCACCAATCTGGAACCATGCGATAGTGTTCAGCACCTGATGCAGACCGGTTGGGATCAGCAGACGGTTGATGAAACCAAAGATACCTGAGCCAAGTGCACCCGCTGATACAATCCACTCACCACCCGCATGGATCGCATGCTGTACCGGTGGCCAGACGTAGCCAAAGATAGCGGCCAGAACCAGACAGAAGAAACCTGTCGCGATCGGCACGAAACGTTTGCCGCCAAAGAAACTCAGGAAGTCTGGCAGCTTAATGTTTGCCCAGCGGTTGTACACAGTACCACCGACCAGACCGGTAATGATACCTGCCAGCACGCCCATGTTGATTTCTGGGTTAATGGTTACCATCGCTTTCGTCAGGATGAAATAACCGACTGCCCCTGCCAGCGCTGCGGCACCCGCGCTGTCTTTTGACCAGCTAGAGGCAACACCGATGGCGAAAATCAGCGCCAGGTTGTCAAAAATGGCACCGCCAGCCTGAGCAATAAACGGTACGTTAAGAAGATCGGGTTGCCCGAATCGCAGCAGCAGCGCTGCAACCGGTAGCACGGCGATAGGGAGCTGCAAAGCCCTACCGAGGCGCTGGAAAAAACCTAAAATATTCATCCTATTCCCCCTACGAGACCCTTTTTCAGGCTCGCGCATAAACTATGTTTTTATTGTGTCACGAACGATAGATACCGTTGATAATTCACTGGCAGTCTGAGTGTGTGAAAAATTAATTCGTATCGCAAATTAAACACCTATTTTTTGTGATTTTTGTCACCAAATATCGTATTCAGCCCTCCCTTACACTGGCTAACAGTGAAAACTTATTTTATCATTCAAAAAATCAAGACGGATTGATCCGGCCTGAAAGTTTCCAGGTTACGCTTTAGTATCAGGTTCCGAAGCCATCCGCCCACTCTTCTACTTAAACTTTGAGGTGAACAATGAGACTGATTCCCCTGGCAACTGCAGAACAAGTTGGTAAATGGGCCGCTCGCCATATCGTAAACCGCATTAACGCGTTCAAACCGACCGCCGATCGTCCTTTCGTTCTGGGCCTTCCGACCGGCGGCACACCGCTGACCGCTTACAAGGCGCTGGTTGAGATGCATAAAGCAGGCCAGGTTAGCTTCAAACATGTTGTGACCTTCAATATGGATGAATACGTTGGCTTACCGAAAGACCACCCGGAAAGCTACCATAGCTTTATGCACCGCAATTTCTTTGATCACGTTGATATCCCAGCTGAAAATATTAACCTGCTGAATGGAAACGCGCCGGATATTGACGCAGAATGCCGTCAGTATGAAGAAAAAATCCGTTCCTACGGTAAAATCCACCTGTTCATGGGTGGTGTAGGTAATGATGGTCATATCGCGTTTAACGAACCGGCGTCCTCTCTGGCTTCCCGTACCCGTATTAAAACGCTGACCCATGACACGCGCGTGGCAAACTCCCGCTTCTTTGACGGTGACGTGAACCAGGTTCCAAAATACGCCCTGACCGTAGGCGTAGGCACCCTGCTGGATGCTGAAGAAGTGATGATTCTGGTGCTGGGCGGCGTGAAAGCGCAGGCGCTCCAGGCTGCTGTTGAAGGCAACGTTAACCATATGTGGACCATCAGCTGTCTGCAGCTGCATCCTAAATCCGTCATCGTCTGCGACGAACCGTCCACGATGGAGCTGAAGGTTAAAACGCTGAAATACTTCAACGAGTTAGAAGCCGAGAACATCAAAGGTCTGTAATTGAATAACCGCCTCTTTATCAAGAGGCGGCCGCTTTTTTTAACCGGGGGTCGTTATGTACGCTTTAACCCACGGTCGGATTTATACCGGCCATGAAATTCTGGATGACCACGCGATTGTTATCGCGAATGGCCTGATTGAACGTGTTTGTCCGCTGGCAGAACTGCCGCCGGAGATTGAACAGCGCTCACTCAATGGAGCAGTAATCTCCCCCGGTTTCATCGACGTACAGCTCAACGGCTGCGGCGGTGTGCAATTCAATGATACCGCCGATGCGGTAACGGTCGAAACGCTGGAGATCATGCAGAAAGCCAACGAGAAATCGGGCTGCACCAGCTATCTGCCAACGCTCATCACCAGCAGTGATGACCTGATGAAGCAGGGTATCCGCGTGATGCGCGAATACCTGGCCAAACATCCGAATCAGGCGCTCGGTCTGCACCTGGAAGGGCCATGGCTGAACATGGTCAAGAAAGGAACGCATAACCCGGACTACGTGCGTAAACCTGATGCGGAGCTGGTTGACTACATGTGTGCCAACGCCGATGTGATCACCAAGGTGACGCTGGCACCGGAAATGACCGGCACGGACGTCATCAGCAAGCTGGCCGCCGCCGGAATTGTGGTTTCAGCGGGCCACTCAAATGCCACGCTGAAAGAAGCGAAAGCCGGTTTCCGCGCGGGCATTACCTTTGCGACGCACCTTTATAACGCCATGCCATACATCACAGGTCGTGAACCGGGTCTGGTTGGCGCGATTCTGGATGAGCCAGACGTTTACTGCGGCATTATCGCGGACGGCTTACACGTTGATTACACCAACATTCGCAACGCCAAGCGGCTGAAAGGTGACAAGCTCTGCCTGGTAACGGACGCTACCGCACCGGCAGGTGCAAATATTGAGCAGTTCATTTTTGCCGGTAAAACAATATACTACCGCAATGGACTGTGTGTGGATGAAAACGGTACGCTGAGCGGTTCCTCTTTGACCATGATTGAAGGGGTGCGTAACCTGGTTGAGCATTGCGGAATTGCGCTTGATGAAGTCCTGCGCATGGCCACCCTTTATCCTGCGCGCGCTATCGGCGTGGATAAACAGCTTGGCGGAATTGCACCAGGTATGGTTGCAAACCTGACGGCATTCACACACGATTATAAAATTATTAAGACCATCGTTAATGGTAACGAGGTCGTCACTGAGTAAGTAAAAGTATGACACCTGGCGGACAAGCTCAAATCGGTAATGTCGATCTCGTTAAACAGCTTAACAGCGCGGCGGTATATCGCCTGATTGACCAACACGGGCCAATCTCACGTATTCAGATAGCCGAACAAAGCCAGCTTGCTCCCGCCAGCGTGACAAAAATTACCCGCCAGCTCATTGAGCGCGGTTTGATCAAAGAAGTCGATCAGCAGGCCTCCACCGGGGGCCGCCGCGCTATCTCCATTATTACCGAAACCCGCAATTTTCAGGCAATTGGCGTCCGTCTGGGCCGTCATGACACCACGCTCACGCTGTACGATCTGAGCAGCAAAGCCATTGCGGAAGAGCACTATCCCCTTCCGGAACGCACCCAGGAGACGCTGGAGCATGCGCTGCTGAATACCATCGCGCAGTTTATTGAAAGCTGTCAGCGCAAGATCCGCGAACTCATCGCCATCTCGGTGATCCTGCCCGGTCTGGTCGACCCGGAAAGCGGCGTGATCCGCTATATGCCGCACATTCAGGTTGAAAACTGGGGGCTGGTCGACGCGCTGGAAAAGCGCTTTAAAGTGACCTGCTTTGTGGGCCATGACATTCGCTCTCTGGCGCTGGCAGAGCACTACTTTGGTGCGAGCCAGGACTGTGAAGACTCTATTCTGGTGCGCGTTCACCGCGGTACGGGCGCAGGCATTATCTCTAACGGCCGAATTTTTATCGGTCGCAACGGTAACGTCGGTGAGATCGGCCACATTCAGGTTGAACCGCTCGGGGAGCGCTGCCACTGCGGCAACTTTGGCTGCCTTGAAACCATTGCCGCCAACACCGCCATCGAGCAGCGCGTTCGCCATCTGCTTGAACAGGGTTACCAAAGCCGCGTCACGCTGGACGACTGCAAGATAGGCACCATCTGCAAAGCCGCTAATAAAGGCGACGCGCTGGCCTATGAAGTGATCGAGCAGGTGGGGCGCCATCTGGGGAAAACCATCGCCATCGCCATTAACCTGTTTAACCCACAAAAAGTGGTGATCGCCGGTGAAATTGTGGAAGCGGAAAAGGTGCTGCTCCCCGCGATTGAAGGCTGTATTAACACCCAGGCGCTGAAAGCATTCCGCCAGAATCTTCCGGTGGTTCGTTCAAAGCTTGACCATCGTTCGGCGATTGGGGCGTTCGCGCTGGTCAAACGCGCCATGCTCAACGGAATTCTGCTGCAGCATTTGCTGGAAAGTTGATCGGACCTTATAGTAACGCCTTCTTTTTTTTAATGTCGGACTGTCCATGACCATTAAGAATGTAATTTGTGATATCGACGGCGTGCTGATGCACGACAACGTTGCCGTGCCGGGTGCTGCGGAGTTTCTTCACCGCATCATCGACAAAGGAATGCCTCTGGTTCTTCTCACGAACTACCCTTCTCAGACCGGTCAGGATCTGGCAAACCGCTTTGCCACGGCGGGGGTCGACGTCCCGGACAGCGTGTTTTATACCTCGGCGATGGCCACGGCGGATTTTCTGAAGCGTCAGGAAGGAAAAAAAGCCTATGTGGTCGGTGAAGGCGCGCTGATCCATGAGCTGTATAAAGCGGGCTTTACCATCACCGACGTCAACCCGGACTTTGTGATTGTGGGTGAAACGCGTTCCTACAACTGGGAGATGATGCATAAGGCATCCTTCTTTGTGGCTAACGGCGCGCGCTTTATTGCGACCAACCCGGATACCCACGGTCGCGGTTTTTATCCGGCCTGCGGCGCGCTGTGTGCCGGTATCGAGAAGATCTCCGGGCGCAAGCCGTTCTATGTCGGCAAGCCCAGCCCGTGGATCATCCGTGCCGCGCTCAACAAGATGCAGGCCCACTCAGAAGAAACCGTGATTGTCGGCGACAACCTGCGCACCGATATTCTGGCCGGTTTCCAGGCCGGTCTGGAGACGATTCTGGTCCTGTCAGGCGTCTCTCAGCTTGATGACATTGACTCAATGCCGTTCCGCCCAAGCTGGATTTACCCCTCCGTCGATGAAATTGACATCATCTGATACCGAACCACGCCTCAGGGCGTGGTTTTTTATTTTCTCGCCTGCAAAACACGACCACATCTAACGAAAAAGCACTTTTATTGCATAATCTTCAATAAAAGCGCTCATGGCATACGCGTTTTTCACCGATCCGCAACCACCATTGCACTATTTCCGTTTTCGCCCGTAAAACGCTTGCGCGCCCTGCCCCTTTGCGGCATTTTCATAAGCAAGCAACATTACAAAGCAACAGGGTTAACGGAGAAGGTTATGTGTTCAATTTTTGGCGTACTGGATATTAAAACTGACGCGGGCGAACTGCGTAAAAAGGCACTCGAACTGTCCCGCCTGATGCGCCATCGCGGACCGGACTGGTCAGGCGTTTACGCCAGTGACAAAGCGATTCTGGCTCACGAACGTCTGTCTATTGTTGACGTCAACGCCGGTGCACAGCCGCTGTATAACGAGAAAAAAACGCACGCGCTGGCTGTCAACGGTGAGATCTACAACCATCAGGCGCTGCGCGCCGAGTACGGCGACCGCTACGCGTTCCAGACCGGGTCCGACTGTGAAGTGATCCTGGCGCTGTATCAGGAGAAAGGCCCCGAGTTCCTGGACGACCTGCAGGGTATGTTTGCCTTTGCCCTGTACGACAGCGAAAAAGACGCTTACCTGATTGGCCGCGACCACATCGGTATTATCCCGCTGTACATGGGCCACGATGAACACGGCAACTTCTACGTTGCGTCTGAAATGAAAGCCCTGGTGCCGGTCTGCCGCACCATCAAAGAGTTCCCGGCAGGCAGCTACCTGTGGAGCAAAGACGGCGAGATCCGTCCGTACTACCGGCGTGACTGGTTCGACTACGACGCGGTAAAAGACAACGTGACGGACAAAGCCGAGCTGCGTCAGGCGCTGGAAGATTCCGTGAAAAGCCACCTGATGTCAGACGTACCTTACGGCGTGCTGCTCTCCGGCGGTCTGGACTCCTCCGTGATCTCCGCGATCACCAAGAAATTCGCGGCTCGTCGCGTGGAAGATCAGGAGCGCTCAGAAGCCTGGTGGCCACAGCTGCACTCCTTTGCCGTGGGCCTGGAAGGCGCGCCGGATCTGAAAGCCGCGCAGGAAGTGGCAAACCACCTCGGCACCGTGCACCATGAAATTCACTTCACCGTGCAGGAAGGCCTGGATGCGATCCGCGATGTGATCTATCACATTGAAACCTATGACGTTACGACAATTCGCGCCTCCACGCCGATGTACCTGATGTCGCGTAAGATCAAGGCGATGGGCATCAAAATGGTGCTCTCCGGTGAAGGTTCTGACGAAGTGTTTGGCGGCTACCTGTACTTCCACAAAGCGCCAAATGCCAAAGAGCTGCACGAAGAGACCGTGCGTAAACTCCAGGCGCTGCATATGTTTGACTGCGCGCGTGCCAACAAAGCGATGTCGGCATGGGGTGTCGAAGCGCGTGTACCGTTCCTGGATAAGAAATTCCTCGACGTGGCGATGCGCATCAACCCGCAGGATAAAATGTGCGGCAACGGTAAAATGGAAAAACATATCCTGCGTGAATGTTTTGAATCCTACCTGCCGGCGAGCGTGGCATGGCGTCAGAAAGAGCAGTTCTCCGATGGCGTAGGCTACAGCTGGATCGACACCCTGAAAGAGGTGGCGGCGAAACAGGTTTCTGACCAACAGCTGGAAACCGCAAGCTTCCGCTTCCCGTACAACACGCCGGGCTCGAAAGAAGCGTACCTCTACCGTGAAATTTTTGAAGAACTGTTCCCGGTACCGAGCGCTGCAGAGTGTGTGCCGGGTGGTCCATCCGTCGCCTGCTCGTCTGCCAAAGCGATTGAATGGGATGAATCGTTCAAATCCATGAACGATCCGTCAGGACGTGCTGTAGGCGTTCACCAGTCAGCCTACAAATAATCACGCATTTCATCATCAGGCCCTGCGGGGCCTGATTTTTTTTGCCCCGCTTTTGCACAGCTAAAACCGATTAATAACTAATAATTGCCGAATATTCGGTCACGCTGTTCGCAACCTAACCAAACAGTCACATTCCGGCTATTTTCGTTGAAAAAGGTGTTGACGCTGCAAGGGTCTATACGCATAATGCGCCCCGCAACGCCGATAAGGTAACGCGAAAAAAAGATGGCTACGTAGCTCAGTTGGTTAGAGCACATCACTCATAATGATGGGGTCACAGGTTCGAATCCCGTCGTAGCCACCATCTTTTTTTGCGGGAGTGGCGAAATTGGTAGACGCACCAGATTTAGGTTCTGGCGCCGCAAGGTGTGCGAGTTCAAGTCTCGCCTCCCGCACCATTCCCGGGTAAGCGTTGCACGGATGGGGTATCGCCAAGCGGTAAGGCACCGGTTTTTGATACCGGCATTCCCTGGTTCGAATCCAGGTACCCCAGCCATATTTCTTCGATTTTGCGGTTCTCCGCGGTATTGGGGTATCGCCAAGCGGTAAGGCACCGGTTTTTGATACCGGCATTCCCTGGTTCGAATCCAGGTACCCCAGCCATCGAAGATTGCAGTACTGGCTACGTAGCTCAGTTGGTTAGAGCACATCACTCATAATGATGGGGTCACAGGTTCGAATCCCGTCGTAGCCACCAAATTGAGATTATCGATCGATTTCGGTAATGAAAAAAATTGTTGGGGTATCGCCAAGCGGTAAGGCACCGGATTCTGATTCCGGCATTCCGAGGTTCGAATCCTCGTACCCCAGCCAATTTACAAAGTCGTTAAGCAGCTTGTTTAACGCAATTGGGGTGTCGCCAAGCGGTAAGGCTCTGGTTTCTGATACCAGCATTCCGGGGTTCGAATCCCTGCACCCCAGCCACTTAAAACAAAATAGCCCGCTCTGCGGGCTTTTTTGTTTTTATACAGAATTGTGCTGCCTGATGCCCTCACCCTGGCCCTCTCCCACGGGGAGAGGGAAAAAGTTTAGAGTCCGAGAGCGTACTTCAGGGCCTGACGCTTCAGGCCACCGGCACGTTCCGCGGCCATCAGGCCTATATTACGCAGAATACGCACTGGCGCTACGTCATTGCTGAACCCCGCATAGAACAGATCCATCCCCGACTGCATGATGAAGTTATCCGCCATACGTCGCGTCTGATAACGCTTCAGCACTTGATGGCTGGCCCAGTTTTCCGCGTGTCCGCGGGCGTTGCCCAGCACATCCAGCAGGGCATCGACGTCACGATATCCCAGGTTCACGCCCTGCCCGGCCAGCGGATGAATAGTGTGTGCCGCATCCCCCACCAGCGCTAAGCCTGCGCGGGCATACTGCAACGCATGACGACGCGTGAGTGGGAACGCCCCGGCGGCGACCGGCGTGACGTGCCCCAGACGGCTCGGGAAGTGCAGCAGGATCTCGCGCTGCAGCTGTTCCATGTTCATCCCCTGCAGCTGACGAATGCGCGCCGGTTTGTCGTACCACACCAGCGACGCCCAGTTATCAAACAGCGGTAAAAAGGCATGCGGGCCGTTCGGCGTAAAGTGCTGCCAGGTGCTTTCGCCCGGCGCATTCTCGCACTCGGCGGTAATCAGCATACAGGACTGTTCATACTGCCAGGCATGAACCCCGATCCCCGCCATCTGTCTGACCTGCGAGTTAGCGCCGTCCGCCCCGATGACCAGCTTCACGGCCAGCTCATCGCCATTGTCGAGCGTCAGTAGATAGCCACGCTCGTGAGGATGCAGCGCCTTAAGCGAGGCAGGCACGCGCAGCGTCACCTTCGGATGCGCCTCCAGCGCCTGCCAGAGCGCCCGCTGGAGCACGTTGTTTTCCACCATATACCCCAGGCGCGGCAGCTTCAGCTCTGCGGCATCAAACGCGACGTGGGCATTTTCCCACTCCCAGGTTTCGAGGCGGCTGTAAGGGTGCGCGCGCATCGCCTGCACTGCCTCCCAGACGCCCAGCCCGCGAAGCAGATCGACGGATGCCGCGCTGATCGCAGAAATGCGCACGTCCGGTTTGCTGGTGGGATCGTAGGCTGGCGGAGCCGCCTGTTCGATTACCGTTACCTCAAATCCCTGCTGTGCCAGCCCCAGCGCCAGCGCGCCGCCGACCATACCGCCGCCGACAACGGCAACTTCGGTGTGTTGGAGTGTCATGGTCAATTTTCCTTATTGGAGAATCCCTTAAGTTTACCGGATTTTTGCGGTCCTGAGACACATAACCTTCATACTGGTCACAACCCCACCAAAGCATTACAATACGCGGCTTGCAATCCTGAGCTGAGCAAGTCGATGACTAAAAAACTCCATATAAAAACCTGGGGCTGTCAGATGAACGAATACGATTCATCCAAGATGGCCGATCTGCTGGATACCACCCACGGATACCAGCTGACTGAAAATGCGAAAGAAGCCGATGTGCTGCTGCTGAACACCTGTTCAATTCGTGAAAAAGCGCAGGAAAAAGTCTTTCACGTGTTAGGCCGCTGGAAACTTCTCAAACGAAAAAATCCGGACCTGATCATCGGCGTGGGCGGCTGCGTCGCGTCGCAGGAAGGCAAGCTGATCCGCCAGAGAGCCCCGTATGTGGACATTGTCTTTGGCCCTCAGACCCTGCACCGTCTGCCTGAGATGATCAATCAGGTTCGCGGTAACCGTAGCCCGGTCGTTGACGTCAGCTTCCCGGAAATCGAAAAATTTGACCGTCTGCCTGAGCCACGTGCCGATGGCCCGACCGCCTTCGTCTCCATCATGGAAGGCTGCAACAAATACTGCACGTACTGCGTGGTGCCGTTCACCCGTGGTGAAGAGGTCAGCCGCCCGGCAGATGACATTCTGTTTGAAATCGCGCAGCTTGCCGCGCAGGGTGTGCGCGAAGTGAACCTGCTGGGCCAGAACGTTAACGCCTGGCGCGGTGAGAACTACGACGGCACGACCGGCAGCTTTGCTGAGCTGCTGCGTCTGGTGGCCGCGATTGACGGCATCGACCGCATTCGCTTTACCACCAGCCATCCGATGGAATTTACCGATGACATCATTGACGTTTATCGCGATACGCCAGAGCTGGTGAGCTTCCTGCACCTGCCGATTCAGTGTGGCTCTGACCGCGTGCTGAACCTGATGGGCCGTCCCCATACGGTGCTGGAGTACAAATCCACCATCCGCAAGCTGCGTGAAGCACGTCCGGATATCCAGATTAGCTCCGACTTTATCGTCGGCTTCCCTGGCGAAACCGCAGAAGACTTCGAGCGCACCATGAAGCTCATCGGCGAAGTGAACTTTGACGTCAGCTACAGCTTCATCTTCTCTGCACGTCCAGGAACACCGGCGGCCGATATGGTTGACGATGTACCGGAAGAAGAGAAAAAGCAGCGTCTGTATATTCTGCAGGAGCGCATCAACCAGCAGGCTAACGCCTGGAGCCGCCGCATGCTCGGTACCGTACAGCGCATTCTGGTGGAAGGCACTTCCCGCAAGAGCATTATGGAACTCTCCGGTCGTACGGAAAATAACCGCGTGGTGAACTTTGAAGGCACCCCGGATATGATCGGTAAGTTTGTGGACGTCGAGATTGTCGAGGTGCTGACCAACTCGCTGCGCGCGAAAGTGGTCCGCACCGAAGACGAAATGGGCCTGCGTATTGCAGAGTCACCGGAATCCGTGATCTCGCGTACCCGCAAAGAAAACGATTCTGGCGTTGGGATTTACCAGCCATAATCCTTCAGGCCTGCCTCTTTGGCAGGCCTTGTATTTCCTCTCATCGCCCCCAATATCTTCCGCAACGCTTGCGCCTTTATTCTGTGGCGTGAATAATTTCGGTAATGACCGTTTTATTGCGCCGTGTGGCAGCGGGTCAGTTAATCAATCAAAGAGGAACAGTTTGAACATAGATACGCGTGAAATTAGCCTTGAGCCAGCAGACAACGCTCGCCTGCTGAGCCTGTGCGGGCCGTTTGATGACAACATCAAACAACTGGAGCGACGTCTGGGTATCGAAATCAATCGTCGCGATAATCATTTCAAACTCACCGGACGCCCTATCTGCGTCAACGCCGCTGCGGACATTCTGCGTAGCCTGTATGTCGACACCTCCCCCATGCGCGGCGAAATTCAGGATATCGAACCGGAGCAGATTCACCTCGCCATTAAAGAGGCGCGCGTGCTTGAGCAGAGCGCAGAGAGCGTGCCGGACTATGGCAAGGCGATCAACATTAAGACCAAGCGTGGCGTCATCAAGCCGCGTACGCCAAACCAGGCGCAATATATCGCCAATATTCTCGACCACGACATCACCTTCGGCGTGGGGCCGGCGGGTACGGGTAAAACCTATCTGGCCGTTGCCGCGGCGGTCGATGCGCTGGAGCGTCAGGAAATCCGGCGTATCCTGCTGACCCGCCCTGCCGTTGAAGCCGGTGAAAAACTGGGCTTCCTGCCTGGCGATCTGAGCCAGAAGGTCGACCCGTATCTCCGTCCTTTATACGATGCGCTGTTCGAAATGCTGGGCTTTGAGAAGGTCGAGAAGCTCATTGAGCGTAACGTGATCGAAGTGGCCCCGCTCGCCTACATGCGCGGCCGTACGCTGAACGATGCGTTCATCATTCTCGATGAGAGCCAGAACACCACCATCGAACAGATGAAAATGTTCCTGACGCGTATTGGCTTTAACTCGAAAGCGGTGATTACCGGCGACGTCACGCAGATCGATCTGCCGCGCAGCACCAAATCGGGCCTGCGCCACGCCATCGAAGTGCTGGCCGAGGTCGATGAAATCAGCTTTAACTTCTTTCACAGTGAAGACGTGGTACGCCACCCGGTGGTCGCGCGTATCGTTAACGCTTATGAAGCCTGGGAAGAGGCAGATCAGAAGCGTAAGGCCGAACTGGCCGCAGAACGTAAGCGCGAAGCGCAGGAGCAAGAACAGAAATGAGTCAGGTGATCCTCGATTTACAGCTGGCCTGTGAAGACAATTCCGGCATGCCAGATGAGGCACAGTTTCAGAAATGGCTGGATGCCGTTATCCCCCAGTTTCAGGAAGAATCAGAAGTCACGATTCGCCTGGTGGATGAAGCAGAAAGCCATGAGCTTAACCTGACCTATCGCGGGAAAGATAAGCCGACCAACGTGCTCTCTTTCCCGTTCGAAGCCCCGCCGGGCATCGAGATGCCGCTGTTGGGCGATCTGATCATCTGCCGCCAGGTGGTTGAACAGGAAGCCAAAGAGCAGCAGAAACCCCTTGAAGCCCACTGGGCGCACATGGTGGTACACGGCAGCCTGCATCTGCTCGGCTACGATCATATTGAAGACGACGAAGCGGAAGAGATGGAGTCCCTCGAGACAGAGATAATGCTTGCTCTGGGCTATGAGGATCCGTACATTGCCGAGAAAGAATAGTCAGTCACCGGACTGACTCCCCTGCCGCCACGAAAGGACATCGCGTGGCGGTAAACATTGAACTAACAAGAGAACCCTTAACAAACGCCATGAGCGACGACAATTCACACAGTAGCGACACGACAACCAGTAAAAAGGGATTTTTCTCCCTCATTCTGAACCAGCTTTTCCACGGCGAACCGAAAAACCGTGATGAACTGCTGGAGCTGATTCGTGATTCCGGGCAAAACGACCTTATCGACGAAGATACGCGCGAAATGCTCGAAGGGGTTATGGACATCGCCGACCAGCGCGTTCGCGATATCATGATCCCCCGCTCGCAGATGATCACCCTGAAACGTAACCAGACGCTGGACGAGTGTCTCGATGTCATCATCGAATCCGCCCACTCGCGTTTCCCGGTCATCAGCGAAGACAAAGATCACATCGAAGGGATTTTGATGGCGAAAGATCTGCTGCCGTTTATGCGCAGCGATGCCGAAGCCTTCAGCATGGAAAAAGTGTTACGCCAGGCCGTGGTTGTGCCGGAAAGTAAACGTGTGGATCGGATGCTGAAAGAGTTTCGCTCTCAGCGTTACCACATGGCGATTGTTATTGATGAATTTGGTGGCGTCTCCGGTCTGGTCACGATCGAGGATATCCTTGAGCTGATCGTGGGCGAAATCGAAGACGAGTATGACGAAGAAGAGGATATCGACTTCCGTCAGCTCAGCCGCCACACCTGGACCGTGCGGGCGCTGGCCTCCATTGAGGACTTCAACGACGCCTTCGGGACCCACTTCAGCGATGAAGAGGTCGATACCATTGGCGGGCTGGTGATGCAGGCCTTTGGCCACCTCCCGGCGCGCGGAGAGACCGTTGACATCGACGGTTACCAGTTCAAAGTAGCCATGGCCGACAGCCGACGTATTATACAGGTTCACGTCAGAACGCCGGACGACTCACCGGTGCCAAAACTGGAAGATTAATGTAAATGGCATTTGCCCCATTGCTTGAACGCCAGCGCGTCCGTTTGCTGCTGGCGCTGTTACTCGGAGCCAGCGGTACGCTGGCTTTTTCTCCTTACGACATCTGGCCTGCGGCCATTCTCTCCCTGATGGGGCTTCAGGGTTTGACCCTGAACCGTCGTCCGGTACAGGCTGCCGCTATTGGCTACTTCTGGGGACTGGGGCTGTTTGGCTCAGGGATTAACTGGGTCTACGTCAGCATCGCCCAGTTTGGCGGTATGCCGGGCCCGGTAAACGTCTTCCTGGTGGTACTGCTCGCCGCGTATCTCTCGCTCTATACCGGTCTGTTCGCCGGCATCCTTTCTCGCCTGTGGCCCAAAGCCACCTGGCTGCGCGTTGCCATTGCCGCGCCGGTGGTCTGGCAGATCACGGAATTCCTGCGCGGCTGGGTGCTGACCGGCTTCCCGTGGCTGCAGTTCGGCTACAGTCAGATTGACGGCCCGCTGAAAGGCCTGGCGCCGGTCATGGGCGTTGAGGCCATTAACTTCCTGCTGATGGTCGTTAGCGGCCTGCTGGTATTAGCGCTGGTTTCACGATGCTGGAAACCGCTGGCTGTGGCGCTGGTGCTGTTCGCCCTGCCCTTCCCGCTGCGCTATATCCAGTGGTTCACGCCGGAGCCCGCGCGCGCCATGCAGGTCTCCATGGTGCAGGGGAATATCCCGCAGTCGATGAAGTGGGACGAGAAAGAGCTGCTGAATACGCTGAAGATCTACGCCAACGCCACCGAAGAGGTGATGGGTAAATCGCAGCTGATTATCTGGCCGGAGTCTGCTATTCCCGATCTTGAGATCAACCAGCAGCCGTTCCTCAACATGATGAACGACCTGCTGCTCTCGCGTGGCAGTACGCTGATCACCGGCATTGTCGATGCGCGTCTGAATCAGCAGAACCGCTACGACACCTACAACACCATCATTACGCTCGGCAAAGACAGCGAATACAGCTACCACTCCACCGATCGGTACAACAAGAACCACCTGGTGCCGTTTGGTGAATTTGTGCCGCTGGAGTCAATTCTTCGCCCGCTGGCCCCGTTCTTCGATCTGCCGATGTCCTCCTTCAGCCGCGGACCGTACGTTCAGCCTCAGCTGCACGCGCACGGCGCAGCCCTGACGGCGGCCATCTGCTACGAAATTATCTTAGGCGAGCAGGTGCGCGATAACTTCCGCCCGAATACGGACTATTTGCTGACCATCTCTAACGATGCCTGGTTTGGTAAATCAATCGGCCCGTGGCAGCACTTCCAGATGGCACGCATGCGCTCCCTGGAGCTGGCACGTCCCCTGCTGCGCAGCACCAACAACGGCATCACCGCCGTGATTGGTCCGCAGGGTGAAATCCAGGCCATGATCCCGCAGTTCACCCGAGAAGTGCTGACCACCAGCGTCACACCTACCACCGGGCTGACGCCGTACGCCCGCACCGGCAACTGGCCGCTGTGGATCCTGACCGCGCTGTTCGGCTTTGGCGCGGTGCTGATGAGTCTGCGCCAGCGTCGTCGATAATCCCTCCTCTTCCTGCCGGGTGGCGCTGACGCTTACCCGGCCTACTGTTTCGCTTTTGTAGGTCGGGTAAGCGTCAGCGCCACCCGACAATTCCCTCCGGACTTCAATTCTGGCACGCCTATTGCTTTGTTTATTCAGGTAAACGCAGTTTGGCTTACTGTGCAACTTTGTCGCACCAGCGTAGATCATCGGTAGCACCGAAACGGTGCAACGGGAGATATTTGCCTCTGAATGGTGCGGCGTGCTTCGCAAAAATAAACAATAACGCAGCAAAATCTTTACATTAAGCCAGACTAAATGTTAACAAGCTTGCATAACACTGCACTCGCATTGCGCGAGATATAACAACATCACAATGGGTATCAATGCGTCGCTGGCGCTGATAAAAAAGGAGTTGGGTATGCAATTACGTAAACTGGCCACAGCAATGCTGGTTATGGGGATGTCCGCAGGCGTGGTTCACGCTGAAGACGCTCCGGCAGCAGGCAGCACTCTCGACAAGATTGCCAAAAACGGCGTTATCGTGGTCGGCCACCGTGAATCTTCTGTCCCGTTCTCTTACTACGACAACACGCAAAAAGTCGTGGGCTATTCACAGGATTACTCCAACGCCATCGTTGAAGCTGTGAAGAAAAAGCTGAACAAACCTGACCTGCAGGTGAAGCTGATCCCCATCACTTCACAGAACCGTATTCCGCTGCTGCAAAACGGCACCTTTGACTTCGAGTGTGGCTCCACCACCAACAACCTCGAGCGTCAGAAGCAGGCTGCCTTCTCCGACACCATCTTTGTTGTGGGCACCCGCCTGCTGACGAAGAAAGGTGGTGAGATCAAAGACTTCGCTGACCTGAAAGGGAAAGCGGTCGTTGTCACCTCCGGGACCACGTCTGAAGTGCTGCTGCACAAGCTGAACGACGAGAAGAAAATGGATATGCGCATCATCAGCGCGAAAGACCATGGCGACTCCTTCCGTACCCTGGAAAGCGGTCGTGCCGTCGCGTTTATGATGGACGACGCCCTGCTGGCAGGCGAGCGTGCGAAAGCGAAGAAACCAGACAACTGGGATATCGTCGGTACCGCGCAGTCGAAAGAAGCCTACGGCTGTATGCTGCGTAAAGACGATCCGCAGTTCAAAAAGCTGATCGATGACACCATCGCCCAGGTGCAGACCTCAGGCGAAGCGGAAAAATGGTTCGACAAATGGTTCAAGAACCCGATTCCACCAAAAAACCTGAACATGAATTTTGAACTGTCAGACGACATGAAAGCGCTGTTCAAATCTCCAAATGACAAGGCTCTTAACTAATTAGAACAACAGGGGCGGGATCTCCTGCCCTCTCGATTGTCGGGAAGCATGGACAGACTATACGTTGAGTGGTCGTTCCCCACTCAGCGCGAAAAATGAGCTTCTCACCAATCTTCGAGGGTAGCGCTGCTACCCTTTTTTTTCTGGAGTTTATTATGTCAATCGACTGGAACTGGGGCATATTCCTGCAACAAGCCCCGTTCGGCAACACCACCTATCTTGGCTGGCTGTGGAGCGGCTTTCAGGTCACCGTGGCATTATCGATAACGGCGTGGATCATCGCGTTTCTTGTCGGTTCTCTGTTCGGTATTCTGCGCACCGTCCCTAACCGTTTTCTTTCAACACTCGGCACCCTGTACGTGGAACTGTTCCGTAACGTTCCGCTGATCGTGCAATTCTTTACCTGGTATCTGGTTATCCCGGAACTGCTGCCGGAAAATATTGGCATGTGGTTCAAGTCGGAACTGGATCCGAATGTGCAGTTCTTTGTCTCCTCCATGATGTGTCTGGGACTGTTTACCGCTGCGCGCGTTTGCGAGCAGGTGCGTGCCGCCATTCAGTCATTACCCCGCGGACAAAAAAATGCGGGTCTGGCGATGGGGTTAACCCTGCCACAGACCTACCGCTACGTGCTGCTGCCTAACGCCTACCGCGTCATCGTTCCGCCGATGACCTCCGAGATGATGAACCTGGTGAAAAACTCGGCCATCGCCTCGACCATCGGCCTGGTTGATATGGCCGCGCAGGCGGGCAAGCTGCTGGATTACTCCGCTCACGCGTGGGAATCCTTCACCGCGATCACGCTCGCCTACGTTCTGATTAACGCTTTCATCATGCTGGTGATGAACCTGGTTGAACGCAAAATTCGCCTGCCGGGCAACATGGGGGGCAAATAATGTACGAATTTGACTGGAGTTCTATCGTTCCATCCATGCCTTACCTGCTTGATGGACTGATGATTACCTTAAAAATCACCGTCATTGCCATTATCGTCGGTATCGTCTGGGGCACCCTGCTGGCCGTCATGCGCCTGTCGAGCTTTAAGCCGCTCGCCTGGTTTGCGACCGCCTACGTTAACGTGTTCCGTTCCATCCCGCTGGTAATGGTGCTGCTGTGGTTTTACCTGATCGTGCCCGGCTTCCTGCAAAACGTGCTGGGGCTGTCGCCAAAAACCGATATCCGTCTGATCTCGGCGATGGTGGCGTTCTCAATGTTTGAGGCCGCTTACTACTCGGAGATTATCCGTGCAGGCATTCAGAGTATCTCCCGCGGGCAATCCAGCGCCGCGCTGGCGCTGGGGATGACGCACTGGCAGTCCATGCAGCTCATTATTCTGCCGCAGGCGTTTCGCGCCATGGTTCCGCTCCTGCTGACCCAGGGAATTGTGCTGTTCCAGGATACGTCCCTGGTCTACGTGCTGAGCCTGGCAGACTTCTTCCGTACCGCGTCCACCATCGGTGAGCGTGATGGTACGCAGGTTGAGATGGTGCTCTTTGCGGGAGCGGTCTATTTTGTGATTAGTTTAAGCGCGTCGCTGTTGGTCAGCTGGCTGAAGAAAAGGACGGTACAATGATTTCCCTGAAAAATGTTTCTAAATGGTATGGGCACTTTCAGGTGCTGACCGACTGCTCCACCGAAGTGAAAAAAGGCGACGTGGTAGTGGTGTGCGGACCGTCCGGTTCCGGTAAATCGACGCTGATCAAAACCGTTAACGGACTGGAGCCGGTCCAGCAGGGTGAGATCGTCGTCAACGGCACCAAAGTCAACGACAAGAAAACCAATCTTGCCCAGCTTCGCTCTCACGTTGGCATGGTGTTCCAGCATTTTGAGCTGTTCCCTCACCTCTCCATTATTGAGAACCTGACCCTGGCCCAGGTGAAAGTGCTCAAGCGTGATAAAAAAGCGTCGCGCGAGAAAGGCCTGAAGCTCCTGGAACGCGTTGGGCTCGCGGCTCATGCCGATAAGTTCCCGGCGCAGCTTTCCGGCGGCCAGCAGCAGCGTGTGGCGATCGCCCGCGCGCTGTGCATGGATCCGGTTGCCATGCTGTTTGATGAGCCAACGTCGGCGCTCGATCCGGAGATGATCAACGAAGTGCTGGACGTGATGGTCGAGCTGGCGCACGAAGGGATGACCATGATGGTGGTGACCCATGAAATGGGCTTCGCCCGCAAGGTGGCCAACCGCGTGATCTTCATGGACGAAGGGAAAATTGTCGAAGATTCCCCGAAAGAGGAGTTCTTCGCCAACCCGAAATCGGAACGTGCGAAAGATTTCCTCGCGAAAATCCTGCACTAACCTTCTCGGTGCGCAATCTGCGGATTGCGCACTGCCTCACGCTTTCGCTCACTTCTTCTCGTCCGTGCCCCATTGCAGCGTTAACCTTGTCACAAAATAACGCTATGAATGGAGAACGCTATGGCACAACCTATAATTTTCGATTGCGACCCGGGTCATGATGACGCGATCGCGCTCGTCCTTGCACTTGCCTCCCCCGAGCTCGACGTCAAAGCCGTCACCTCTTCTGCCGGAAACCAGACGCCGGATAAAACCCTGCGTAACGTTTTGCGCATGCTGACGCTGCTCAAGCGCACGGATATTCCTGTCGCCGGCGGCGCCCTCAAGCCCCTGATGCGTGAATTAATTATTGCGGATAACGTGCATGGCGAAAGCGGGCTGGACGGTCCGGCGCTGCCGGAACCTGGCTTCACGCCGCAAAGCTGCACCGCCGTGGAGCTGATGGCAAAGGTGCTGCGCGAGAGCGCGGAACCCGTCACTCTGGTGGCAACGGGACCGCAAACCAACGTCGCGCTGCTGCTGAACAGCCATCCTGAACTGCACAGCAAAATCGCTCGTATCGTCATCATGGGCGGGGCTATGGGCTTGGGAAACTGGACGCCTTCCGCAGAGTTCAACATTTTTGTCGATCCGGAAGCAGCGGAAATCGTCTTCCAGTCGGGCCTGCCAGTTGTGATGGCAGGGCTGGATGTGACGCATCGCGCGCAGATTATGGCAGACGACATTGAGCGCTTCCGCTCCGTGGGCAATCCGGTCGCGACAACCGTGGCTGAGCTGCTCGACTTCTTTATGGAGTATCACAAAGCCGAGAAATGGGGATTCCACGGCGCGCCGCTGCACGATCCGTGCACCATTGCCTGGCTGTTAAAACCGGAGATGTTTACCACAGTCCACAGGTGGGTTGGCGTCGAAACTCAGGGGAAATACACCCAGGGGATGACGGTGGTGGACTACTACTCGCTGACGGGGAATAAACCGAATACCACGGTGATGGTGGATATTGACCGTGAGGCGTTTGTGGATTTGCTGGCGGAGAGACTGGCTTACTATAGTGCGTAGTGCGGCCTGATGCCCTCACCCCGGCCCTCTCCCACGGGGAGAGGGCGCAAACCTGCGCTTTTACCTAGGGCTCAAATGGCCGACGCTGGAACTGATCGTGGCCGCATTTCGGACACAGCGACAGGACCTCCGGCGTATACACCGCAATATGATGGTGGCAATTCTCGCACACCAGATTTCCCAGCCCGACCACTTCACCGCTGTGGTACACACCGTGGTGGTTTAAATCCTGAAAGACTTCACGCCACTCCAGCTGCGTTTTATCCGTGATATCGGCCAGCTCCTGCCACAGGCTCTCTTTGATCACCCGCATGAAAACGCTGTCCGTGACCTCCTCCTGGCTTTCCTGGTAGCTGCGCGCGAACTCTTCCAGATCGCGACGAACGGCGCGGGTCACCTCTTCCACTTCGGTTCGCGTTAACTCACCCGTTTGCGACACGCGGGCACGCGCCTGCTCCACCAGCGCGTCGATATCACGCTCGCCGTTACGCAGCCGTTCCGTCAGTGTCGCCACCAGTTCGCGGTAAAATTGAGCAACCTTGTTCATCATTTTGCCTCCCGGGTCAGTAACTATTTCTAATAATAGACCTTATTTCAGCGCCGCTTTGTCAGGTGAAGCACAGACCCGGTAAATTCCTGCAAAGCGCATTTGTGCGAAAGGCTGTTTTGACGCGGGCGTTTGGGCTATGCTATGCGGATCTGAATTACCACATCCATTGGCTACATTTGTAGCTGTATTGAACACAGGACCACTGGCTGCCATGCAAGAGCAATACCGCCCGGAAGAGATAGAATCAAAAGTCCAGCAACACTGGGACGAGAAGCGCACCTTTGAAGTAACCGAAGACGAGAGCAAAGAGAAGTATTACTGCCTGTCGATGCTTCCCTATCCTTCTGGTCGACTACACATGGGCCACGTGCGTAACTACACCATTGGTGATGTGATTGCGCGCTACCAGCGCATGCTGGGCAAAAACGTTCTGCAACCCATCGGTTGGGATGCGTTCGGTCTGCCTGCGGAAGGCGCGGCGGTCAAAAACAATACGGCGCCGGCACCGTGGACGTACGACAACATCGCGTACATGAAAAACCAGCTCAAAATGCTGGGCTTTGGCTATGACTGGAGCCGCGAGCTGGCAACCTGTACCCCGGAATACTACCGCTGGGAACAGAAATTCTTCACTGAGCTGTACAAAAAAGGCCTGGTGTACAAGAAGACCTCTGCCGTTAACTGGTGCCCGAATGACCAGACCGTTCTCGCGAACGAACAGGTTATCGATGGCTGCTGCTGGCGCTGTGATACTAAAGTAGAGCGTAAAGAGATCCCGCAGTGGTTTATTAAAATCACCGCTTACGCTGATGAGCTGCTGAACGATCTGGATAATCTGGACCACTGGCCAGATACCGTTAAGACCATGCAGCGCAACTGGATCGGCCGTTCTGAAGGCGTGGAAATTACCTTCAACGTTGAGAACTACGACCAGACCCTGACCGTCTACACCACCCGTCCGGACACCTTCATGGGCGCGACCTACCTGGCCGTGGCCGCAGGTCACCCGCTGGCGCAGAAAGCGGCAGAGAACAATCCCGAACTGGCTACCTTCATCGACGAGTGCCGCAACACGAAAGTGGCCGAAGCCGATATGGCAACGATGGAGAAAAAAGGGGTTGATACCGGCTTTAAAGCCATTCACCCGCTGACGGGCGAAGCGATCCCTGTCTGGGCCGCCAACTTCGTACTGATGGAATACGGCACAGGCGCCGTGATGGCCGTTCCGGGTCACGACCAGCGCGACTATGAATTTGCCACTAAATATGGCCTGACCATCAAGCCTGTTATTCTGACGGCTGACGGTTCTGAACCAGACCTGTCCGAACAAGCGCTGACCGAAAAAGGGACCTTGTTCAACTCCGGCGAGTTCAACGGTCTGAGCTTCGAAGAGGGCTTCAACGCTATCGCCGACAAGCTGGCCTCCCTTGGCGTGGGCGAGCGTAAAGTTAACTTCCGTCTGCGCGACTGGGGCGTTTCCCGTCAGCGTTACTGGGGTGCGCCAATTCCAATGGTGACGCTGGAAGATGGCACCGTGATGCCAACGCCGGAAGATCAGCTGCCGGTGATCCTGCCGGAAGACGTGGTCATGGACGGTATCACCAGCCCGATCAAAGCCGATCCTGAGTGGGCAAAAACCACCGTCAACGGTCAGCCCGCGCTGCGCGAAACCGACACCTTTGACACCTTTATGGAGTCATCCTGGTACTATGCTCGCTACACCTGTCCTCAGTATCAGGACGGCATGCTGGATTCCAAAGCAGCGAACTACTGGCTGCCGGTAGATATCTACATCGGTGGTATCGAACACGCCATCATGCACCTGCTCTACTTCCGCTTCTTCCACAAGCTGATGCGCGATGCGGGCATGGTGAACTCTGACGAACCTGCAAAACAGCTGCTGTGTCAGGGCATGGTGCTGGCGGATGCCTTCTATTACGTCGGGGCAAACGGCGAGCGTAACTGGGTATCTCCGGTTGACGCGATCGTTGAGCGCGACGAGAAGGGCCGTATCGTGAAGGCGAAAGACGCTGAAGGTCACGAGCTGGTCTACACCGGCATGAGCAAAATGTCCAAGTCGAAAAACAACGGTATCGACCCGCAGGTGATGGTTGAGCGTTATGGTGCGGATACCGTGCGTCTGTTCATGATGTTTGCCTCTCCGGCAGACATGACGCTGGAATGGCAGGAGTCTGGCGTGGAAGGCGCAAACCGCTTCCTGAAACGCGTCTGGAAGCTGGTTTACGAGCACACCTCACTGGGCGATGCCCCGGCGCTGAACGCTGCTGCCCTGACTGAAGAACAGCAGGCGCTGCGTCGTGATGTTCATAAAACCATTGCGAAAGTGACCGATGATATTGGTCGTCGTCAGACCTTCAATACCGCAATTGCGGCTATTATGGAACTGATGAACAAGCTGGCGAAAGCCCCGCAGGACGGCGAGCAGGATCGTGCCTTAATGCGTGAAGCGCTGCTGGCCGTCGTTCGCATGCTGAACCCGTTCACGCCGCACGTTAGCTTTACCCTGTGGCAGGAGCTGAAAGGCGAAGGCGATATCGACAACGCGCCGTGGCCGCAGGCTGACGAAGCCGCGATGGTGGAAAACACCACGCTGGTCGTGGTCCAGGTGAACGGTAAAGTCCGCGGTAAAATTACCGTGGCGGTCGATGCAACCGAAGAACAGGTTCGCGAGCGCGCGGGCCAGGAACCACTGGTCGCTAAATATCTTGAGGGCGTTACCGTACGTAAAGTGATCTACGTACCTGGTAAACTGCTGAATCTGGTCGTTGGCTAAGCGCGGGAGGAAACGTGCGACAACTGGCAACAATACTCTTATCTCTGGCGGTGCTTGTCACCGCTGGCTGCGGCTGGCACCTGCGCAATACCACGGCGGTGCCTGCTCAGATGAAAACCATGATCTTTGATTCCGGAGATCCGAACGGTCCACTCAGCCGGGCAATTCGCAATCAGCTGCGTCTGAACGGCGTTGAGCTTGTTGAGAAACAGACGCTGCGTCAGGATGTACCGTCTCTGCGTGTGACAGGAAGTGGTCTGTCGAGAGACACTGCGTCTATCTTCCAGGATGGCCGTACCGCAGAGTATCAAATGGTGTTGACGGTCAACGCGGCAGTTCTGATCCCGGGTAAAGACATCTATCCGATCAGCACGAAAGTGTACCGTTCGTTCTTCGATAACCCGCAGACGGCGCTGGCAAAAGATGCCGAACAGCAGATTATCATCAACGAAATGTACGACAAGGCGGCGGAACAGCTGATCCGTAAACTGCCAAGTATTGCAGCGTCAACCAAACAAGGATCTGACATTGTTGATAAACCGGTTGATGGCACGCTTCCTGCTGCTAACTCTCTGGGTAAATGATGATCAGGCTGTATCCTGAACAACTCCGCGCGCAGCTCAATGAAGGGCTGCGCGCGGCGTATCTGCTTCTTGGAAACGATCCGTTATTACTTCAGGAAAGCCTGGATGCCGTGCGGCATGCCGCCGCCGAGCAGGGCTTTGATGAACACCACACCGTCCAGTTGGATAACAATACCGACTGGAACGCCCTCTTCTCGCTCTGTCAGGCGATGAGCCTGTTCGCATCGCGCCAGACGATTCAGATCCTGCTGCCGGAAAACGGGCCTAACGCGGCGATGAACGAGCAGCTCGCTACGCTGGTCAGCCTCTTACACAGCGATCTGATCCTGATTGTGCGTGGCAACAAGCTGACCAAAGCGCAGGAAAACGCGGCATGGTTTACCCAACTCGCGCCCCACGCGGTGTTGGTCACCTGTCAGACGCCTGAGCAGGCGCATCTGCCTAAATGGGTCGCCGCGAGAGCGAAGCAGCACAACCTTCAGCTGGATGACGCGGCGAACCAGCTGCTCTGCTACTGCTATGAAGGTAACCTGCTGGCCCTGGCGCAGGCGCTGGACAGACTCTCCCTGCTCTGGCCGGACGGCAAGCTGACCTTGCCGCGCGTCGAGCAGGCCGTTAACGACGCGGCGCACTTCACGCCGTTCCACTGGGTGGACGCGCTGCTGTCGGCAAAAAGTAAACGCGCCCTGCATATTCTGCAGCAGCTGCGCCTCGAAGGCAGCGAACCGGTTATTCTGCTGCGAACCCTGCAGCGCGAACTGCTGCTGCTGATTACGCTCAAGCGTCAGTCTGCCCATACGCCTTTGCGTTCGCTGTTTGATAAACACCGGGTGTGGCAAAATCGCCGGGCTTTGACCACCGAGGCCATCAACCGCCTGAGTCATGAACAGCTTCGCCAGGCGGTACAGCTTCTGATGCGCGCCGAGCTTACGCTAAAGCAAGATTACGGCCAGTCGGTCTGGGCGGAGCTGGAAAGCCTTTCCCTGCTGCTCTGCCACAAGGCGCTGGCAGACGTTTTTATTGATGGATAGTATGCACTCTTTACAGGCCCTGTATGGCGGCACCTTCGACCCGGTACACTACGGGCATCTGAAGCCGGTTGAAATTCTGGCGAATCTGATCGGCCTTCAGCGCGTCACCATCATGCCCAATAATGTCCCGCCCCATCGTCCACAGCCTGAGGCGACCAGCGAGCAGCGAAAAGAGATGCTTGCCCTGGCCATCGCAGATAAGCCGCTCTTCCGGCTTGACGAGCGTGAGCTGCGTCGCGACACACCCTCCTGGACCTCACAGACGCTTCAGGAGTGGCGCACAGAACAAGGTCCAGACCAGCCGCTGGCTTTTATCATCGGACAGGACTCCCTGCTGAACTTCCCCACATGGCATAAATATGAAACCATCCTGGAGAACAGCCACCTGCTCGTCTGCCGCCGTCCTGGCTATCCGCTGACCATGCGCGAAGCGCAGTACCAGCAGTGGCTGGAAGATCATCTCACCGCCAATGTTGAAGATCTTCACACTCAGCCTGCCGGGAAGATTTATCTGGCCGAAACGCCGTGGTTCGATATCTCTGCAACCCTCATTCGCGAGCGCTTACAGCAGGGTTTAGCGTGTGACGATCTGCTCCCCGCACCGGTGCTGGCCTATATCCATACGCATGGTTTGTATCAGAAAAGCGCAGATGAATAGCCGGAGGGCATAAAAAGCGGCTTATTGTTTATCCTGCCTTGACAGGGTAAGCCATACTGTTATTCTCCGCTGCCAGACTTTCCCGCCGATGATTGCTTTACAGAAATTGTTTTACAAAAATGGCGATGCAATCTCAGGCAGAGGGTGGGATGATACCCGCCTTCAAAAGCCCGACCGGAGACTTTTGTCCCGACACAGGCATGAGTTCAGGTATACTGTCTGGCTACGAATTCAACGTTTTACAATCTCATTCACCCCAGGGGGAAAACTTGCAGGGTAAAGCACTCCAGGATTTTGTTATTGACAAAATTGATGACCTGAAAGGTCAGGACATCATCGCTATCGACGTTAAGGGTAAATCCAGTATTACCGACTGCATGATCATCTGCACCGGTACGTCCACACGTCATGTTGTTTCAATTGCCGATCACGTGGTACAGGAATCACGTGCTGCAGGGCTGTTGCCGCTCGGCGTTGAAGGTGAAGCGACGGCTGACTGGGTGGTTGTCGATCTCGGCGATGTGATTGTCCACGTCATGCAGGAAGAGAGCCGTCGCCTGTATGAGCTGGAAAAACTCTGGGGTTAATGCGTGAAGTTGCAGCTGGTCGCCGTCGGCACCAAAATGCCGGACTGGGTACAAACCGGTTTTACTGAATATCTGCGTCGTTTTCCAAAAGACATGCCGTTCGAACTGGTGGAAATCCCCGCCGGTAAGCGCGGCAAGAACGCCGATATCAAACGTATTCTCGATAAAGAGGGCGAACTGATGCTGGCTGCCGCTGGCAAAAACCGCATCGTCACCCTCGATATTCCAGGAAAACCCTGGGATACGCCGCAGCTGGCGCACGAACTGGAGCGCTGGAAGCAGGATGGCCGTGACGTCAGTCTGTTGATTGGCGGACCCGAAGGGTTATCCCCTGCCTGCAAAGCGGCAGCAGAACAAAGTTGGTCCCTCTCCGCGCTGACGCTTCCCCACCCGCTCGTTCGGGTACTGGTGGCAGAAAGCCTGTATCGCGCGTGGAGCATTACTACCAACCACCCCTATCACCGCGAGTAATGACTGACCAGGGTAGATTAAGCAGCGGATGAAACTACAGAATTCTTTTCGCGACTATACGGCTGAGTCCGCGCTGTTTGTGCGCCGGGCGCTGGTCGCCTTCACCGGGATTTTGCTGCTTACCGGCGTGCTGATCGCCAACCTTTATAATCTGCAAATTGTCCGTTTTACCGACTACCAGACGCGTTCCAACGAAAACCGTATCAAGCTGGTGCCTATCGCGCCCAGCCGCGGCATTATTTACGATCGCAACGGCACCCCGCTGGCGTTAAACCGCACCATCTATCAAATCGAGATGATGCCGGAAAAAGTCGATAATGTTCAGGATACGCTGGAAGCGCTGAAAAGCGTTGTCGACCTTAACGACGACGATATCGCCGCCTTCAAAAAAGAGCGCGCCCGCTCACACCGATTCACCTCCATCCCGGTTAAAACCAACCTGACGGAAGTCCAGGTGGCCCGCTTTGCGGTGAACCAGTACCGTTTCCCCGGCGTGGAAGTAAAGGGCTACAAGCGTCGCTACTACCCTTACGGCTCCGCGCTGACGCATGTGATTGGCTACGTCTCCAAGATTAACGACAAAGACGTCGACCGCCTTGATAAAGACGGCAAGCTGGCGAACTACGCCGCAACGCACGACATCGGTAAGCTGGGCATTGAACGCTACTACGAAGATGTCCTGCACGGGCAAACCGGCTATGAAGAGGTGGAGGTTAACAACCGCGGCCGCGTGATTCGCCAGCTTAAAGAAGTGCCGCCTCAGGCCGGGCATGACGTCTATCTGACCCTCGACCTTAAGCTACAGCAGTATATTGAAACCCTGCTGGCGGGCAGTCGTGCAGCCGTTGTGGTCACCGATCCTCGAACCGGCGGCATCCTGGCGATGGTGTCAATGCCAAGCTATGACCCGAACCTGTTTGTTGACGGCATTTCCAGTAAAGACTACTCCGGTCTGCTGAATGACCCCAACACGCCGCTGGTGAACCGCGCGACGCAAGGGGTTTACCCACCGGCATCAACGGTTAAACCGTACGTGGCGGTCTCTGCTCTGAGTGCTGGCGTCATCAACCGCAATACCAGCCTGTTTGACCCGGGCTGGTGGCAGCTGCCGGGTTCAGATAAGCGCTATCGCGACTGGAAAAAATGGGGTCACGGTCATCTGAACGTCACCAAATCGCTGGAGGAGTCTGCGGATACCTTCTTCTATCAGGTGGCCTATGACATGGGGATCGACCGCCTGTCAGAGTGGATGAGCAAATTCGGCTACGGACACTACACCGGCGTTGACCTTGCGGAGGAACGCTCCGGCAACATGCCGACGCGCGAATGGAAGCTGAAGCGCTTTAAAAAGCCGTGGTATCAGGGCGACACCATTCCGGTGGGTATCGGTCAGGGCTACTGGACGGCAACGCCGCTTCAGATGAACAAAGCCATGATGATCCTCATCAATGACGGCGTGGTGAAAGTGCCGCATCTGCTGCAGAGTACGGTTGAAGACGGCAAAAAAGTGCCGTGGAACCAGCCGCACGAAGCCCCGGTGGGTGACATTCATTCCGGCTTCTGGGAAATCGCGAAAGACGGTATGTACGGCGTGGCAAACCGCCCGAACGGTACCGCACATAAGTATTTCGCCGGGACGCCGTACAAAGTGGCGGCGAAGTCCGGTACTGCGCAGGTATTTGGTCTGAAAGCCAACGAAACCTATAACGCGCACCGCATTGCCGAACGTCTGCGTGACCATAAGCTGATGACGGCGTTTGCCCCTTATGACAACCCGCAGGTCGCGGTGGCAATGATTCTGGAGAACGGCGGTGCCGGGCCTGCAGTAGGGACCATCATGCGCCAGATCCTTGACCACATCATGCTGGGTGATAACAACACCGAACTGCCGGCTGAAAACCCGGCCGCCGCTGCGGCGGAGGACCAATAATCATGACGGATAATCCAAATAAAAAATCGCTGTGGGACAAAATCCACATCGACCCAGCCATGCTGCTGATCCTACTGGCTCTGCTGGTTTACAGTGCGCTTGTTATCTGGAGCGCCAGCGGCCAGGACATCGGGATGATGGAGCGCAAAATCGGCCAGATCGCCATGGGCCTGATCATTATGGTGGTGATGGCGCAGATCCCGCCGCGCGTTTACGAAGGCTGGGCGCCCTATCTCTACATCTTCTGTATTATTTTGCTGGTTGCGGTCGATGCGTTTGGCGCCATTTCAAAAGGGGCGCAGCGCTGGCTGGATTTGGGTATTGTCCGCTTCCAGCCCTCGGAGATTGCCAAAATCGCCGTGCCACTGATGGTGGCACGCTTTATCAACCGCGACGTCTGTCCGCCGTCTCTGAAGAATACCGCCATCGCGCTGGTGCTGATTTTCCTGCCAACGCTGCTGGTTGCGGCACAGCCTGACCTTGGCACCTCAATCCTTATCGCGCTCTCCGGTCTGTTTGTCCTCTTTCTGTCGGGCCTGAGCTGGCGCCTGATTGGTATCGCGGTGGTGCTGATAGCGGCGTTCATCCCTATTCTCTGGTTCTTCCTGATGCACGATTACCAGCGCCAGCGCGTCATGATGCTGCTCGATCCGGAAACCGATCCGCTAGGCGCGGGCTATCATATTATTCAGTCCAAGATTGCGATTGGCTCCGGCGGCCTGCGCGGGAAAGGCTGGCTGCACGGTACGCAGTCGCAGCTGGAATTTTTACCGGAACGCCACACCGACTTTATCTTTGCGGTACTCGCGGAAGAGCTGGGGCTGGTGGGCATCTTAATACTCCTGGCGCTATACGTTCTGCTGATCATGCGGGGATTGTGGATTGCAGCACGCGCGCAAACGACCTTTGGTCGCGTCATGGCTGGCGGGTTGATGCTGATTTTATTCGTTTATGTCTTCGTAAATATTGGTATGGTGAGTGGTATTCTGCCGGTGGTAGGCGTACCGCTGCCGCTGGTGAGTTACGGGGGCTCGGCACTGATCGTGTTGATGGCCGGGTTTGGTATCGTGATGTCGATCCATACCCACAGAAAAATGTTGTCAAAAAGCGTATAAAAATAAGGGGATCGGAATGCGTAAGCAGTGGCTGGGGATCTGCATTGCGGCAAGTTTACTTGCGGCCTGCACAAGTGATGATGGTCAGCAACAGGCAACCGTCGCGCCGCCGCAGCCTGCGGTGTGTAATGGCCCAATCGTTGAAATCAGCGGTGCCGATCCCGTTTATGAACCGCTGAATGCCAGTGCCAATCAGGATTACGAGCGCGACGGCAAAAGCTATAAAATTGTTCAGGATCCTTCCCGTTTCAGTCAGGCGGGCTTTGCCGCCATTTACGATGCCGAGCCAGGCAGTAACCTGACGGCCTCCGGGGAGACGTTCGACCCGATGCAGCTGACGGCAGCACACCCAACGCTGCCGATCCCGAGCTACGCCCGTATCACCAACCAGGCAAACGGCCGTATGATTGTCGTGCGTATCAACGACCGCGGCCCTTACGGAAATGACCGGGTGATCTCCCTGTCGCGCGCGTCTGCCGATCGCCTGAATACCTCGAACAACACCAAAGTCCGTATTGACCCGATTATTGTGGCGCAGGATGGCTCCCTCTCCGGGCCAGGTACCGCGTGTACGACGGTGGCGAAACAGACCTATGCCCTGCCCGACCGCCCCAATCTTGACGGCGGAATGGGCAGCGTCTCTTCTCCGGCCGAGCCTGCTCAGCCGGGGGGAGAAATACGCCCAATCAGCAACGACACGCTGCAAAGCGACGATTCAACGGGCGCACCGGTAAAGAGCAGCGGTTTTCTTGGCGCACCGACGACCTTAGCCTCGGGCGTGCTGGAAGGCAGTGAACCTACCCCAGCCCCCGCTCCCGTTGCTGCACCAGCGACCCAGCAAGCTCCCGTAACGGCGCCCGCGGCCACGCAAAGTGCCGCGGTGGCGGCTCCAACAGCGGCCAGCGGCAGCTATGTGGTTCAGGTCGGTGCTGTGAGCGATCAGGCCCGGGCTAAACAGTATCAGCAGCGCCTGAGCCAGCAGTTTGGCGTACCAGGACGCGTTGAGCAGAACGGTGCGGTCTGGCGCATTCAGATGGGGCCGTTTGCCAGCAAATCGCAGGCAGCCTCCCTGCAGCAGCGTCTGCAGAATGAAGCTCAGCTTCAGTCATTTATCGCTGTTGCGAAATAATTAACCGGCGGTATCCGAATTGTCAGTTTGTGTAAAACACATTCACAAACTCATGCTTAAAGTCGGATGCCTGCCTGAATAGCATTTGCTATAGTAAGGCACTTTTTTTAATTCCATCACGGATGTCGTAGTTCTGACCATGAAGACCACTTTTTCTGCTCGTTTTGTGCAGCGCATGGCGCTGACCACGGCCCTTTGCGCGGCTGCGCTCTCTGCAGCTCACGCCGATGACCTGAATATCAAGACCATGATCCCTGGCGTTCCGCAAATCGACGCGGAATCCTACATCCTGATCGATTACAACTCTGGCAAAGTGCTGGCAGAACAGAATGCCGATGCCCGCCGTGACCCGGCCAGCCTGACCAAAATGATGACCAGCTACGTTATCGGCCAGGCGATGAAGGCAGGTAAATTCAAAGAAACGGATCTGGTCACCATCGGTAACGATGCGTGGGCAACCGGGAACCCGGTCTTTAAGGGCTCCTCTCTGATGTTCCTGAAACCGGGTATGCAGGTTCCTGTTTCCCAGCTGATTCGCGGTATCAACCTGCAGTCGGGTAACGATGCCTGCGTAGCGATGGCCGATTTCGCCGCCGGTAGCCAGGATGCCTTCGTAGGCCTGATGAACAGCTACGTGAACGCGCTGGGTCTGAAAAACAGCCATTTCCAGACCGTACACGGCCTGGACGCAGACGGTCAGTACAGCTCGGCACGTGACATGGCGTTGATTGGTCAGGCGCTGATCCGCGATGTTCCTAATGAGTACTCTATCTATAAAGAGAAAGAGTTCACCTTCAACGGTATCCGTCAGACCAACCGTAACGGCCTGCTGTGGGATAACAGCCTGAACGTTGACGGCATCAAAACCGGTCACACCGACAAAGCGGGCTACAACCTGGTCGCCTCCGCCACTGAAGGCCAGATGCGTCTGATCTCTGCCGTGATGGGTGGCCGCACCTTTAAAGGCCGTGAAACAGAAAGCAAGAAGCTGCTGACCTGGGGCTTCCGTTTCTTCGAAACCGTGAATCCACTGAAAGCAGGCAAAGAGTTTGCGTCTGAACCGGTCTGGTTCGGCGACAACGACCGTGCTTCTCTCGGCGTTGATAAAGACCTCTACCTGACCATTCCGCGCGGTCGTATGAAGGATCTGAAAGCCAGCTACGTCCTGAACAGCACCGAGCTGCACGCCCCGCTGCAGAAAAATCAGGTCGTGGGCACAATCAACTTCCAGCTGGATGGCAAAACGATCGATCAGCGCCCGCTGGTGGTCCTGCAAGAAATTCCTGAAGGCAATTTCTTCGGCAAAATCATTGATTATATTAAATTGATGTTCCACCACTGGTTTGGTTAAAAATCGAACACTTGAAAGTGTGATTTTGATCCCCATATACTAAGTATCCTGATAACTCCCACCTGACGTGGGAGTTATTATTTTTTGACGTTACGCCGGAGCTGACATGAAAACCAAACTTAACGAACTGCTTGAATTCCCTACCCCATTTACCTACAAAGTAATGGGTCTGGCGAAACCTGAGCTGGTTGATCAGGTGGTTGAAGTGGTACAGCGCCATGCGCCGGGTGACTACTCTCCGTCAGTAAAACCAAGCAGCAAGGGCAACTACCACTCGGTTTCTATTACCATCACTGCGACACACATTGAGCAGGTTGAGACGCTGTACGAAGAGCTCGGCAATATCGAAATCGTTCGTATGGTGCTGTAGTCCCTTTGCGGTTACCCGGTTTGCCGGGTAACCCTTCTCCCCACTGTGATATACTCCCGCATACCTTTTGTCCCTCGTCTTCGGAGACGCAGTTTTGTATCAGGATAAAATTCTGGTCCGTCACCTCGGGCTGCAACCTTACGAGCCTGTCTCCCAGGCTATGCATGACTTCACCGATTCACGCGATGACACAACCCCCGATGAGATCTGGCTGGTCGAACACCTGCCGGTCTTTACGCAGGGTCAGGCGGGAAAAGCAGAACATTTATTAATGACGGGCGATATTCCGGTTATCCAGAGCGATCGCGGCGGTCAGGTCACGTACCATGGTCCCGGGCAGCAGGTAATGTACGTCCTGCTCAATCTGAAGCGCAGAAAGCTCGGCGTGCGTGAACTGGTTACCTTACTGGAACAGACAGTCGTCAATACGCTGGCGGAATACGGGATTGACGCGCATCCGCGGGCCGATGCGCCTGGGGTCTACGTTGGGGAAATGAAGATCTGCTCTCTGGGGCTGCGTATTCGTAAAGGCTGCTCATTCCATGGCCTGGCCTTGAATATTAATATGGATCTCGCGCCTTTCCAGCGCATAAACCCCTGCGGCTACGCCGGCATGGAAATGACGCAAATGCGCCAGTGGGTAGAAACCGCTACGCCAGACACGATTCGTCCCGTGCTTTTGAAGAACGTGTTAGCACTACTTAACAATCCCCCGCACGAATATATCCCTGCTTAATATATCGTACAACAGGGCTCGCTAATTTGACGGGCCACTGTCTATTTACCGTTTTTGCACTTTACAATAATCCATAGATTCTATATTTTCGAAGCGCCCGAATATTACCGCTACATATTATTTAGCCTCCAGCATGCACGGCAAACACGGCATAAGTAACGTGAGCAATTATCACACAAGTGTTTGCTTTTGATAAACAAATGAAACAAAACCAACACTTTACGAATCTCTACAAGCATAATAAATAAATTCAACTATCATTCATATTGTGAATGTATACGGAGTGAAAGCGTGGAGTATAATAATTTACCAGCCAAACGACTGAATGAACCTGGTGGCGAAGACAAGCCGCAAATTTTTCGGACTTTACGTAATATTGATCTCAATTTACTGACTATTTTTGAGGCAGTATATGTCCATAAGGGTATCGTTAACGCTGCGAAAATTCTTAATCTCACGCCATCAGCAATAAGCCAGTCCATCCAAAAGCTACGCGCTATATTTCCTGACCCGTTATTTATCCGTAAGGGCCAGGGGGTAACGCCGACGGCTTACGCCACGCATCTTCATGAGTACATCAGCCAGGGGCTGGAGTCGATTCTGGGCGCACTGGATTTAACCGGGAGCTATGATAAGCAGAGAACCATCACCATCGGCTGTTCTCCTTCTGTGGGTGTGCTGGTGATGCCAGCGATCTTCCAGGCCGTAAAAGAGCATGCTCCGCAGCTCCTGCTTCGCAATGTGCCTCTCCATGAACCTGACGTTCAGCTTGCCCAGTTCCAGACGGACCTGATTATTGAAAGCGGCAGCTTCAGTGCCAGAGCGCTGGGGCAAAATGTGCTCTATGCGGATAACCTGGTGCTGGTTTGCCGTCAGCAGCATCCTGCCCTCAGCGAGCCGCTGACCATCGAAAACCTGCGCAACTACGACCACTCGTCTTTCATGACCGAAGGGCAGTCCAACCATGGCCTTCGTCAGCGTATTGATGAAATTTTCCCGGAACGTCAGATCAGCTTCAGCAGTTACAATATGTTCACCACCGCATCCCTGATAGGCAGCAGCGATATGCTGTGCATCATGCCATCGCGCCTGTACAGCCTGCTCCGGAAATGCTGGCCGCTGGACAGTATCCCCCTCAGCCAGCTTAATGCGGAATCTGTTGAAATTTCACTGCATTACAACAAGCTGAGCTTGCGCGATCCGGTTCTGGAAAACGTCATCCGCATTATCCGTCAGGCCTTCTGACAGGTTGAGCCAGCATAAGCCCCTGCGACAGGCAGGGCAAAAGGCACAAAACAACAACTATTTTACAAATTGGCGATCTGGCAGGCTGCTTTAACGACCGTTTCAATGATATACTGCCTGTCGTTCGTTCAAAAATAGTTGATAAATACAACATTCCCTTGAATTGAAACGCTTTCCTTCGATATTCGCAACTGGAACACGCACGCTATGAGTAAACCCATTGTGATGGAACGCGGTGTTAAATACCGCGATGCCGATAAAATGGCCCTTATCCCGGTTAAAAACGTGGCTACAGAGCGCGAGGCGCTGTTAAGAAAACCGGAATGGATGAAAATCAAACTTCCGGCCGACTCTTCGCGTATCCAGGGGATCAAAGCGGCGATGCGCAAGAATGGCCTTCACTCCGTTTGTGAAGAAGCCTCTTGTCCGAACCTTGCTGAATGTTTCAATCACGGTACCGCGACGTTTATGATTCTGGGTGCTATCTGTACCCGCCGCTGCCCGTTCTGCGATGTTGCTCATGGCCGTCCGGTCGCACCTGATGCTAACGAACCCCAGAAGCTGGCGCAGACCATCGCCGACATGGCGCTGCGCTATGTGGTTATCACGTCCGTTGACCGTGACGATCTGCGCGACGGCGGAGCGCAGCACTTCGCTGACTGTATTACGGCCATTCGCGAGAAAAGCCCAAACATCAAAATCGAGACGCTGGTGCCAGACTTCCGCGGCCGTATGGACCGCGCGCTGGATATCCTGACCGCGACGCCGCCAGATGTGTTTAACCACAACCTGGAAAACGTACCGCGTCTCTATCGTCAGGTCCGCCCGGGCGCTGACTATAACTGGTCTCTGAAACTGCTGGAACGCTTCAAAGAAGCGCATCCGCATATTCCGACCAAGTCAGGTCTGATGGTAGGTCTGGGTGAAACTAACGATGAAATCATCGAGGTGATGCGCGATCTTCGCCGCCACGGTGTAACCATGCTGACTCTGGGCCAGTATCTGCAGCCAAGCCGTCACCACCTGCCGGTACAGCGCTACGTGAGCCCGGACGAGTTTGATGAAATGAAAGCCGAAGCGCTGGCGATGGGCTTTACTCACGCCGCATGCGGCCCGTTTGTTCGCTCCTCCTACCATGCAGATATGCAGGCAAAAGGCGAAGAAGTTAAATAATGCTGTAATATTCATTTACAGTAATACAAAAAAACCGGCCTCATGAGCCGGTTTTTTTTCGCAAGCCCTCAGGCGTTGCCGTCACTCTTTGTGAGAAAGCTTGTCTGCCGGGACGTCATCCTCAGCGCTTTTCTTCGCGGCTGTATCATCGTCGTTCATCGCTTTCTTAAAGCCTTTGATGGCAGCCCCCAGGTCACCACCCAGCGTGCGTAACTTCTTGGTACCAAACAGCAGGACGACCAGTGCGGCAACCACCAGCAGTTTGGTAATACTAATCTCACCCATAGATACCTTCTTTACTTAAAACAGGCTGCATTCAGCGCCAAAACCTGACTGTATTAACGGTCATTTAGCGCGTGCACACAATAGCAATCTGTAACAAGGTGAATCAAGCATTGTTGAAAAAAACATCACAATAATTGCGGTGGCGCAAACCGACGATTGCGAAGAACGGGTAATTGCTGACGTGCAAGCGCAATTCTGTCTATGTTTATCTCCGCCACCAGCAAATCCGGGGCTTCCGCAGCGGCGGCAATCGTCACACCCAGCGGATCGACCACCCTGCTTTGCCCGATGTTCTTCGTTCCGCATTCTCCTGCAGCAACGACATAGCAGGTGGTATCCAGCGCGCGTGCCGCCAGCAGCGTTGCCCAGTGATGTTCTTTTAACGGCCCTTTAACCCACGCGGCAGGCAGAACCAGCACGTCCGCCCCCTGTAGCGCCAGATGGAGTGCCAGCTCCGGAAAACGCAGGTCATAGCAGGTCATCAGCCCAACCTTTAATCCGTCAATCTCCAGCAGCGGCGGAACACGGTCTCCTGGGTCGACGCGCCGTGATTCCTGAATGCTGAAGGCATCATAAAGATGAAGCTTGGCGTAACGTGCGACTATGGCTCCGCCGCGAATCGCCACCAGCGTATTCACCGCCCGACCCGGCGTAGAGGGAAAATGGATTGTTAAGATCGTCGTCATCGTATTGCCCACGCTCTGGGCGAGCAATTGCTGTAAAAATTCACCGTCCAGCGGCTGCGCGGACTTCACGGATAAATCCGGGTCATTATCATCCCTTGCCAGCAGCGCCTCAGGAAGCACCAGCAGCGACGCGCCTTTCTGTTGGGCCTGCATCATCAGATTGACGCATTTTATCGCGTTAGCCTGCCAGTCAGGCGTGACCGCAAATTGCCCTACCGCAACATACATATTTGTCCCCTCATCATAAACGGCGTTAAACTCGCTTCTCTTACACATCAAATAGCAGGTATTTAGCGTGTTACAACTACTTTTAGCCGTTTTTATTGGTGGGGGAACGGGTAGCGTTGCGCGATGGTTTCTCAGTATGCGGTTTAACCCCCTGCATCAGGCGATTCCCATGGGGACGCTGGCTGCAAACCTGATAGGTGCCTTTATCATTGGCATGGGATTGGCCTGGTTTAACCGAATGACACACATTGACCCAATGTGGAAAGTCCTGATTACCACCGGATTCTGCGGCGGGTTAACCACCTTCTCAACCTTTTCTGCGGAAACGGTTTTTCTCTTTCAGGAAGGCCGTATCGGCTGGGCGCTGATGAATATGGCGATCAATATGCTCGGCTCCTTTGCGATGACGGGGATCGCATTTTGGCTATTTTCTTCCGCAAGCGCGCATTAACAGCCGAACCGTTAATGTTGGCTTAATTTTTCTCTGTCACTCTGGATGCAGTACTGAACGAGGGTGACAGAATGAAACAGAGTCTGATGAGCGCAGGCATGGTGTTGTTAAGCGTGCTGATCGTGGCCAGCTTCCTGAAAATGTATCTGCTTGGCTGATTCAAAACGAAAAAAACCCGCTCAGTGAGCGGGTTTTGAAATTCTTGCTGACGCGTCTGGATTACAGAGCGATTACGTTAGCAGCAGAAGGGCCTTTGGCACCGTTAGTGATTTCGAACTCTACACGCTGACCTTCAGCCAGAGTTTTGAAACCATTAGACTGGATTGCAGAGAAGTGTACGAACACGTCTTTGCTGCCATCTTCAGGAGTAATGAAACCGAATCCTTTGGACTCATTAAACCACTTAACGTTACCTTTAATCTTAGACATCAAAATTACCTTTACATTAAAAAACGACACAAATGCTGTGTCGGTTACCAGTACATCAATTGTGAGACCTTTTGTCCAGCGGATCTTTGATAAAAAGTGACTAAAGTCGCGTTAATTTTCACTGGCAGATTTTTATCGTTTATGAATCAACGGCTGCGCGTTTTATCACCAACAGGTAACGTTTTTTCAGTTAAAACTGAAAACGCATCCAGGCGAAGTAAACGTTACCGTTGTTGTACGTGCCCGGGATGTAGGTCATCTGGAACGTTGCGGGGCCGTAACCGATAGAGGCCAACGGCAGCAGTACCGGGATCGGAATGTAGTTCCAGTTGTCACGCGCGGTGACCCCCGCGGTATAGCCCAACCCGACATGGAAGTTCTCGTCGGCTAGCGGGCGCCAGGTTTTCTCCCAGCCGTAGCCCCCAATCGGCTCCCATTTATTAAAGGAGTCTTTAAAGGCCATCAGATAGATGCCATGCCAGTTTCCCTTATCATCCCAGCGCGACTGACCGAAACCAGCGCCCCACGGACGCTCGTTATATTTATCGGTTTTCTCTTTGTCGTAAGCAAAACGCGCATGCCACGTTATTGCCGGAACATAGAGATCATAATGTTCGGGCGCCGTCCAGGTCTGAGAGACATTATCCGTAAAGGTTGAGAACCACCCTTTATCCGTCGCGTTGTCCTCTGCCTGTGCAACAGAAGAAAACGTTAACTGCCCAAAAATAAACAATAAAATTGAGAAAAATGTATTACGTACGATCACAATGCAATTACCATTCTTAGTATTCGAGGCAAAGTTTACCATAAAGTAGTTGAATCAAGGCTTAACGACATCAGCGTTATTCCTAATTATTCGGCTTTTTTCCGGGAATATTCTCAATAAACTGGACCGCAAGTTTGAATAAGCACATTCAGAGTGAGCCTTTAACCTGTTTAGCCTTCTATATCAGCAACATGCTGAATTACACAAAATATTAACAATCTGTTATCATTGTAAGGACATATTGCGCTATTTCTGACGGTCAAGACTCTCATGGCGTAAATGTAAGAGCCATGGCAAAAACACGGTTGTTCTGCTCTCTAGTCGTCTGTTTATTGATTTTAATCAGCAAGAACAGGCCATTTATTCGGCACATTTTCATCCTTCTTATTTTTATTGATTTTTTGTGCTCCATTGCAACAGAGATACAGGGGAAATCATGCTTACGTTATTCGAACTCCTTATTGGGGTCGTAGTCATTGTCGGTGTCGCACGCTACATCATTAAAGGCTATTCGGCCACGGGCGTATTATTTGTCGGCGGTTTAACGCTGCTGATTATCAGCGCCATAATGGGACATCAGGTATTACCTGCCAGTGCAACCACTACGGGTTACACCGCCACTGATATTGTTGAATACATTAAGATATTACTCATGAGCCGCGGCGGCGACCTGGGTATGATGATCATGATGCTGTGCGGTTTTGCCGCCTACATGACCCATATCGGTGCCAACGACATGGTCGTTAAGCTTGCCTCAAAACCGCTGCAATACATCAACTCACCCTATCTGCTGATGGTCGCCGCCTATTTCCTCGCCTGCCTGATGTCGCTGGCCGTGTCGTCGGCAACCGGACTTGGCGTACTGCTCATGGCCACGCTGTTCCCGGTCATGGTGAACGTCGGTATCAGCCGCGGCGCGGCAGCAGCCATTTGCGCGTCTCCGGCAGCCATTATTCTCTCCCCGACCTCCGGCGACGTTGTGCTGGCGGCAAAGGCTGCGGAGATGTCGCTCATCGACTTCGCCTTTAAAACCACGCTGCCAATCTCTATTGTCGCCATTGTGGGAATGGGAATCGCGCATTTCTTCTGGCAGCGCTATCTGGATAAGAAAGAAAACATCAGTCACGAGATGATGGACGTGAGTGAGATCACCACCACCGCCCCCGCGTTTTATGCCATTCTGCCCTTCACGCCGATTATCGGAGTGCTGATTTTTGACGGCAAATGGGGCCCGCAGCTGCACATCATCACCATTCTGGTGATCTGCATGCTGCTGGCTGCCGTGCTGGAGTTTGTGCGCGGTTTCAACACGCAAAAGGTGTTCTCGGGTCTGGAAGTCGCCTATCGCGGTATGGCGGATGCCTTCGCTGGCGTGGTGATGCTGCTGGTGGCAGCGGGCGTTTTTGCTCAGGGTCTGAGCACCATCGGCTTTATCCAGAGCCTGATCTCTATCGCCACCTCGTTCGGCTCGGCCAGTATTATCCTGATGCTGGTCCTGGTGGTACTCACCATGCTGGCGGCCATGACCACCGGTTCCGGCAATGCGCCTTTCTACGCTTTCGTGGAGATGATCCCGAAACTGGCCCACTCCTCCGGTATTAACCCGGCCTATCTATCCATTCCCATGCTGCAGGCGTCAAACCTGGGCCGTACCATTTCCCCGGTATCGGGCGTGGTCGTCGCCGTTGCCGGGATGGCAAAAATCTCGCCATTTGAAGTGGTAAAACGCACCTCAGTGCCCGTTATGGTTGGGCTGATTATCGTGATTATCGCCACGGAAGTGCTGGTGCCCGGCGCAGCCTAAGCTAAATTCCTGATATCCAGAAAGCGCCTGCGGGCGCTTTTTGTGCTTTAATAACCCCCAGAAATCAATCACGCTCATTCGATCAGGAAATCATATGTTCAGGAAGGATATCGTTATCCCGTCTGGGGCAATCGCGCTTGCCCTCTGTGTTTTCTCCACACAGGCAGAACCGCTCAAGGCAACCCAGTATGGCGATTTCGATCGCTATGTTTTGGCTCTGTCCTGGCAAACCGGGTTTTGCCAGAGCATGGTCGAGCGCAACCGCAATGAACCTGACGAATGTCGCCTGCAAAAAGAGCGCGAAAATAAAGCCGATTTTCTGACCGTTCACGGGCTATGGCCCGGCCTGCCGAAATCCATTGCCGCACGCGGGGTGGATGAACGTCGATGGATGCGTTTTGGCTGCGCCACGCGCCCCATTCCGAACATGCCGGAAGTGAAGGCCAGCCGCAAATGCGATGCCGCCGAAACCGGACTGTCGCTTTCCGCTGCCGCAAAGCTCAACGACGTGATGCCGGGTGCGGGCGGTAATTCCTGCCTGGAACGCTACGAATACGCCAAACATGGCGTCTGCTTTGGTTTCGATCCGGATGCCTATTTCGGCACGATGGTGCGGATGAATCAGGAAGTTAAAAACAGTGCGGTCGGTAAATTCCTTGCCAATAACTACGGAAAACCCGTCAATCGCAGCGACTTTGACAGTGCCGTAGCCAAAAGCTGGGGCAAGGAGAACGTCAGAGCGTTCAAGCTGACCTGCAACGGCAATCCGGCTTATCTGACCGAGATGCAGATTTCGCTGAAGGCTGACGCCATTAACAACCCGCTTTCTGCGGCCTCATTTGCCCCGCAGCCACATCCGGGTAACTGCGGAAAACAATTCGTGATTGATAAAGCCGGTTACTGATCCGCGCCCGGGCGCACCATATCAAACCGGTTTTCATCGCTGATGCCATAGTATGCCGTCGGCCCACCCGCACGCAGGATGGGCTGCGCTTTCGCCGTCTGGTATATCCCCTCTTCCAGCAGCGTTTCGGCAATATGGATACCGACCACTTCCCCCAGCACCAGCCACGTGTCCACCGGCGTACCGTCGGCTCCGGTAAGCTGAATGCACTGGGACAGTCGACATTCAAAATTCACCGGGCTTTCTGCAACGCGGGGGGCGTTAACCAGCTGGCTGGCCGCTGGCGTGAGTCCGGCAAAGCTAAATTCATCCCGATCGTGGGGAAGCATCGCGGAGGTTTGATTCATCGCCTGTGCGAGATCGCGCGTTGCCAGGTTCCAGACAAACTCCCCGGTTTCCGTAATATTACGCACGCTGTCCTTCCAGCCGTTGCTGGAAAAGCCGATGATCGGCGGGCGGTAGTTAAAGCAGTTGAAGAAACTGTACGGTGCAAGGTTCAGCTGACCGGCCTTGTCGCAAGAGGAGATCCAGCCTATCGGACGTGGACCAATAATGGCGTTCAGCGGGTCATGCGGCAGGCCGTGCCCCTGAGACGGTTGATAGAAGTACATAATTCTCTCTCGTTGGTGGGCAACGCCCGGGTTCAGGACACTCAGCGTAACGTATTCCGTCAGGAATGAAGACTGAATAAATTTCAGCGAAAATTCATATGGCCCATGAATGTGACTTTCATCACTTCAAACTTGCGCGCTCAGCCAGTATCATCGGGAGAGTTAAACCCTCGCTGCCAGACGGCGAGGGTTTTCTTTTGGATCAGTTTCTGCGTTAGACGCAGCATTAACGACATGGAGTAAAAAATGTCCAGACCTACCATTATCATCAATGAGCTCGACGCAGAACGTATCGACAGGCTGCTGGAAAAAGCGGAATTTGCCTCGCTCCCCGTGGCCGACGCCCTGAATGAGGAGCTCGACCGGGCACAGATGTGCACGCCTGAGACAATGCCACATGACGTGGTCACCATGAACAGCCAGGTGAAATTCCGCAACCTGACCACCGGTGAAGAGTTGACCCGTACGCTGGTATACCCGGCTCAGATGACCGACAGCAGCACACAGCTTTCTGTTCTGGCCCCTGTGGGTGCCGCACTGCTGGGACTGCGTACGGGGGATACGATCCACTGGGAATTACCGGGTGGCGCCTCGACCCATCTGGAAGTGCTGGAGCTGCTCTACCAGCCAGAAGCCGCGGGCGATTACCTGCGTTAATCTCTTCTGAATAAGCGCCTACCCGCTTTGCACAGAGGATGCAGCCGCATCCTCTTTCCGCAAATTCACCCAATTTTCCTATACCGCGCAAAATGGCCTTAATCCACGCTTAACCTGTTTTGGTGCCGCGGGGACGGTCATGAGTGAGATAGGCGTTATCACACTTATCTTTCTGATTTTTGTGGCGATTATAGTCACGGCCGTGCTCTATCTTGAACGCCACTGGTAAGCGAATATTCTCAGGCAACCCCGCCCGGGAAGGCATTCACCAGCCCTTTAACGGTCTGCTCTGCGGCTTCGGGGGTCTCTGCGCCCGGGACCAGAATCACCTTCCGGCACTCCTCCTCCCGTTTTTCGAAAATCTTATAGGCGCGTTCCGCATCCGCAAGGGGGAGATAATGGGTCACGATCTCTTCCGGCGTAAGCAGCCCTTTTTCGATCAGCGGTAACAGTTCACCCAGCCAGGCATGGACGTGCGTCTGGCCCATCTTAAACGTCAGCCCCTTATCAAAGGCATCGCCAAACAGGAAGCCATGGATAAACCCTGCGTATACGCCGGGTACGCTGACCACCCCGCCGCGACGCACGGCAGCAATGCACTGACGCAACGCTTTGCCGCTGCTGCCTTCGATTTTAAGATTGCTGAGGATCGTTTCCGTGGTGCTGCCTTTCGCTTCAAACCCGACCGCATCAATCACGGCGTCAACGCCGCGCTGGCCCGCGGTCTGTTCGATGATTTTTTCCGCCGCGTCGTTGTCATCATCAAAGTTGATGGGGATAGCGCCATAGCGCGCCTCGGCAAATCGCAACCGGTAGGGATGGTGATCGATAACAAAAATCTGCTCAGCCCCCAGCAGCCGCGCACAGGCAATGGTCAGTAGCCCCACCGGCCCGGCGCCGAAAACGGCTACGCTTGAGCCTTTTTCAATCTGCGCATTTTTTGCCGCCTGCCAGGCCGTGGGCAAAATGTCGGACAGGAACAGCGCTTTATCATCAGAAAGAAGCTGCGGGACTTTAAACGGTCCGACGTTACCCTTCGGCACGCGAACGTATTCCGCCTGCCCGCCCGGCACGCCGCCGTAGAGGTGGCTATAGCCAAACAGCGCCGCAGGTGCGGGAATTTGCTTTTTGTTCAGTGCGGCACCCTGCCCGGCGTTGGTATTCTCACAGGCCGCATACTGCTGGAGGCGACAGAAGAAACAGTCCCCGCAGGCGATAACAAAGGGGATCACCACGCGATCGCCCTTTTGCAAATTCTTCACCTCTGCGCCGCACTCGACGATTTCCCCCATAAACTCATGGCCAAAAATATCGCCGTGCTGCACCTTCGGTATCTTTCCGCGGTAGAGATGCAAATCGGAGCCGCAGATAGCCGTGGCCGTGACGCGCAGAATAATATCGTCGGGCTGTTCGATGATGGGGTCGGGGACATTCTCGACGCGAACATGGTGTGGACCGTGATACGTAAGTGCTTTCATGCGACCTCCGAAAGGTTCCGGGTAAGTGTATAAGGGTAGCTACCCCTGAAGGTCTGCCTGTGAATACGGGTCTTTTGAGATTTATCCTGGCAAGATAAGAAAACTGACGGAGCGCTTACAGAAACCATGACTATTTTGTGGTTGAATGAGTACAGCGTTATAAACAAGGAGAAACGGGTATGTATCAGAGAATCATTATGCCGGTTGATGTTTTTGAAATGGAGCTGAGCGACAAGGCCGTACGCCACGCGGAGTTTCTGGCGCAGCAGGACGGTGTCATCCATCTGCTACACGTGCTGCCAGGCTCCGCCAGCCTGAGCCTGCACCGCTTTGCCGCCGATGTGCGTCGCTTCGAGGAACATTTGCAGCACGAAGCGGAAAATCGCCTGCAAACCATGGTCAGCCACTTCAGCATCGACCCTTCACGGATCAAAACACACGTCAGATTCGGCAGCGTACGCGATGCGGTAAATGAACTGGCGACCGAACTGAAGGCAGACGTGGTGGTTATCGGTTCGCGTAACCCGTCCATTACCACGCATCTGCTGGGCTCTAACGCCTCCAGCGTCATCCGCCACACCCATATACCGGTGATGGTCGTCAGATAAAAAAAAGAGGCCACCTTTCGGTGGCCTCTCGCTATTGCAGGTGTAGCCTTACTTTCTTTTCTTATGCGGTTTTGGTGCGAATCAGGTAGTCGAACGAACTCAGAGACGCCTTCGCCCCTTCGCCCGTGGCGATAATAATCTGTTTGTACGGCACGGTGGTGCAGTCGCCGGCCGCAAACACGCCTTTCACGCTGGTTTCACACTTGGCATCGATGATGATTTCGCCCATGCGGTTGCGCTCAATCGCCCCTTCCAGCCAGGTGGTATTTGGCAGCAGACCAATCTGCACGAAGATCCCTGAAAGCTGCACGCTGTGCACGTCGCCGCTCACGCGGTCGCGGTATTCCAGACCGGTGACCTTGCTGCCGTCGCCCTTCACTTCCGTGGTCTGCGCGTTCAGCACGATGTCGACGTTTTTCAGGCTGCGCACTTTATCCTGCAGAACCTGGTCGGCCTTCATGTCTGGCGCGAACTCCAGCAGGGTTACGTGTTCAACAATCCCCGCCAGGTCGATCGCCGCTTCCACGCCGGAGTTTCCGCCGCCGATCACCGCCACGCGCTTACCTTTAAACAGCGGGCCGTCGCAGTGCGGGCAATAGGTCACGCCTTTGGTGCGATACTGATCTTCGCCCGGCACGTTCATGTTGCGCCATTTCGCACCGGTGGCAATGATGATGCTGCGCGCTTTCAGCACCGCGCCGGAGGCGGTTTCAATCTGGTGTAAACCACCCTCAACCGCAGCAGGTACCAGCCTGCTGGCGCTCTGGCTGTCGATCACATCCACGTCGTAATCGCTGACGTGCGCCTTCAGCGCGCCGGCCAGCTTCTGGCCTTCGGTTTTCGGCACGGAGATATAGTTTTCAATGTCCACGGTATCCAGTACCTGGCCACCAAAACGTTCACCCATCAGGCCGGTACGGATACCTTTACGTGCGGAGTATACTGCCGCCGCCGCCCCCGCAGGGCCGGAACCGACAATCAGCACGTCGTAAGCATCGCGTTTGTTCAGCGCTTCTGCGGCACGTTTTTCGGCACCGGTATCCACTTTGGCGACGATTTCCGTCAGCGTCATACGGCCCTGGCCGAATTCCTGACCGTTCAGATACACCGCCGGAACGCCCATCACGTTGCGATCGGTGATTTCATTCTGGAAGGTACCGCCATCAATTGCCGTGTGTTTGATGCGCGGGTTGAGGACCGACATCAGGTTCAGCGCCTGCACCACGTCAGGACAGTTGTGGCAGGAGAGCGAGTAATAGGTTTCAAACTCAAAATCACCGTCGATATCGCGGATCTGCTCCAGCAGCGCCTGCGCCTCTTTCGACGGATGACCGCCGGTCCACAGCAGCGCCAGCACCAGCGAGGTAAACTCGTGCCCCAGCGGTGAGCCGGCAAAACGCGGCCCCAGCTCAGAGCCTGGGTTAGTGATCAGGAAAGACGGCTTACGGACGTTAAGCGAGTTATCCTCTTTGAAGGTCACTTTTGGTGACAGTTCAGCGATCTCTGCCAGCAGTTCCTTGATCTCTGCCGATTTCGCGCTGTCGTCCAGCGTGGCAATCAGCTCAACGGGTTTGGTCAGTTTCTCAAGGTAGGCCTTGAGCTGGGTTTTCATCGTGGTGTCGAGCATGGTTCTTCCCTCTCTTAAAACGTCATCATGCAAGCTGCCTTATACGGGCGGCCTGAATGCAACTTGCATCATGGTGCTGGAATGAAATGGGCGCGGGTGCGCCCATTGATTGCCGGGTGGCACGTCGTTTACCCGGCCTACGATACTGTAGGCCCGTGCAAACGCAGCGCCGCCAGGCTTTACAGACTTAGATCTTGCCGACCAGGTCTAAAGATGGCGCCAGCGTTGCTTCGCCTTCTTTCCATTTAGCCGGGCACACTTCGCCTGGGTGAGAAGCAACATACTGCGCTGCTTTTACTTTACGCAGCAGGTCAGACGCATCACGGCCGATACCTTCAGCGGTAACTTCGATAGCCTGGATAATGCCCTGCGGATCAACAACGAAGGTCGCACGGTCAGCCAGGCCTTCATCTTCACGCATGTTGTCGAAGTTACGGGTCAGGGCGCCAGTCGGGTCACCGATCATCGCGTATTTGATTTTGGCGATGGTTTCAGAGCTGCTGTGCCATGCTTTGTGGGTGAAGTGGGTATCGGTAGACACAGAGTAAACGTCTACGCCCAGCTTCTGCAGTTCGTCGTAATGGTCAGCCACGTCGCCCAGTTCGGTCGGGCAAACGAAGGTGAAGTCAGCCGGATAGAAGAAGAAGACGCTCCAGCGACCTTCGGTATCTTTCTCGGTTACTTCGATGAACTCACCGTTTTTGAACGCCTGGTTTTTGAAAGGTTTAATTTTAGTGTTAATCAAAGACATCTGTACTTCCTCCGTGTTTTCGTTGAGATGTAAGGTAACCAACTTTATCCATCGGGGCTAATGCGTATGCTTTATCAAATCAATCAGCCAAACCTTACAACGCCAACAAGACAACCTTGTGAACGGAACTAACGGAAAGCCTGAACGTAAAAAGGCCGCCCTGGTGGGCGGCCCTGATACCTGAACTTTCCACAGGAACTTTCAGTGCCAGCCTGGGCTGGCGTTGCGTTGCGCTCTACATACCTTATTTCAGGCCGTAACAGCGGTTTGATTACAGCACCGGTTTTCAGTTTGGGCAATGCGTCACGCCGGCATTCCGCCCTATGGCTGTGATAGGTTTTACCGAATAGCCTCCGTGTCTGCCTGACTCAACGAGAGGCTTAATAATGAGAATGAGTTGCAATAAGTGGTCTGCCTGGTGGCCAGAACGAAAGTGACAATAATGAGTCACAGCGAATGTATAACCAATAATGGTTATTTGAGAACAACGCCGCAAGTTTTAAAGATAAAAATATCTTAATAACGGCTGAAGTTCTATTTCAATAATCCAGCCTCGTGATATATTAAGCTCGTATTTAAAACAAATTAAGTAGGTTAATCACAAGGATTGTAAATGATTAACTTCGAACTATAGTTATCAGTAATGTGATGACAACAACACACTCAGGATGATTTATGGCAAATCTTTACGACCTTAAAAAATTCGATCTTAATCTGTTAGTCATTTTTGAGTGCATTTATCAGCACCTTAGCATTAGCAAGGCAGCGGAAACACTCTATATCACGCCCTCAGCAGTGAGCCAGTCCCTGCAACGCCTGCGCGCGCAACTGAATGACCCGCTTTTTATTCGTTCGGGTAAAGGCATTACCCCGACGACGGTGGGGATCAATTTGCATCACCATCTGGAAGAAAACCTTAATAGCATTGAGCAAACCATTAATATCCTGAATAACGCGCAGATCAAAAAGAGCTTTGTCATCTACTGCCCGCAGATTGTGGCCCATGGGCGCTTCGGCAGCCTGCTAAGCTCTCTGCTTGCAGACGAAAATTACGACATAGAACATAATGATGTGCTCTTATCTCCTGAGTCAGCCGAGGATTTGCTCGCCTACCGCAAGGCCGACCTGGTGTTTAGCTTTGCTCCCGTTAACAGTCGCTCTATCGTCTGTACCCGCTTTATGAAGTTAGCAATGCTGTTGGCGTGCAGCAAAGATCACCCCCGCCTCGGCGATAGCGCAACGATTGAGGAACTCAGCCAGGAAAAATTCACGCTGATGCGCAGTCAGGAGAATGGCATAAAAGAGTTCCAGCTGCAGTCAAACATTCTCCTTCCGGAACGCAACGTCTGTTTCCGCAGTGACTCACTGCTTTCGATTATGAATATTATTGGCGTGAGTGATTTAATAGGCTTTGTACCAACAATATTGTTTGAACGATATAAAGACCATCTCAACCTGAAGAGCATTTCCTTGCCTTTTGCGATTCCTCAAGTAGATGTTTACATGCTTTACAATCGCTCGGCGTTAAACAGCAGCGTGTTTACGCAATTCATTGAAAAAATCGAAGTGGAATAACTTGCGATATCGCCTGAATACTTTTTAATTACATTCGGGCAACAAATCCTTTAATGGAAGATCTTATTCTTCCGGTTTCTCCTTAATATCTTTACTATTCATGGTTTATCAGCGTAAATAAAAGCCCCCGACAGTCATACTCAGGAAGAGATTGAACATGTCACTGTATAAATATCCCCTGCAGCTTAACGTGCTGGAGGCCGCGCAGGAGCGCATCGCCTGGACGTTCGCCACCTTTTCCCGCATCTGCGTCTCCTTCTCCGGTGGCAAAAACTCCACCGTCATGCTGCATCTCACCGCGCAAATGGCCCGGGCGCAAAAACGAAAAATCAGCGTGCTTTTTATTGACTGGGAAGCACAGTTCTCCTGCACCATTGAGCACGTTAATGCGCTGCGCGAAGGCTACCGGGACGTCATCGAGCACTTTTACTGGGTGGCGCTTCCGCTAACCACGCAAAATTCCCTCTCACAGTATCAGCCTGAATGGCAATGCTGGGCGCCGGACGTGCGCTGGGTGCGCCAGCCGCCGGAAGGCGCCATCACCGCTGCGGATTATTTTGATTTTTACCAGACGGGAATGACCTTTGAAGCCTTTGTCCGCTCGTTTTCCGACTGGTTTGCCCTGCACCGTCCGGCAGCCATGCTGGTGGGCATTCGCGCCGATGAATCCTATAACCGATTTTTGACCATCGCCAACAACCGCAAGCATCGCTTCGCGGATGATAAGCCCTGGACAACCACCGCGCCCGGCGGGCACGCGTGGTACGTCTATCCTCTTTACGACTGGAAAACCGCAGACATCTGGACATGGTTTGCAAAATCCGGAAGCAGCTATAACCCGCTCTACAACCTCATGTTTCAGGCGGGCGTCCCGCCGCGCTATATGCGCATCTGCGAGCCCTTCGGCCCGGAACAGCGCCAGGGACTCTGGCTCTATCACGTTCTCGAGCCCGAGCGCTGGGCCGCCATGTGCGAGCGCGTCAGCGGCGTGCGCAGCGGCGGCTTCTACGCCGGGCAGGACAACCACTTTTATGGCCACCGGAAAATCCTCAAACCCGATCACCTCGGCTGGCGCGACTACGCCATGCTCCTGCTGAACAGCATGCCGCAAAACACGGCTGAGCATTACCGCAATAAAATCGCGATCTATCTGCACTGGTATCAGAAGAGAGGCATGCCGGATATCCCCGAGACGCAGGACGGCGATATCGGCGCCAAAGACATCCCCTCATGGCGCCGTATTTGTAAGGTTTTACTTAATAATGACTACTGGTGCAGGGCGCTGTCGTTCAGCCCGAATAAACCTAAACATTATCAGCGCTACAGCGAACGAGTGAAGGCGAAGCGCAAGGAGTGGGGCATTTTATGCGACAAAGAATAATTACCGATATCGAAACGTACCTTCAGTCACTTTCCGAGGAGGATAGGATTAACGCCATCAATGCCTTTCGCGAAGCGATCCATAAAAACAGCCCTTTTCGCGAGCAACCGATAGACTGCGTTCTCTGGATCAAACAGGACGCGATTATCGCTAACGACTACAACCCCAATAACGTTGCCCCTCCGGAAAAACGGCTGCTCAGCAAGTCGCTCGAACTCGATGGATTCACCCAACCTATTGTTGTGACGGAAAGTGAAGCCCATCACTACGAAATTGTGGATGGCTTTCATCGCCACGAAATCGGCAAAAGTCGGGCGGCGTTAAAGCGTCAGCTCAGGGGATATCTCCCCGTCACCTGCCTGCGCCAGCACCGGCAGGATAAACATGACCGTATGGCCGCCACGATTCGCCACAATCGGGCGCGGGGTCGGCATCAAATCAACGCCATGTCAGATATCGTGCGCGAACTGGCACAGCTCGGCTGGAATGATGAGCGAATAGGCAAAGAGCTGGGCATGGACAGCGATGAGGTGCTGCGCCTCAAGCAAATCAACGGTCTGCTGGAGCTGTTTGCAGACCGCCGTTACTCAGAAGCGTGGACGGTGAAATAATCAGAGCATGTTCAAACGCTCCGCCGCCGCCAGCAGCGTCGATTCCTGCTTCGCAAAGCACAGGCGGATCAGCTTGTGCGGGAAGGGATCGGCGCAGAACACCGACAATGGAATGGCGGCCACGCCGACCTCTTTCGTCAGCCACTGGCAAAAGCTAACGTCGTCCAGATCGGAAATCGCGCTGTAGTCGGCGAGCAGGAAATAGGTTCCTTCAGACGGCAAAATTTCCAGGCGGCTTTGGCTCAGCGCCGCCACAAACAGATCCCGACGTTCACGATAGAAGTGCGGCAGCTCGCGGTAATGCGCGGGTTCCGCGCGCAGCATATCCGCCAGCGCCAGCTGAGCTGGCGTGTTCACGGCAAACGTCAGGTACTGATGCACTTTGCGCAGCTCAGCGCTGATGGCCGCCGGGGCCACGCAGTACCCTACCTTCCAGCCGGTCATATGGTAGGTCTTACCAAACGAAGAGACGGCGATTGCACGCTCGCGAAGCTGCGGATGGGCCAGCACGCTGACATGCCCTTCCTCAGCAAAGCAGATGTGCTCGTAGACTTCATCGCTCAGGACGTAAATTTCCCGTTCGGCGATAGCCTGCCACAGCGCGGCAAAATCGGCTTTTTGCCACACCGTCGCCGACGGGTTATGCGGCGTATTCAGGATCACCAGACGGGTTTTGTCACTCAGCAGCGCAGCAAACGCCTGCCAGTCAGGGCGGAAATGCGGCGGCTGGAGCGCCACGCGTTTCATCACGCCGCCGGAGAGTTCAACCGCAGGCGCATAGCTGTCGTAGCTCGGATCAAAGCAGATGACTTCATCCCCCGCGCGCACCAGTGCGGTGATGGCCGCATACAGCGCTTCGGTTGCCCCTGCCGTCACCGTTATGTCGGTGTTCGCATCGGGCTTATGGCCATACAGTTCCGCCGTTTTGTCGGCAATCGCTTCCCGCAGCGCCTGCACGCCCGTCATCGGCGCATACTGATTCGCCCCCTGCGCCACGTGATACGCCAGACGCGCCTGCAGATAAGCCGGGCCGTCGAAATCCGGGAACCCCTGAGAAAGGTTAATGGCGTTGTGCTGCTGCGCCAGGGCGCTCATCTGCGTAAAGATGGTAGTACCGAGGTTAGGAAGTTTACTTCGCGGAATCAAGGCGTTAATGCTCATTGTGTTGTGCCTGCTTGTAATACTTATGTTGCTGCCACTATAACACGATGTTAGTCTTTGGCAATCAAGACGCTTAGACGTCTAAACCATATGAATATTCCTGGCCGAGAGGGTAAAAGGAAAATGACAGACAACCTGCAACTCACGCATCTGGTCGACGCCTGCCGCTGGATCGGTGCCAAAGGCTGGGCGCCCGCTACCGGCGGTAACATGTCGGTGCGTCAGGACGAACATCTCTGCTGGCTCAGCGAATCCGGCAAAGACAAAGGTAGCCTCACAACCGATGACTTTCTGCAGGTGGAGATCGCCACCAACCGCGCGCCGTCCGGTCGCAAACCGTCGGCGGAGACCGGTCTGCACACGCTGATTTATCGCCTGTTCCCGGAAGCCAACGCCGTGCTGCACGTTCACACGGTTAACGCCACGGTGCTGTCGCGTCTGGTCAAAGAGGCCGAGCTCACCATCAGCGGCTTTGAGATGCAAAAATCCCTCACCGGACAAACCACGCATCTGGATACGGTGGCAATCCCGGTCTTTGATAACGACCAGGATATCGACGCCCTCGCCTCACGAATCGCTCATTACGCCCAGGAACGGCCGCTTAATTATGGTTTTCTTCTGCGCGGTCATGGCTTAACCTGCTGGGGACGCGACGTGGCCGAAGCCCGGCGTCATCTGGAAGGATTAGAGTTCTTATTTGAATGCGAAATGCGTTTACGACAACTGGAGAGAGTATGATTCGCGCGATTGTGACGGATATTGAAGGGACCACCAGCGATATTCGTTTTGTCCATGATGTTTTGTTCCCCTACGCGCGTGAGCGGCTGGCGGCCTTCGTGACCGCGCAGCAGTACGCCGAGCCGGTGAAATCCATTCTGGACAACCTGCGTGATGAAATCGCTAACCCACACGCCAGCGTCAGCGAACTTATCGACGCCCTGTTTGCCTTTATGGATGAAGACCGTAAATCCACGGCACTTAAAGCGCTGCAGGGGATCATCTGGCACGACGGCTACGTTAACGGCGACTTTACCGGCCATCTCTACCCGGACGTGCTCCCGGCGCTGGAAAAATGGAAAGCGCAAGGGATTGATCTCTATGTTTATTCCTCTGGCTCCGTCGCCGCGCAGAAACTGTTATTTGGCTACAGCGACGAAGGTGATATTACTCATCTGTTCAGCGGCTATTTCGACACCCACATCGGCGCCAAGCGCGAGGTGCAGTCTTATCAGAACATTGCGGCACAAACGGGCATCGCCCCGTCGCAGATCCTGTTCCTCTCCGATATTCATCAGGAGCTGGACGCGGCTGAACAGGCAGGCTTTCGTACCCTGCAGCTGATTCGCGGCGATGATGACGGCGCAAGCCACCACCATCAGGTCCACCAGTTTGACGAGATTAACCCGGAGCAGATCCCTTCATGAGCGCATTGACCATTTATTCCGACAAAGACGCCAGTCAACACCAGTGGCACAGCACCGACGCCGCCGAGATCGCCCAACAGCTCAACGCGAAAGGCGTACGGTTTGAACGCTGGGCGGCGGATCGCGATTTAGGACACGATCCCGCACCTGAAGCCGTGATCGCGGCGTATCAACATGCGATCGACAAGCTGGTCGCAGAGAAGGGTTACCAGAGCTGGGACGTGATCAGCCTGCGCGCCGACAATCCGCAGAAAGACGCGCTGCGCGCGAAGTTCCTGAACGAACACACCCACGGCGAAGACGAAGTACGCTTTTTCGTGGAAGGCGCGGGCTTGTTCTGCCTGCACATCGGCGATGAGGTATATCAGGTCTTGTGCGAGAAAAACGACCTGATCTCCGTGCCCGCGGGCACGCCGCACTGGTTTGATATGGGCTCAGAGCCGAACTTTACCGCCATTCGTATTTTCGATAACCCGGAAGGCTGGGTGGCCCAGTTTACCGGTGACGCAATAGCGGATGCGTATCCACGCCTGGCCTGATCTTTTCTCCCTCTCCCTGTGGGAGAGGGTCGGGGTGAGGGCACCAGCCCGCACTAAGCGTTAAGCCTTTTCACATAACCCACCAGCTGATCCAGCACAATCCCCCACCCTTCGTGAAATCCCATCTGTTCATGCTGCTCGCGGATTTCCTTCGTGGGGTGGCGCGCAATCGCCGTATAGCGGGTTTTGCCCTCCCCGACGTCTTCCAGCAGCAAAATTGCCGTCATAAACGGCTTCTCGGCCGGTTTCCAGCCTTCGGTATAGCCGTCGGTAAAGACCAGCTTTTTCGCCGGGTCGATTTCAAGAAACACGCCCCGGTTATCCATCCGCTGGCCGTCCACCTCAAACACGGTGTTGAACCGCCCGCCCACGCGCAGATCGAGATCGCAGTCGAGCACCTTATGCGGTGCAGGGATGAAGAAGTGTTTGATGTGTTCGGGCGTAGTCCAGCAGAGCCACAGGAGGTCGCGCGGTGCGTCCACTACGCGCTCCAGTTTTAAGTCTGTTTCAGGGTCGAGCGTCACGGTGTTGTCCTCTTAAGGGAGCCCCTTAAAGGATAGCCGGACTCAGGCAAATTTCCCTTCCGCAACCTCTTCCGGCGTGACCACTCCCGTATCCAGCACCCAGCCGCTAATCAGCGAGGCTGGGGTCACGTCAAACGCCGGATTATAGACCTGCGCGTTTTCCGGCGCCCACTGCACCGCGCCAAAGCTTCCGGCGACGCCCGTCACCTCGCTGGCGGCGCGCTGCTCAATCGGGATCGCGTCGCCGTTCGGGCAGTCCGGGTCGAGGGTCGTTTGCGGGGCGGCCACGTAGAACGGAATGCCGTGGAATTTTGCCAGCACCGCCAGAGAGTAGGTGCCGATTTTGTTCGCCACGTCACCGTTGGCCGCAATGCGGTCTGCGCCCACCCACACGGCGTCCACCTGCCCTTTCGCCATCAGGCTGGCGGCCATGGAATCGGTAATCAGCTGATACGGCACGCCCAGTTCGCCAAGTTCCCATGCGGTCAGCCTGCCTCCCTGCAGCAGCGGACGGGTTTCATCCACCCAGACGTTGCTGACGTTGCCTTCCTGGTGCGCGCGTGCAATCACGCCCAGCGCCGTACCGACCCCCGCCGTTGCCAGCCCGCCGGTGTTGCAGTGGGTCAGCAGACGGCTGCCGGGCTTCACCAGCGCGCTGCCCGCGCTGGCAATCGCATCGCAAAGTCGTTTGTCTTCGTCAATCAGGCGCAGCGCTTCGGCCACCAGCGCCGGAACAAAATCTTCCTGCCACAGCGCCCGCTTCATGCGGTCGAGGTTGTTCATCAGGTTCACCGCCGTCGGCCGGGAGGCGCGCAGGGTTTCCAGCGCAACCGCCAGCTCGTCACGGCTTTTGCCGTTTTCGGCCAGCAGCGCCAGCAGCAGGCTTGCAGAGAGACCGATCAGCGGCGCGCCGCGCACCCGCAGGGCGTGAATATGCCCCACCAGCGCCTCTACCGTTGAGGCATCCAGCCAGCGTTTCTCCTGCGGAAGGGCCTGCTGGTCGAGAATAAAGAGCTGATTATCCGCTACCCGCAGGCTGGTCGTCTGTAATGTCTGCATGTCGTTAATTCCCTGTTGCGTTGTTGTAGCACATTGTGTCAGGATGAAATCCAGATGTATAGACGTCTACATGTCTTTATTAGCAAACCCGTGAGGAGCAGGCCATGTCGCAATACCGAACCTTTACCGCTCAGGACGCCGTGGAATATGCCAGGCAGTTTGGCGGCCTTGACGATCCTTCATCGCTGGTGGAGGCGCAGGAGGTAGGCGACGGCAACCTCAATCTGGTGTTTAAAATTTTCGACAGCGCGGGCGTGAGCCGCATCATCGTCAAGCAGGCGCTGCCCTACGTGCGCTGCGTCGGCGAGTCCTGGCCGCTGACGCTGGACCGCGCCCGTCTGGAGGCGCAAACGCTGGTCGAGCACTACCGGCACAGCCCGCAGCACACCGTGAAAATCCACCACTTTGACCCGGAACTGGCGGTAATGGTGATGGAAGATCTCTCCAGCCATCGCATCTGGCGCGGCGAGCTGATCAAAAATAATTATTACCAGCAGGCGGCGCGTCAGCTGGGTGAATACCTCGCGCACGCGCTGTTCCACACCAGCGATTTCTACCTGCACCCGCACGAGAAAAAAGCGCAGGTGGCGAAATTTATCAACCCGGAGATGTGCGAGATCACCGAAGATCTGTTCTTCAACGATCCGTACCAGGTTCATGAGCGCAATAACTACCCTGCCGAGCTGGAAAATGACGTCGCCGCGCTGCGCGACGACGCCCAGCTGAAAATTGCCGTGGCCGCCCTCAAGCACCGTTTCTTTTCTCAGGCTGAAGCCCTGCTGCACGGAGACATTCACAGCGGCTCGATTTTTGTGGCCGACGGCAGCCTGAAGGCCATCGACGCCGAGTTCGGCTATTTTGGCCCGATGGGATTTGATATCGGCACCGCCATCGGCAACCTGCTGCTCAACTTCTGCGGCCTGCCGGGGCACCTGGGCATTCGCGATGCCGCCGCCGCGCGCGAGCAGCGCCTGACCGATATTCAGGAGCTGTGGAACACCTTCGCGGAACGCTTCCAGGCGCTGGCGCACGAGAAAACGCGCGACGCGGCGCTCAGCGCGCCGGGCTATGCCTCCGCGTTCCTGAAAAAGGTCTGGCATGACGCCATCGGCTTCTGCGGCACCGAACTCATTCGCCGCAGCGTTGGGCTTTCCCACGTCGCGGATATCGACACCATTCAGGACGAGGCGATGCGCCACGAATGCCTTCGCCACGCGATAATGCTCGGCAAGGCGCTGATCGTGATTGCCGACCGTATCGACAGCGCGGAAGATCTGGTGGCGCGGGTGCGGCAGTACAGTTGAGAACGTTTGCCCGGTGGCGCTGCGCTTACCGGGCCTACGGCTGCAAAATGTAGGCCGGGTAAGGCGAAGCCGCCACCCGGCAAAACTCACCCCAAATACTCAATCACCGACAGCCCACCGTTATAGTCCGTGCTGTAAATAATTCCCTGCGCATCCACAAACACGTCACACGACTGGATCACCTGCGGGCGATTCGGGCGGGTATCCATCATTTTCGCCGGCGCGGCAGGCACCAGCGCCCCCGTTTCAACCGGACGATACGGATTGGAAATGTCATACGCGCGCACGCCCGCATTCTGATACGTGGCAAAAATCAGCGTGGAGCTGACAAAGCTCCCCGGCCGGTTCTCGTGCAGGTTGTGCGGCCCGAAATGCGCCCCTTTCGCCACGTAGTCAGTTTCGTCCGGCTGTGGGAAGGTAGAGATGCTTACCGGGTTCGACGGCTCGCGGATATCAAACAGCCAGATGAGCTTCTCCCCGTCCTCCTGGTTGTCGAGCACCGCTTCATCCAGCACCACCAGCAGATCGCGGTCCGGCAGCGGCAGCGCGGTGTGCGTGCCGCCGCCAAACGGCGGACTCCAGTTACGGTGGCTAATGAGCTTAGGACGGGTACGATCCTTCACGTCCAGCAGCGTCAGGCCGCCGTCGCGCCAGCTGCCGTACGCGGTATCGCCGGCAATAATCGCATGGTGGAGCGCGTAGCGTTTCCCTTCCGGCCAGTTCGGCTGTTCACCTTCGGCCTGGTTCATCCCCGGCAGCCACCAGCGCCCTGCCACCTCAGGCTTACGCGGGTCGGCCAGATCAATCGTCAGAAAGATGTAGTCGGTAAAACCGTCGATCAGCGCCGACACGTACGCCCAGCGGCCACCGACGTACCAGATGCGGTGAATGCCAATCCCGCTCAGCGACAGAAAGCCGATTTCGCGCGGCCTGTCCGGCGTGGAGATATCAAACACGCGCAGCCCGGCGCTCCAGCCTTTGTCCTGCACGTCGCGGACAGTCTCGCCCACCTGGCGGGTGTAGTAGACCTTCTCGTCGGCAAAGCGGGCATCGGCAAAAAGATCCCTGGCGTTGATGACCAGCAGCAGGTCATCATGCGCCTGCAGATGCACGTTCCAGGTGCCGGGCGGCGCGGGCACGTAGCCCGCCGCTTTCGGGTTTTTCGGATCGCGCACGTCGACAATCGAAAAGCCCTGCGACACCATATGGCCGATATAAGCGAAACCGCGGTGCACCATCAGTTGCACGCCGTCCGGGCGACCACCCTGATCGCTATGGCCAATCAGCCGCATGTTGCGGCTGTATTCGGGAGGGGGTAAATGAGTCACCTTGAGCTCCTTTCGCCGGGTGGCGGCTGCGCCTTACCCGGCCTACCAAACCGTAGGCCCGGTAAGCGAAGCGCCACCGGGCATTATTTTGACCTGGCTTCCAGCGTCGCAAACCACGGCGCGATAAAATCTTCCGTCTGGCCCCAACCCGGAATGATTTTCCCCAGCGACGCCACGTTCACCGCACCCGGCTGGGCGGTCAGCAGCGCCTGCGGAATAGCGGCAGCCTTAAAATCGTAGGTCGCAGGCGTGGCTTCCCCGGCAATCTTGTTCGCCACCAGACGCACGTTGGTCGCGCCAATCAGCTTCGTATCCACCGCCACACTCACCTTCCATGGGCTGCCCGGCTCGCGCATCAGCTGCAGATCCTGGTTGGAGATGTCGATGCTGTAGAGCTTGATCTCGGTACGGCCGTTCTCTTTCAGCGCCTTATACGCGCCCTGGCTGAAGGCGTCCCAGGTTCCCCAGATGGCGTCGATTTTACCTTTCGGGTATTTCGCCAGGATCGCCCCCACCTTGTTGGCGGTGTCGCCCTGCACGTCAGAGGAGACCGCGCCGATAGACTCCAGTTCTTTGATGTCCGGGTACTGTTTTTGCAGCTCTTTATACGCCGCCTGACGACGCTCCATCGGCGGGAAGCCCGCTACCCACAGCTTGACGATATGGGCCTTGCCGTTGAAATCTTTCGCCAGCTGGCCGAAGGAGAGATTCGTCAGAGAGGCATCGTCCTGTTGGGTAACGGTCACGCCTGGAATCTCGCCGTTGACGGCGGTATCAAACACGGCAACCTTAATTCCGGCGTCCACCGCCTTCTTCACCAGCGCGGTGGAGTACGGATCGCGGCCCTGAGACAGGATTATCCCGTCGTACTTCTGGCTGATGGCCTGGTTCACGAAGTCCTGGAATTTGGCGTCGTCCCCGTTGCTTAAAAAGGTGCTGACCTTAAAGCCAAGCTTCTTCCCTTCCTGAATGGCCCCGGCAATAAACTGCGTGGTGTTGTCGTCTGAGCCGAGGTTACGGATCACCGCGATGCGAATGGGGCCGTCGTGGTTGGCAATGGCCGCCGGGAGCGGTGCGGGCGTGGCCGCGAAGCCAGGCAGAGCGGTGAATAACCCTAATGCCACCAAAGAGAGTGCAATCTTTTTCATTTTTTATCCCGTTGTGTTGTCAGCGTTTTTGTATGTAGGTAATCGCCAGCGCTACCGCGAGCACCAGCCCTTTTATAATGTCCATGGCGTAATACGGCACGGAGAGCATCACCAGCCCGTTCGACAGCACGCCGAGAATCACCGCCCCGACCAGGGTCCCCAGCGCATTCGGCTTGCCGGACCCGGCCAGCGAGAAGCCGATCCACGCCGCCGCCACCGCATCCATCAGATAACCGCCGCCCGCGTTCACCTGCGACGAGCCAATGCGCGAGGCCAGCAAAATCCCGCCCAGTCCCGCCAGCAGGGAGGCAATCACGTAGGCCGCCACCTTGTAGCGGGTGGTGCGAATCCCCGAGAGGCGCGCCGCTTCCGGGTTACCGCCAATGGCGTACATCCGACGACCGTGAGTGGTGAGCGACAGCCCCAGCTGCGCCAGAACCGTCACCACCAGCATGACGATCACGATAGTCGGCACCTGCCCCAGCAGGCTGAACGCCGCAGGGATGGTGCCTTCCGCCATGTCGCCGCTCGGCAGCACCATGTTCTCGGTAATCGACCCGCCGTAGCTGTAGGTCATCGCCACGCCCTGGATCACAAACAGGCTGGCCAGCGTCGCGAGCATGTCCGGAATGCGCAGGATAACGATCAGAAAGGCGTTAAACAGCCCCACCAGCGTGCAGAGCGCAAGGGTGATAAGAATCGACTCGGTGGTGCCGAAGCCGTGCCAGACGAAAAGCGAAATCACCAGCGCGTTCGCCAGCGACGCGGTCGATCCTACGGAGAGATCGAACCCGCCAATGGTCAGCGATATCGACACGCCGATGGCAATCACCGTCACGATGGCAATCGAGCGCAGGATATTGATGATGTTGTTGGGATCGAGGAAGCTGTCCGACGCCAGGCCAAAGACGGCCACCAGCGCGACGACGGTCAGCAACATGCCCCACTTGTAGAGAAAATCGAAAATCTGCTGACGGCCAGACGCCGTCGCGTTTACTGAAAGGGCCTTGCTCACGACGCCGTTCCTCCGGTTGAATAATAAAGTAGTGTCTCTTCACGGGCCTCGGCCCCGGCGATTTCCGCCACGATGCGCCCGTCCCACAGGACGCAGATGCGGTCGCACAGCCCGACCAGTTCGGCAAATTCGCCCGAGGCGTAAATCACCCCTTTGCCCTCGCGCGCCAGGCCGTCGATCAGCTGGAACAGATCGGTTTTGGCCTTCACGTCCACGCCTTTGGTCGGCTCGTCGAAGATCAGCACGCTCGCGTCATTTCGCAGCCACTTGCCGATGGCGATCTTCTGCTGATTGCCGCCGGAGAGACGTCGCAAAACCTGCCCGGGTCCGCGGGCGCGCACGCCGACGCGAGCGATCACCTCCTCCGCCCAGCGCCACGCCTGACGATGGCCGAACAGGCTCCAGCGCGAGAAGCTGCTATCGGCGCACACGGCAAGGTTCATGCTCACCGGCTCGTCGATAAAAATGCCCTCTTTGCGCCGCTCTTCCGGCACCAGCGCCAGGCCGCGCAGCACCGAGTCCGCCGGGTCGCGCGGCTGCCAGGGCTGTTGATTCAGCTCACCGCGCGCGACGCGGCTTTTACTGGCGCCAAACAGCGCCTTACAGAGTTCTGTTTTGCCCGCGCCCGCCAGCCCGGCAATGCCGAGAATTTCGCCCTTGCGCAGGTGCAGAGAGATATCTTTCAGCAGCGCGTCGTCGTGCAGCCCTTCTACCCGCAGCAGCGTTTCGTCGCCGTGCGGCGGCCGCGCGGGCGGATAGATATCGCTCAGCACGTGGCCGAGCATCTTCTCGACGATCGCTTCGCCGCTCAGATCGGCCATCGGGCCGGACTCAATCAGCTTGCCGTCGCGGAGCACCGTCAGGGTGTCGCAGATGGCCTTCAGCTCGTGAATGCGGTGGGAGATAAACACCACGCCGATGCCCTGCTGCTTTAACCGTCTCACCACCGCAAACAGGCGCTCGCTCTCGTGCGCGTCCAGCGGCGCGGTGGGCTCATCAAGAATGAGAAAACGGCAGTGGTGTGACAGGGCGCGCGCCAGCAAAATCTGCTGCTTTTCGGCAAGCGTGCAGCTGTCGATGGAGCGGCGAACGTCCAGAGAAACATCCAGCTGCGCCAGCGCCTGTCTCGCCTGCTGGCGGACGGCGCGCCAGCTGAAGCGATGCCCCGGCTGCGCCAGCTGGTCGAGCATGATGTTCTCGGCGATGCTTAATCCCGGGATCAGGGCCACGTCCACCTCCTGCTGCACGAGGTGGATGCCCAGCCGTTTGGCGTCCAGCGGCTCGCGGATGCTTACCGGCTGGTTATTAATGCAGATTTCGCCCTCATAGTGGTCGTGCGTTCCGCACAGCACCGCCATCAGCGTCGATTTCCCCGCGCCGTTGGCGCCGGTCAGCGCATGTACCGATCCGCCGGTTAAGGTGAAGTTCACGCGCGACAGCGCCTGAAAGCCGGAAAAGGCCAGGCTGATACCGCGCATCTCAAGGCGACTGGAAACCATCCGCGTAAATCCTTCATAACTCTTCTGATTTATCGAATTTTTCACAGCTCCGGTTGACTGACAACGACGGAAAAGGCATAAGTTAAAGCGAAATATTATTAGCCATCCGGATGTCCAGACATAACATCGGGTTAGCGCTTGCTAAAAAAGGACAACACCATGAGCAACACCGATATCCGCGTCGTGCCTGGCCCGGCGAACTACTTCTCCCATTCCGGAAGCCTTGCGCGTCTGAATGACTTCTTTACCCCGGAGCAGCTTTCCCGCGCGGTGTGGATTTACGGCGAGCGCGCTATCGACGGCGCGCGCCCGTTCCTGCCGGAGAGCTTTCACGCGCCGGGGGCGAAACGCCTGCTTTTTAAAGGCCACTGCAGCGAGCGCGACGTCACCCATCTGGTGGACGAATCCGGCAGCGACGCCAGCGTGGTGATTGGCGTCGGCGGCGGCGCGGTGCTGGATACGGTCAAGGCCGTGGCGCGTCGTCTGGGGGTGCCGTTCGTGGGCATCCCCACCATTGCCGCCACCTGCGCGGCGTGGACGCCACTCTCCGTCTGGTACAACGATGCCGGTCAGGCGCTGCAGTTTGAGATCTTCGATGACGCCAACTTCCTGGTGCTGGTGGAGCCGCAGATCGTTCTCAACGCCCCGGCGGAATACCTGCTGGCGGGTATCGGCGATACGCTGGCGAAGTGGTACGAAGCGGTGGTGCTTGCTCCGCAGCCTGAAAACCTGCCGCTGACCGTGCGGCTTGGCCTTAACGGCGCGCTGGCGATCCGCGACGTGCTGCTGGAGCACAGTGAGGAAGCGCTGGCCGACCAGCAGCGCGGCGAACAGACGCAGGCGTTCCGGGACGTGGTGGACGCGATTATCGCCGGCGGCGGGATGGTCGGCGGTCTGGGCGAGCGCTATACCCGCGTGGCGGCGGCGCATGCGGTGCACAACGGTTTAACCGTGCTGCCGCAGACGGAAAAATACCTGCACGGCACCAAGGTGGCCTACGGCATTCTGGTTCAGAGCGCCCTGCTCGGCCAGGACGACGTGCTGGCGCAGCTGGTGGCGGCGTACCGGCGCTTTAACCTGCCGACCACGCTTCGCGCGCTGGACGTCGATATTCACAACCGCGACGAGCTGGATAAGGTAATAGCCCACACCCTGCGTCCGGTGGAGTCAATTCACTCTCTGCCGGTGACGTTAACGCCCGACGTTCTGCGCGCCGCGTTTGAGAAGGTGGAATCCTTCAGCCGTTAATCGCGCCGACAGGCTATACCTAATGATGATTCTCACCACTCTCGTCACGAGGTCATCATGCAGATCGATTTAACAGGTAAAAAGGCGCTGGTTACCGGCGCCAGCCGTGGATTGGGTCGGGCTATCGCGCTGTCGCTGGCACGCGCCGGTGCCGATGTGGTTATTACGTATGAAAAATCCGCCGATAAAGCCCAGGCGGTCGCCGATGAAATTAAGGCGCTTGGGCGGCACGGCGAAGCGATTCAGGCCGACAGCGCCAGCGCGCAGGCGATTCAGGATGCCGTCACCCATGCAGCGCGTTCCCTTGGCGGGCTGGACATTCTGGTCAACAACGCGGGTATCGCGCGCGGCGGCCCGCTGGAGTCCATGACCCTGGCGGACATCGACGCGCTGATCAACGTCAACATTCGCGGCGTAGTGATCGCCATTCAGGAAGCGCTGGTGCACATGTCCGACGGCGGGCGCATCATCAACATCGGCAGCTGTCTGGCAAACCGCGTGGCGATGCCGGGCATTGCCGTTTACTCGATGACCAAGTCTGCCCTTAACTCCCTCACCCGCGGCCTGGCGCGCGATCTGGGCCCGCGCGGCATAACCGTTAACCTGGTGCATCCCGGACCGACCAACAGCGATATGAACCCGGAGGACGGCGAACAGGCGGAAGCCCAGCGCCAGATGATCGCGGTAGGCCACTACGGCCAGCCGGAAGACATCGCGGCGGCGGTCACCTTCCTCGCCAGCCCGGCGGCCGGGCAGATCTCCGGCACAGGGCTGGATGTCGACGGCGGGTTGAACGCCTGATCGCACCTTTTCTGCAAGCCTCTGTCGCCCGGCAGAGGTCTTGTCGAGCCGCCTCGATGTTTCGCTTTTTACCGCTTACTTCCGTTTTATGTCCGCTCTACAGTACCTCATAAGAAATTCGGAATTTATCTAATAGTCTTATTATTTCCTTATAATTTGTGCGGGCGTACAGTGGAGGTACGGATGAAGATTGTCTGGTCTAATGGTGCAAAAAAGGCTTTTTCCAGAATTGACGAGCGGTATCAACGCCGCATTGAGGTAAAGCTTGCCGAACTGGATGACCGCTCGGCACCCCGGCCCGATATCAAAAAAATATCGGCGACAGAAAATCATTTCCGGCTACGCGTTGGCGATTACCGCATCATCTATACGCTTCGGGACGATCCCGATAACCATTGTTATGTTTTAGCCATCAAGCGCAGAACTTCAACGACTTACCTGCATGAGGAGAAAGCCACCTATGGCTGTTCAGCTAATTAAGGACGATAACGGTAAAACGCAGTATGTGGTTATTCCTTATCACGAATACTTCCGCATGTGCTCACAGATGGCAGAGATCGACGACGAAACCGATGACGATCTGGAGGATATTGAGGTCGAACACGATAGTCTGGATGACGTGGAGTTGCCCGGAGACGTGTGCAGCATCATGACCTGGCAGAACGTCAGCCTGCAGGCCGCGTGGCGTATCCTGCGCGGGCTATCCCAGCAGGAGGTGGCGGAGAAACTCGGCATCAGCCAGTCCGCCGTATCACAGCTTGAAGCGCTGGACTCCCGTCCGCAAAAGCGCACCCGCGAAAAGCTGGCGGCAATTTATGGCTGCAAGCAGGAGCAAATCAGCCTCTATTTACCGAAAGAGGGTTAACAGCACTTCGCCCCGCCCTTGCCGCCGTAGCGGGCGTCCTGGCGGTCACGGAAAAATTCTTCGTAGGTCATTGGCGTCTGGTCCGGATGGTTGACGCGCATATGCTCGACGTAGTTGTCGTAGTCCGGCACGCCAATCATCATTTTGGCGGCCTGGCCCAGGTACTTACCTGCTTTGGAAAGGGTGTCGAACATTGTTTTGGTCTCACAGGGAATGTAGGCCGGGTAAGGCGAAGCCGCCACCCGGCACAAAGGTTAGTGCGCCCCTTTCGCCTGGGTCACAATCTCTTCCAGGTTTTCAGGCATGGGTTCATACGGCGTCTCTTTCGCCGTTGGCGCGTCGACTTTCAATGCCGCCAGCGCGGTCCTGAGAGAATACAACGCCAGCACCACGACCACCACCATAAAGAAGATGGTCAGCCCGGCGTCCAGACGGTTGTTAAACACCAGCTGCGACAGCTGCGATTCGGTGTACTGCGCCGGGATCTTGCCGCTGTCGATCATCGCCTGGAACTTGTTGGCGATCGCCAGGAAGCCCACCTTGTTATCCGGGCTGAAGGCCTTCTGCCAGCCCGCCGTCAGGGTACAGATCAGCAGCCACGCGGTCGGCACCAGCGCCACCCACGCATAGCGCTGGCGCTTCATCTTGAACAGCACCACCGCGCAGAGCATCAGCGCCATGCCCGCCAGCATCTGGTTGGCGATGCCGAACAGCGGCCACAGGGTGTTGATCCCGCCCAGCGGATCGACCACGCCCTGATGCAGGAAATAGCCCCACGCCAGCACGCACAGCGCCGTCGCCAGCAGGTTAGCCGGGAGCGAATCGGTCCGCTTCAGGTTCGGGGAGATGACGCCCAGCAGATCCTGCAGCATAAAGCGCGCCGCACGGGTTCCTGCATCCACCGCCGTCAGGATAAACAGCGCCTCGAACAGAATGGCGAAGTGATACCAGAACGACACGTCCATCAGCCCGCCCAGCGCGCCGTGGAGAATATACGCCATGCCGACCGCCAGCGTCGGCGCCCCGCCCGCGCGGGAGATAATCGACTGCTCGCCCACTTCGCTGGCGATGCTCGTCAACGTTTCAGGCGTAATCGCAAAGCCCCAGCCGCTCACCACCTGCGCGGCGGATGCCACCACGTCAACGGTTCCGGCAGGCGCCAGCACCGCCATCGGGCTGTTCATCGCGAAATACACGCCCGGGTCGATAATACAGGCGGATACCAGCGCCATAATCGCCACGAAGGACTCCATCAGCATGCCGCCGTAGCCAATCAGGCAGGCCTGATTTTCATTCGCCAGCATCTTCGGCGTCGTCCCGGAGGCGATCAGCGCGTGGAAGCCCGACACCGCACCGCAGGCGATGGTAATAAACAGGAACGGGAACAGATTGCCGGTCCAGACCGGGCCGGTACCGTCGATAAATTTGGTTAACGCCGGCATGGTCAGCGTTGGGCGCATAATCAGAATACCGATTGCCAGCCCGACAATGGTGCCGATTTTCAGGAAGGTAGAGAGGTAGTCACGCGGGGCCAGCAGGAGCCATACCGGCAGCACCGCCGCCACAAAGCCGTAGCCCACCAGCATCCAGGTCAGCTGTACGCCGGTAAAGTCAAAGAACGGCGCCCAGGTCGGGCTTTCCGCCACCCAGCCGCCGGAGATAATGGCGAACACCAGGAATACCAGGCCAATCACCGACACTTCACCAATGCGGCCCGGACGCAGGTAGCGGATGTAGATCCCCATGAACAGCGCCAGCGGAATGGTAAAGGCAACGGTGTACGTCCCCCACGGGCTGTGGGTCAGCGCTTTCACCACAATCATCGCCAGCACCGCGAGGATGATCACCATGATCATAAAGGTCGCCACCAGCGCAATCACCCCGGCAGTGGCCCCCATCTCCTCTTTCACCAGCTCACCCAGCGAACGTCCGTCGCGGCGGGTAGAGACGAACAGCACCATAAAGTCCTGCACCGCCCCCGCCAGCACCACGCCCGCGAGGATCCAGATCATACCCGGCAGGTAACCCATCTGCGCCGCCAGCACCGGCCCCACCAGCGGGCCTGCCCCGGCAATCGCCGCAAAATGGTGACCGAACAGCACTTTCTTGTCGGTCGGCACATAGTCCAGACCGTCGTTATGGCGGACGGCAGGCGTCATGCGCGTTGCATCAACGCCCAGGACGTTCTTGGCGATATAGCGGCCATAAAAACGATAGGCGATCAGGTAAACGCAGACCGAGGCAACGACGATCCAGAGCGCGTTGATCTGCTCTCCCCGGTTGAGGGCGATATAGCCCAGGGCAAAAGCTCCCACAACGGAGAGCCCTGCCCATGTAAGGTATTTCCCTGAGTTGTTCATAGTTGTTGTCCGTTGTCGTGAAACAGTGAGATGTTACATTTTGTTTCTAGAACAACCGGAAAAATTTAACAACTTTGAAACGCAATAATGCGTGGTCAAACCAGAGATTTTCACCACAGTGTTAAGCCGATCACTTTGATCTGAGTTAGCCCAGCACCATCGTGCTTAACCGGCAGGTACAGCACCGCCGCCCCTGCTCGTCGAAGACCCCAATCTCCCAGCTCTGGCTCGAACGCCCAAGATGCAGCGGCTGACACACGCCGCGAACCTTGCCGTGGGATACCGCCCGATGATGCGTGGCGTTCAGCTCCGTGCCCACCACGCTCTGCCCGTCGCGGGTCATCAGAAATCCGGCCATTGAGCCGAGCGTTTCCGCCAGCGCCGCCGACGCCCCGCCGTGCAGCAGGCCAAACGGCTGATGGGTACGCGCATCCACCGGCATCTCCGCTTCCAGCGCGTCGTCCCCGAGGCGGGTATAGACGATGCCCAGGTTCGCCACCAGGGTATTCACGCTGGTGGCGTTCAGCTCCTCAAGCGATAAATGACGTTTCCAGATCATTTACGCCCCCAGCGTGGAGCCGCCGTCCACCACGATATCCTGCAGGGTGATGTGGCTGGCGGCATCGGAGGCAAGGAACAGCACGGTCGCAGCTATCTCCTGCGGGCGGGCGATTTTGCCCAGCGGAATGCCGAGCTTGAACTGCTCGCCAAAGCCGCGAATACGCTGCTGTTCCGCGTCGTCGCTGGTCCACAGGGTGCGCTGCATGTCGGTGTCCGTTGAGCCCGGCGACACCAGGTTACAGCGTACGCCGCTGCCCGCCAGCTCCAGCCCGACGGTCAGGGCCAGGCTTTTCAGCGCCGCTTTCGATGCGCCGTAGGCGCTCATGCCGATGCGCGGCGCGTGCGCAGCGTCGGACGCCACGGTAACAATCGCCCCGCCCTGCTGAAGGCGGAACTGGCCCATGGTCTGCTGGAACAGATTGAACGCGCCGCCGACGTTGACCGCGAAGGTATCCTGCCAGTCTTCCTGCGAGAGCTGGTCAGTTGCCCCCATGCGCAGAATGCCCGCCGCGTTGACCAGCACGTCAAGGCGGTCGAGCGATGCCAGCACGCGCCCGCACACCTCCTGCACCTGCCCGGCATCCGCCACGTCCAGCGTTTCGGTGGCAAACGGATAGTCATTCTGCGGGAAGGCCAGATCGAAGCCGGTCACCTGCGCGCCGGCTTCGGCAAACGCCAGTGCGGTCGCGTAGCCAATCCCCTTCCCCGCGCCCGTGACCCAGACGGTTTTGCCGGTGAAATCAAACACCATCACTTCACCTCGCGGGAGAGCAGCGCCCACCAGGCGTCGAGGGTCGGATTTTTTGCCAGCATCACGAAATCGATATCGCCGTGTACTTTGCGCCAGCGGGCGGCCAGCGCCATCATGCGCACTGAATCCAGGCCGTAGTCGATCAAGTTTTCGTCATCCATCGGCTCGTCGGACTCGTCCAGCAGCGGCAGGATCAGCGCGCGCAGCGCGGCCTTCGAGGTCGGAACGGACGGCAACAGCTCGTCGGTCATCACCACGCGGCCCGAGCGTCCTGCCACGTAGTTCAGCGACATCAGGTGCTCGTCGCGGGTGAAATCCGCCAGCGCATCGGCAATAAAGAACGGCTTGATGTCGCGCATAAAGGCATCTGTGGCGGTGGTCATGCAGCCGATGTGGGCGTAAACGCCGGTAATCAGCAGCTGGTTGCGGCCGGTCTCTTTCAGCATCTGCTCCAGCGGCGAGCGGTGAAACGCGCTGTAGCGCCACTTCACCAGCACGGTGTCCGCTTCGTCCGGCGTCAGTTCAGCCACGATGCGCTGCTGCTCCGGCGAGCGGGTCAGGCCCGGCCCCCACATGTCGTTCAGCAGGGCGCGGTCTTCATCGCTCTGCTCTTTCGGCTGCGCGGTGTAGTACACCGGGATATTGTGTTCTTTGCAGTACGCGCGCAGTCTGGCGATGTTCGCGACTACCTGCTGCATCATGTCGCTATTTTCGCCCCAGAAGTTCAGGAAGTACTCCTGCATATCGTGGATCAACAGCGCCGCGCGCTCCGGTTCAAACGCCCAGTTCACCTTGCTGGTCGGCAGCTCTGCGGCGGTCGGCAGCGCGTAAGCGGTTAATTTTGGAATGGCCATACTCTTTTCCTCAGCCCCGGGCGCGTTCAGCAAGCCACAGGCGCAACTGTTTCTTATCAACTTTGCCGACCGGCGTCAGCGGGAGCGCATCCACGCTCTCCACGCGGTCCGGCAGCTTAAATTCGGCGACGCCCTGCTCGCGCAGGAAGCGACGCACCTCGACCGCGCGCAGGGGCTGTTTCACCACCAGATACGCGCAGCTCTTCTCGCCCAGCAGGCTGTCCTCCATGCTCACCAGCGCGGCGTGGATCACCGACTCATGGCGCAGCAGCAGGTTCTCGATCTCCTCGGCGGCGATCTTCTCGCCGCCGCGGTTGATCTGATCTTTCTCACGCCCCTGCACGGTGATGTAGCCCTGATCGTCAATGGCGATCAGATCCCCGGAGCAGTAAAAGCCGTCGGCGTCGAAGGCGCTGGCGTTGTGTTCCGGGCTGTTGAAATAGCCGCGGAAGGTGTACGGGCCGCGCGTCATCAGGCGTCCGACCTCCCCACGCGGCAGCGGATTGCCGTGCTCGTCCGCCACCCACACTTCGTCGTCCGGGCACATCGGGCGGCCCTGGGTGTTGATGATGCGTTCCGGGGCGTCGTCAAGCGCGGTGTAGTTCACCAGCCCTTCCGCCATGCCGAACACCTGCTGCAGCTGGCAGCCAATTTCTGCCGGAATACGCGCCGCGAGCGTGGCGGAAAGGCGCGCGCCGCCCACCTGCAGCAGCTTCAGTGATTTAAGCTGCGCGCTGTCCGCCCCGTCGGCAATCGCCTGAAGCCAGAGGCTGACGGCAGGCGGCACCAGCGAGGTGACGTTAACCTGATGCTGTCCAATCAGCGGGAAGCAGAGCGTGGCGCTCGGATCGTTCGCCAGCACCACGCAGCCGCCCGCGGTAAAGACGCCTAACGACCCCGGCGAGCTCATGGCGTAGTTGTGCGCCGCAGGGAGCGCGTTCAGGTAACGCGTTTCGGCGGTAATGCCGCAGATCTCGTTGCTGCGACGAATGCTGTAGTCATAGTCGTTGTGCGTTCGCGGGATCAGCTTCGGCGTGCCGGTGCTGCCGCCGGAGAGCTGGAAGAACGCCACTTCGTCGGCGGGCGTCGGGTTCGGGATGAAGTTGTCCGCGGGACGCGCAATCGCCGCGTCCAGGGCATGTTCACCCTTATCGCCGCACAGCAGCACGACGCGTACCGAACGGTGTTCCCCCACGAAAGCGTTGAGGAAGTCATCGCCCGCAAACAGCGCGTGGTCGCGATCGGCGATCAGCACGGCGGGTTTGATCTGCGCCGCGTAGGCGTTGAGTTCGCTACGCTGATGGCTAAAGAGCGCGTTCACCGGCGCGACGCCGATTTGCAGCAGCGCGAAAAAGGTCATGTAGAACTCGGCCACGTTGCCAAGCTGCACCAGCGCCGTCTCGCCGCGCTGCAATCCTCGCGCCTGAAGGGCTGAGGCCAGGTTGCTTACGGCCTGATTCAGCGCGCGGTAGGTAATGCGGCGATCGCCATCGATAATCGCCACCGCATCGCTGTCCGCCCGATCCGTCAGGATGTGGGTCAACGGCAGATCCTGCCAGTAGCCTTTTTCACGGTAGCGGCGGGCAAAATCCTCAGGCCAGCGGGTAAAGGGAATGGTCATGAGTCTTCCTTAGTGCAAACCAAAAACGTTAAGCATGGTGGAGAGCTTCACGCCCGTCTCGCGCCACTCGCCCACCGGGGAGGAGGCAGGCACAATGCCCGCACCGGCAAACAGGCGAACGGTATTTTCGCGAAGACGCGCGCAGCGGATGGTCACCACCCACTCGCCGTTGCCTTCGCTGTCGCACCAGCCAACGATGCCGCCGAACAGCTCGCGGTCGAACGGCTCCAGCTCGGCAATCAGCTCTTTCGCCGCCTGATGCGGGAAGCCGCTCAGCGCCGGGGTCGGGTGCAGCAGGCAGGCCAGCGTCAGGGCGTTCTCGTTTTCACGCGCCTCGCCTTCTACCGGCGTTGCCAGATGCCACAGCGTCGGCGTGGTAATCAGCTGAGGAGAATCAGGCATGCTGAGATGGTGGCTGCGCGGTGCCAGAATGGTCTTCATCGCCTGGGTGACCAGATCGTGCTCGTGACGGTCCTTTTCGGAGGCCAGCAGCTTGTTGCCCGCCTCGCGATCCAGCACGTCGTCAGGCTGACGGCGCGCGGAGCCCGCCAGCGGCAGCGAACTAAAGTACGCCCCCTCTTTGCGCAGCAGCAGCTCCGGGCTGGCGCCCAGCAGCACGCCGCCGTCTTCCAGCGGCACGTGGAAGTTGAAGCTCGCCGGGTTCTGGGCGATCAGGCGCTCCATCAGGGCGCCGCTGTCCAGGCGTTTGTCGGTCGCGATATCAATCAGGCGCGACAGGACCACCTTGTTCACCTGCGGCGTCGCGGTCAGCGACGCGGCGCGAGCGACCATCTCTTCGAAGACGGGCTGCGGCGGGATCTCGGCGCGTTGTGCCACCTTCAGGGCCTGCGCGCCGGAAAAATAGCGTGCGGACTGCTGACGTGCGGGACGGGAAAAGGTCTCCCAGCGTTGCGGAATAAACAGCGACGAGGGCTTGCGGGTGTCGAACGGGATCGCCCCCACCATCACCGGGTGAGCAATACCGCTGGCTTTTGCCGTGCGGAAGGCCTGGGCTAATTTTTGCTGGAAGCGACCCGCCGGATCGTCACCGCCGACGGCGGGTTCACTGAAGCGGGCAAAGCAGCCGGACGTGGTAAAGCTGCGGTAAGGCGACATAAAGAAAAAACGGTCTGATTCCAGCGTGGTTGCGGCGTGCTGAACTTCCTCAGCCAGGGACGTATCCATATCATCCTCCTCAAAATGATAAAAGAAGCAATAATGATTATCATTTATATTTTCGTCGGCTAACCTAATCCCACATCGCTTCGCTGTCAACCGTCGGGCAAATAACTTGTGCGACAAAAGCTTGCATCCCGGTGCGGCAAATATGAAAATGAGAAGCATTATCTCCAACAAAAACAGGATCCCGCGCTGTGAAATTCCCTGCCGTTTTCCGTAATCCCCTGCTTTTATTATCACTTTTTGTTTTAGGACTTACCTCAGCTGCCGCCGCCGACTGGCCCCGTCAGGTGACCGACAGCCGCGGCGTTCACACGCTTGAGAGCAAACCGACGCGCATTGTCTCCACCAGCGTGACCTTAACCGGCTCCCTGCTGACCATTGACGCACCGGTCGTCGCCAGCGGCGCGACCACGCCGAACAACCGCGTGGCGGATGGACAGGGTTTCCTGCGCCAGTGGGGCGATATCGCGAAGCAGCGCAAAGTTGCCCGGCTGTATATCGGCGAGCCCAGCGCTGAAGCGGTGGCCGCGCAAATGCCTGACCTGATTTTGATCAGCGCCACCGGCGGGGATTCCGCGCTGGCGCTGTACGATCAGCTTTCCGGCATTGCGCCGACGCTTATCATCAACTACGACGACAAGAGCTGGCAGGCGCTGCTGACTCAGCTGGGCGCGATCACCGGACACGAAAAGCAGGCCGCAGAGCGCATTGCCGCGTTTGATAAACAGCTCGCGCAGGTGAAACAGAAGATGACGCTGCCGCCGCAGCCGGTGAACGCCATCGTCTACACCGCCGCCGCGCATTCCGCCAACCTGTGGACCGCCGAATCGGCACAGGGCAAGCTGCTGCACCAGCTGGGCTTTACGCTGGCGGACCTGCCTGCCGGGTTGCAGACCTCAACAAGCCAGGGCAAGCGCCACGACATTATCCAGCTGGGCGGTGAAAACCTGGCGACGGGGCTGAACGGCGAAGGGCTGTTTGTGTTTGCCGGTGACGAGAAAGACGTGGCGGCGATTTACGCTAACCCGCTGCTGGCGCACCTGCCGTCGGTGAAAAACAAGCGCGTGTGGGCGTTGGGAACCGAGACGTTCCGCCTGGATTATTACAGCGCGATGCTGGTGTTGCAGCGTTTGAATGCGATGTTTAAATAAGAGGCACGTTCCCCGTAGGCCCGGTAAGCGCAGCGCCGCCGGGCGTTTTGTCGGGTGGCGGCTCCGCCTTACCCGACCTACAGGGTCAACACTCTCTCCTGCCTGAACCGCCGCAATTCCGCTAATACCATCAACAAAATCCCGCCAACTATCGCAAGTACAAACCCGCTGCTGCTCGCGGACGCCGCCGGGCTCATTATCGCCCCCAACCCGCCGAGGATCGCCGCGCCAATGGCATCGCCCGTGACGTTCTGCGCGGTCCACAGGCCGTTAATGCGCCCGAGCATTCCTTCCGGCGTCTGGGTCTGGATCAGGGTGTACTGCAGCAGCGAGCTGATGGCGCTCAGCCAGCCGAAGATCACCAGACACATCACCCCCAGCGCCCAGACCGGCATCAGGCTAAAGAAGCCGATAGCGATAAACGAGGCCAGCGTGGCAAGCAGCATAATCAACCCCGGCCGCGCGCTCTGTGCCAGGTTGCCGCTGGTCAGCGCCCCGCACGCCGCGCCGAGCGGAATGGCGGCGTAGAGAATGCCTATTTCCGAGGCGCTCATCTGCCACTCGCCCGCCAGCGCCGGGTAGAGCACGCGCACGGCGCTCGCCATCGTCAGCAGGCCGCCGAGCAGCGCAATCCCGCCAATCAGCGGGTTGCTGAACAGGAAACGAATCGCGGCCATCAGCGATTTCAGCGGATGCTCGCGCGGCTGCGGCGGAGGAGGCAGCAGCGGCAGGCGCAGCAGCGTCAGCGTGGTGATAAAGGTCCCCGCCGCGGCCAGGCCGTAGTTCCACGCCACGTTGCCGGTTGCCAGCAGCAGGCCGCCCACCATCGGCGAAATCACCGAGCCGAGGCGCACGGTGAGCATGGTGATCGCCCCCGCCTGCATCAGGTTCTCGCGCCCGACCAGCGCGGGCGTCGCCGCCAGCAGCGCCGTCACGCCTAACGAGGCGAAGAAACCGTCCCACAGTCCCAGGGCATAAATGGCGATCAGCGACGGCTCCGGCAGCATGGCGTTCAGACACAGCCCGATAAAGCCCACGCCGCAGGTGCCGCGCGCCAGCAGGATCAGCTTTTTGCGCTCGTAGCGGTCCGCCAGCACGCCGCCGACCATCAGACCGATAAACATCGCCCCGCCGGTTAACGTCACCGATAACCCCACCAGCCAGCTGGAGTGGGTCATCGTCTGGATCTGGACCGGTACGGCCACGCCGAGCAGGCCGAGGGATAAAATGGAGATAAAGCGGGCAATAAACACGGCGCGATACGCCGGGTGCGTTTTAAGCAGGCTGAGGTTGAGCAGCCAGGATTTTTGATTCATGACAAAGCCTTGAGTGTAATTCTACCCATTCCATGGGCGCACATGCTAACATAGCCAAACAAGATAGATAACGATAATCACTATCATTATCAAATCATGGATGTTGCTATGTCGTTTTCCTCTTCTTCGGTGCGCGCCGTTGCCTTGCCCGTTTTATTGCTGCTATTGAGCCTGGCGATTGCACTCAGCCTGCTGGTCGGCGCCAGGCCGCTGCCTGCGTCCGTTATTGTCGATGCGTTCTCCGGCACCTGTCAGAGCGCCGACTGCACTATCGTGCTCGACGCCCGCCTGCCCCGCACCCTTGCTGGACTGCTGGCCGGCGGCGCGCTCGGTCTTGCCGGTGCCCTGATGCAAACCCTCACCCGCAACCCGCTGGCGGACCCCGGCATTCTCGGCGTTAACTCTGGCGCCAGCTTTGCCATCGTGCTGGGCGCGGCGCTGTTCGGCTTCACCTCTCCGTCTGAGCAGCTGGTAATGGCCTTCTGCGGCGCGCTGGCCGCCTCGCTGGTGGTCGCGTTTACCGGCAGCCAGGGCGGCGGACAGCTGAGCCCGGTACGCCTGACGCTGGCGGGCGTGGCGCTTGCCGCGGTGCTGGAAGGCTTGTCCAACGGCATCGCCCTGCTCAACCCGGACGTTTACGACCAGCTGCGCTTCTGGCAGGCCGGTTCGCTGGATATCCGCACTCTTGAAACGCTGAAAGTGGTGGCGATCCCGGTGATGATTGCCGCCGCCGTAGCGCTGTCGTTAAGCCGGGCGCTGAACAGCCTGAGCCTCGGCAGCGACACCGCCACCGCGCTCGGCAACCGCGTCGCGCGCACGCAGCTGACTGGCCTGCTGGCCATCACCGTCCTGTGCGGCAGCGCGACCGCCGTGGTCGGGCCAATCGCCTTTATCGGCCTGATGATGCCGCACATGGCGCGCTGGCTGGTAGGGGCGGATCACCGCTGGTCTCTGCCGGTCACGCTGCTGGCGACGCCTGCCCTGCTGCTGTTTGCCGACGTGCTGGGCCGCCTGCTGGTGCCGGGTGAACTGCGCGTCTCGGTGGTCAGCGCCTTTATCGGCGCGCCGGTGCTGATTTTCCTGGTGCGCCGTAAACGCGGAGGTGGCGCATGAGGGCCCCGTCCCGGCGTTTAGTCACCAGCGTCTCCCTGCTGGTCGTCGCCAGTCTGCTGCTGGCGGTCTGGAGCCTGCAAAGCGGTGCCGTAACGCTTGATTTCGCGCAGGTATTTCACGCTCTCACCGGCAACGCGCCGCGTAACATCACCATGGTGGTCACCGAATGGCGGCTGCCGCGCGTGGCGATGGCAATCCTGGTCGGCGCGGCGCTCGGCGTCAGCGGCGCGATATTCCAGTCGCTGATGCGCAACCCGCTCGGCAGCCCGGACGTGATGGGCCTCAATACCGGGGCCTGGAGCGGCGTGCTGGTGGCGATGGTGCTGTTCGGCCAGCACCTGACGGCCATTACCTTCACGGCGATGGCGGGCGGCATTCTGACGTCGCTGGTTATCTGGCTGTTGGCCTGGCGCAACGGCATCGACACCTTCCGGCTGATCATTATCGGTATCGGCATCCGTGCGATGCTGATGGCCTTCAATACCTGGCTGCTGCTGCAGGCCTCGCTGGAAACGGCGCTTTCCGCCGGGCTGTGGTACGCAGGTTCTCTCAACGGCCTGACGTGGGGCAAAACCTGGCCCGCCGCGCCGCTGATTATCCTGATGTTTATCGGCGCGTTGCTGCTGGTCAGGCGCATGCGGCTGCTGGAGATGGGCGACGACAGCGCCTGCGCGCTGGGCGTGAGCGTCGAGCGCTCGCGCCTGATGCTGATGCTGGTAGCGGTACTGCTGACCGCAGCCTCCACCGCCATCGCCGGGCCGATCTCGTTTATCGCCCTTGTCGCGCCGCATATCGCCCGCCGCCTTAGCGGGACGGCGCGCTGGGGATTAACCCAGGCGGCGCTGTGCGGTGCGATGCTGCTGCTGGCCGCCGACCTCTGCGCCCAGCGGCTGTTTATGCCTTATCAACTGCCGGTGGGCGTGGTGACCGTCAGCCTCGGCGGCATTTACCTCATCGTCTTGCTCGTTCAGGAGTCACGCAAGAAATGACAGACACAACCACCCGCTTGCGCGGCGAACATCTCACCCTCGGCTACGGCAACAAAATCGTTGCCCGCGATTTATCCGTCGCCATTCCGGACGGCCACTTCACGGCGATTATCGGCCCGAACGGCTGCGGGAAATCGACTCTGCTGCGCACCCTGAGCCGCCTGATGACGCCGGTTTCGGGGAGCGTACTTCTCGACGGCGAGCAGATCCAGCGCTTCGCCAGCAAAGAGGTGGCCAGGCGCATCGGGCTGCTGGCGCAAAACGCCACCACGCCGGGGGACATCACGGTGCAGGAGCTGGTCTCGCGCGGGCGCTACCCGCACCAGCCGCTGTTTACCCGCTGGCGCAAGGAAGATGACGAGGCGGTGAACCGCGCGATGCAGGCGACGGGCATCACCGATCTCGCCCAGCAGAGCGTGGACACCCTCTCCGGCGGCCAGCGTCAGCGGGCGTGGATTGCGATGGTGCTGGCGCAGGAAACGTCGATCATGCTGCTGGACGAGCCGACAACCTGGCTGGACATCAGCCACCAGATTGATCTGCTGGAGCTGCTGAGCGAGCTGAACCGCACGCAGGGCTATACTCTGGCGGCGGTGCTGCACGATTTAAACCAGGCGTGCCGTTACGCCACGCACCTGATTGCCTTGCGCGACGGGGAGATTGTGGCGCAGGGTGCGCCGAAGGAGATTGTCACGCCGGAGCTGATCGCGCGGATCTACGGTATGCGCTGCATGATTATTGACGATCCGGTGGCGGGAACGCCGCTGGTGGTGCCGTTAGGTCGGCGGTAATTGCCGGGTGGCGGCACGCCTTACCCGGCCTACACTCGGCTCCCGTAGGCCGGGTAAGGCGTAGCCCCCACCCGGCGCTTTTGACGTTACCCCAAAATCTCCCTCAACACTGGCCCAATTTTCTCAAACGCCTGCGGTGAAATGATATCCACGTGGGCGCAGTCCTGGCTGTACACCTCCAGTTCCCCCACCCACGGTGCCCAGGCGGCCTGCGGATCCATCATGCGCGTGCGTTCGGCAACAAACAGCGTCGCCTTACCGTCAAAGCGTGAACTGTGCGCCGTGGTGAGCAGCCGCACCGCATCGGCGTAGTTGCCTTCGATAGCGTTAAACAGCTCGCTGGAGCCCTGTCCCTGCTGGGCGGCGATAAACGCCTGACGCTCGCGCTCGATCTCCGCCAGCACCGCCGGGTCGAGGCCGTTGGCCTCTTTCTCCGCCCAGTTCTGGGTTTCCGGCGGCCAGGTATCCAGCAGGCCGAGGAACGCCACCGCTTCACCCTGCTCGCGCAGGCGGGCCGCAATGCCCTGCGCCAGCGTGCCGCCGAGGGAATAGCCGAACAGGTAATACGGCCCCTGCGGCTGCTGCTTACGCAACGTTTTCAGGTGATGATCGATCACCCCATCGAGATCCGCGCACTGCTGCATCGGGCCGTCCGGGCGCGGCGACTGAATGCCGACGATTGACCAGCGCGGGCTGAGATAGCGCGCCAGGACGCTAAACTGCCAGGCAAAGCCGGACGCCGGATGGAAGCAGAATAGCGTCGGGCCGTCGCCCTCACGCAGCGGCAGAAGCGTTTCAAACCCCAGACGCTGCGCCTGCTCGTCGCTCATTTGCGAGTCCAGCAGCGCGCTAAGCTTACTCACCGTGGAGGCGACCATAATCTGCCCCGGCGTGACCTTGCGGCTAAACGCACGGCTGAGCTGCGCCGCGAGGCGCATCGCCAGCAGCGAGTGGCCGCCGAGGGCGAAGAAATCCGCTTCAATGTCGCTGATCTCACAGCCCAGCAGCGCGGCAAACGCCTGCGCCACGGCGATTTCAGTTTCGCTTTCCGGCGCGCGACCGGAGGTTTTACCGGTCAGCTCCGGCAGCGGCAGCGCCTTGCGATCCAGCTTGCCGTTGGCGCTCAGCGGCAGCGCGCTGATTTGCAGCAGCACCACCGGCACCATATGCGGCGGCAACTGTGCCCTGAGCGAGTCCAGCAGCGCGTCGCGGTCCAGCGGTAAGCCGGATTCAGAAACCACGTACCCCACCAGCTGGCGCGCATCGCCGCCCGTCGCCGCCGCCTGGTTGAACACGCAGGCGTGCGCCACGGCCTGGGCCACGTCCGGCAGCGACAGCATCGCCCGGTCGATTTCACCCAGCTCGATGCGCTGGCCGCGGATTTTCAGCTGGTCGTCGCTGCGGCCCAGATATTCCACCGCGCCGTTGTCCAGCCAACGGGCAACGTCTCCGGTGCGGTACATCCGCTCGCCCGGCGCGAACGGGTCGGCGATAAAGCGGCTGGCGGTGAGATCGGGGCGTCCCAGATACCCCTGCGCCAGCTGGATGCCGGTGAGGTAGAGATCCCCTGCCACGCCGAACGGTACCGGGCGCATCATCGCATCCAGAATGCGCAGCCCCGTATTCCACACCGGGAAACCGATCGGCACGCTGTTGCCTTCCACCGCCGCCAGCTCGGGCCCAAAAGCCGGATACCAGCTGACATCCACCGCCGCTTCCGTCGGGCCGTAAAGGTTATGCAGCGGCACGTGCGTCAGCTGTTCCCACTCGCGGCACAGCGCCGTCGGCAGCGCTTCGCCGCTGCAGAACACCTGCTTAAGCGTTTTGCAGCAGTCGACATTTTCCGGCGTCAGCGAGGCAACAAACGCCGCCAGCATCGACGGCACGAAGTGGGTAGTGGTCACGCCGTAGTGCGCGAAGAAGCTCTGCATTGCTTGCGGGTCGCGGTGCGCGTCCGGCTCCGCCATCACCAGCTTCGCCCCGGCGATAAACGGCCACCAGAACTCCCACACCGACACGTCAAAGCTGCACGGCGTTTTCTGCGCCACCACATCGTTCGCGCCCAGCAGATAATGGTCCTGCATCCACTTCAGGCGGTTAACGATGGCGGTATGGCCGACCATGACCCCTTTTGGACGCCCTGTCGAGCCGGAGGTAAAGATGATGTACGCCGTCTGCTCCGGCTTTGCCAGACGCAGCGGCTCAGCATCGGTGGCCGGTAAAAGTGTGTTGTAACTAAACGTCTCGACGGACAGATCGCTAAAACGCGGAAGCTGTTCGTCGGTGGTAATGAGCAGGGACGGTTTCGCGTCCTCGAGCATCATCCGCAGGCGATCGTCCGGATAGCCGGTGTCGAGCGGCAGCCACGCGGCGCCCGCCTCCACAATGCCGTGCAAGGCTAACGTCAGGAATACCGAGCGCGGCAGGGCCACCGCCACGCTGTCGCCCGGCTTCACACCGCGCGCGCGCAGCAGGTTTGCCAGCGTGACGACCTGCTCGCGCATCTGACGATAGCTGAGTTCAACGTGCGCATCCACCAGCGCCGGGGCATCCGGCGTTTTGCTCGCCTGTTCCGCCACCAGATCCGCGAGCGTGGTGGACGGCAGCGCCAGCCCGGTATCGTTGATGCGCGCGAGCTTTGCGTATTCCTGCTCTGAAACGGTTTCCACCTCGCCGCAGCGCAGGTCCGGGTTGGCCGCAAACTGCACCAGCATCGCGTTCAGGCGCGCGACGTGACGCGTCAGCGTCGCCTCATCGTAGCGCTGCTTATTGGCGAGGATCTCCATGCTCAGCCCGCCCTGCTCGTCCGGGAACAGCGCCAGCTCCAGATCGTTCACCGGGCCGGTCGCCAGCGTGTGGGTGATGGCCTCCACGCCGTCGATATCCAGCTGGTAGTCGAACACTTTAACGTTCAGCACCGGGCCAAACAGCGCTTCATCACCCGCCGCTTTCCCGCTGTCGCGCACGATCTGCTCGGCGTCGTAGCGCTGGTGGCGGCGCATTTTTTTCAGCTGGTTCGCCAGGCGCAGCGCCAGCGAGGGCAGGCTCTCCTGGGGATCGATATTGACCGCCAGCGGCAGGACGTTAAGCACCGGCCCGGTCGCGGTGAGCGCCGCGGATCCCATCCGGCGCATAAAGATAAACCCGGCGGCGTAGTCCAGCCGTCCGGTGAGGCGCCCCAGCCACAGCGCCACCAGCGCAAGCGCCAGGTCGGTGCGCTGTACCTGCCCTGCCGCCTGTGCAAGCTTGCTGAAAGCGCGGCCGTCGGCGGTAATTTTCAGACGCAGAATGTCGGTCGTGGCGGCGCGGCCCGGCAGCGGCGCGGAGGAGAGCGAGACCGGAGAAGGCAGCTCTTTGCGCTGCCCGGCCCAGAAGGCGCCGTCGCGCCGGTACGCCTCGCTGTCGCGATAGCGCTGATACTCGTCCACCACCTCTGCGAATGGCGTAAACGGGGATTCCGGCGTGGGTTCGCCCTTTTTCCACGCGGCATAAATCGCGGCGATCTGGCGGGTTATGGCCGGGAAGCTGAAGCCATCCACCACCAGATGGTGATAGCGCTGATACCAGTACCAATGGTTTTCACCGACCTGAATCAGTTGATGGAAAGCGAGCGGCTGACCGCTGTCGACGCGCAGGTTCTGGTTAAGATCGGCGTCCATCAGCGCCACGGCGGCGGCGTGGGAATCAACGCGAACGATGGACGGTTCCGGCAGAATGAAGGTGTCATCCACCCACTGCCACACCTCACCGTTGTCTTCCACAAAGCGCATGCGCAGGGTATCGGCCTGCATCATGCCCGCGGCAACGGCTTTTGCCAGCAGCGGCGCATCGATATCGCCTTTCAGCTCGGTGTAGTGCGCCACGCTCCAGGCGTTTGGCAGCGTGGACAGCTGTTCCGCCATCCAGATACCCGGCTGGGCGGCGACGAGAGGAAGACGGTTCATGCGTTCTCCCCCGCGAAATAAGATGGCTCAAGCGTCTGCCAGCGTTCCGCCAGCCACTGCTGGCACGCCTCCTGAGACTGTGCTTCGCACACCACGCCCCACCCTGCCGGCAGTTCGCACTGCTGTGGCCAGAGGCTGTACTGCCCCTGGTCGTTTTGCAAAATGGCGAACTGTCCCAGCGGATTATCGAAAGGATTGCTGAATTCCATACAGACTCCGTTAGTGAATAAGCGGCTGCCAGAGGGTGATAAGCCCCTGCGTCAGCCCACCGCGCCAGCAAAGCGCATCGTGTCCGCCGTCAACCTGACGCCAGATAACCGGTTGGTGTGTGTGCAGTTCGGCATAAATCGCCTGATTCGCGCGGAAGATGAGCGGCTCGTTGCGCCCGGCCTCAAGAAGGATGCGTAACCCGCGAGGGGATATTTCGCCGGTTTTAAGTTGCTCGATTAACAGCCCGTCCTGCTGGCCGCCGCGGTGTGGCCACCAGTAGGAGCCGGACTGGCTAAGCACGCAGCCAAAACGCTGCGGCCAGTGCAGTGCGGCATAAAGGGATGATAGACCGCCAAAGCTTTGCCCTGCGACCACCGTACGGTCGGCGCGGTCGCTGAACGGCGCGCGTTTTTTAACAAGGGGGAGAAGTTCTTCCTGCACCGCCAGCCAGAAGTCGGGATTGCACGGCAGCTCGCGGTTGCGATGCGCCATGTCGATAACATCGATTAAGACGTAGACCGCAGGCGGTAATTTGCGCACGGCGGTGAGCGACGCCAGCGCAGGCCAGACCGGCATGCTTTCGGCCCAGAACTGCCCGTCGAGCAGGACCGCCAGCGGGCGTTCCGAGTCGTCGCTCCCGGTGGTGAAAATCCAGATGCGACGGCGATTTTTCAGGCGCGCGCTTTCCCACTCAATGCAGACTGGCGGCTGATACGGCGTATCGGGATGATTCCACCCCGGCTGAACGGGTGCTTCCGGCATTTCCAACGCCGAGACGGCATGGCCGCGCCCGCCGCGCCAGCTTTGCGGGTTCAGCGGGTCTGAAACTGCGTGCGGCAGCAGCTTGCGCCAGCCTTCACGCAGCGCCATGCGTTCCGGCTGCTCGCCTTCAAACACGACGCTGGCAAAATCGTTTTCATTCACGGAAGGGATAAAACAGTAGCTTCCGCGCCACTCGGGGCTGAACTCGCCCTGCCACTGCCAGACGTCGGTATCGGGAATGCGTTCGAGGGACTGCGGGCGGGCATTTTGGTGGTGATCGGTCACGCCGGTGACGTAGAGCCAGACGCGTTTGATCGGTGACGTTCTTTGCGTTCCTGCCGGGTCACGCCACCAGAACGTGACGCGATAGTTTCCCTTTTCCGGCGTCCATTCAGGCCCGTTTTTCGACTGCCACCACGCTTCACTTCCCGTTGTTAACGCCGTCACCCTTATAACCTCATGTTTAACAGTCTTTTTTGTTTCAGAGCAAATTTTATTGATAATATTATTGATAACTATTTGCATTTGCAATAGCGTAGTGCCCGCGCTGTGGGAAGCGCTCATAAAACAACCACAAAAGCAGGACGTACAATGAATAAGAAGATTCACTCTCTGGCCTTGCTGGTCAATTTAGGGATTTATGGCGTCGCGCTGCCTGCTCTGGCAGACGACAACACCGCCTCTGCGCAGCACGAAGACACGATGGTGATCACCGCCGCCGAGCAGAATCTGCAGGCGCCGGGGGTATCGACCATCACCGCCGATGAGATCCGGAAAAACCCGCCCGCGCGCGACGTGGCGGAAATCATCCGCACCATGCCGGGCGTTAACCTGACCGGTAACTCCACCAGCGGCCAGCGCGGGAATAACCGTCAGATTGATATCCGCGGCATGGGGCCAGAAAACACCCTGATCCTGATCGACGGCAAGCCGGTGACCAGCCGTAACTCCATCCGTCTGGGCTGGCGCGGCGAGCGTGACACCCGCGGCGATACCGGCTGGGTGCCGCCGGAGATGATCGAGCGCATCGAAGTGATCCGCGGTCCTGCCGCCGCGCGCTACGGCAACGGCGCGGCAGGCGGCGTGGTGAACATCATCACCAAAAAATTCGACGACCAGTGGCACGGCTCCTGGAACACCTACCTGAATGCGCCTGAGCACAAGGATGAAGGTTCCACCAAACGCACCAACTTCAGCCTGAGCGGCCCGCTGGGCGGCGACTTCAGCTTCCGCATGTTCGGTAACCTGGACAAAACCCAGGCCGACGCGTGGGACATCAACCAGGGTCACCAGTCTGACCGTACCGGCGCCTACGCCGACACGCTGCCTGCTGGCCGCGAGGGTGTAGAAAATAAAGACATTAACGGCGTGGTGCGCTGGGACTTTGCGCCGATGCAGTCTCTGGAATTTGAGGCGGGCTACAGCCGCCAGAACAACCTCTACGCCGGTGATACCCAGAACACCAACAACGACAACAGCTCCAGCGGCCTGGTGAAAAAGAACTACGGCAAAGAGACCAACCGTATCTATCGCCAGAACTTCGCGGTGACCTGGAACGGCGGCTGGGATAACGGCATTACCACCAGCAACTGGGCGCAGTACGAGCACACCCGCAACTCCCGTCTGGGTGAAGGGCTGGCGGGCGGTACGGAAGGCTTGTTCAACAGCAATAAATTCACCGACACCGATCTGGCCGACGTGATGCTGCACAGCGAAATCAACCTGCCGATTGATTTCCTCGTTAACCAGAACCTGACGCTGGGTACCGAGTGGAACCAGCAGCGCATGAAAGATTCCACCTCCTTCACGCAAACCCTGCAGGGCGGCACTATTCCGGGCATGAGTAACGATCGGAGCCCGTACACGTCGGCAGAGATTTTCTCCCTGTTCGCCGAAAACAACATGGAGCTGACCGACAGCACCATGCTGACCCCTGCCCTGCGCTTCGACCACCACACCATCGTCGGCAACAACTGGAGCCCGTCCCTGAACCTGTCGCAGGGTCTGGGGGATGACTTCACGCTGAAGATGGGTATCGCCCGCGCCTATAAGGCGCCAAGCCTGTATCAGACCAACCCGAACTACCTGCTCTACAGCAAAGGTCAGGGCTGCTACGCCAGCTCCGACGGCGTAGGCTGCTATATGATGGGTAACGACGATCTTAAGGCCGAAACCAGCATCAACAAAGAGATTGGTCTGGAGTGGAAGCGCGACGGCTGGCTGGCGGGCGTGACCTGGTTCCGCAACGACTACCGCAACAAGATCGAAGCGGGCTACGCGCCGATCGGCCACACCTCGTCCGGTAAAGTGCAGACGGATATCTACCAGTGGGAAAACGTGCCGAAAGCGGTGGTTGAAGGGCTGGAAGGCTCCCTGAACGTGCCGGTCAGCGACACCATTAACTGGACCAACAACATCACCTACATGCTGCAGAGCAAGAACAAGGAGACCGGCGACCGTCTGTCGATCATTCCGGAGTACACGCTGAACTCGACACTGAGCTGGCAGGTTCATCAGGACGTGTCGCTCCAGTCGACCTTTACCTGGTACGGCAAGCAGCAGCCGAAGAAGTACAACTACAAAGGTCAGCCTGTGACCGGGTCTGAAAAAGACGAGGTCAGCCCGTACAGCATCGTTGGCCTGAGCGCGACCTGGGACATGACCAAAAACGTCAGCCTGACCGGCGGCGTGGATAACGTCTTCGACAAGCGCCAGTGGCGTGCGGGTAATGCCCAGACGACCGGGAACGCCACCACCGGCGCGTATATGTACGGCGCGGGGGCTTATACCTATAATGAGCCAGGCCGCACGTGGTATATGAGCGTGAATACGCGATTCTGATAAAGGCAACAACGCCGCCCTCTCCCTGTGGGAGAGGGCTGGGTGAGGGCATCAGGCCGGACTATTTATTGATAGAGGGGAAACCATGCACACCACCCACCGCACGTTCATTCTCGCCGGCCATACCGTACACCACGTCACCTTCGACCCTACGACCTTCACCGACGCCGATCTCCTCTGGCTCCCCCACCACGCTGAGCTTGCAAACGCCGGGCGCAAACGCAAAGCCGAGCATCTGGCAGGCCGCATCGCCGCCGCGCATGCCTTACCTGACCACACTGTGCCCGGCATCGGCCCCAGCGGTGAACCGCTCTGGCCGGAAGGCGTTTCAGGAAGCATCACCCACAGCGGCACGCAGGCGATGGCGGTTGCCGTCCGTTATCCAGACGCGCTTGTGGGTATTGATTGCGAAGCCATTCTTCCTGACCGTGAAGCCCGAGAAATCCAGGACGGCATCATTAATGCACAGGAAGCGATGTGCCTGACGCGCTCGGGCTACCCCTTTGCGCTGGCGTTGACGCTTGCATTCAGCGCAAAGGAAAGTTTGTTTAAAGCCCTGTTCCCTACGGCAAGGCGCTACATGGGATTCGATTTTTCGCGGGTCACGGCATTGAATCAGAAAACTATCGCATTGACGCTCAGCCATCCGGCGGGCCGTTATCAGCAGGGAAAATGCTATAGCCTCGCCTGGCAACAGGTTAATGGGGAGGTATATACCTTGATTGTCGATCAGGAATAATGCTGCCCTGTTTATTGCTCCAGCAATTAAAGACTAAAAATAACGAAACTCTCGCTTCCTACCATTTATAATAGCCACCAAAATCTTCCTGAAGCATTTAAAAGTATTCGGGCGAGTTTTTTCATAACAGAATTCAGTCATAAAACCTCGAACCAGATCAAAAACACGAGAATAAAAAATCAATAAATACAAAATAAATTATTTCAATTTTATAATTTCAGGAACATTATGCCTTCGCTGTTTTATATTATCTCGATGTGACTAAGGAAACATAACGTACTCAACTAACGCCACTAACAGAACAACATGAGCCCAGCCAGAAATGAAACATTGCCTGATACCGAGAATAAAACCTATCAGCAAGCAGATAATTATTACTATCCTCGCATTTTTCGGCTGTCTCTTTTTTGCTCATGCTAACGAAAATCCCTATGAGGATGGCATGGATCCTTATCATTGGATGGAAACACACCCCCAACAGACTGCTCGCTGGTTAAATCAACGCTCAAACCAGACGGTTAAGACACTCCACGCCCTTCCATGGAGAAACGCGCTGGCGAAAAGGTTAAGCGAACTGGAGAATACGGCCCCCACTATTTCTGATATTTATGATGCGGGACAAAATCGCTTTTATCTACGCTCAACGGTTGAACACCCCTACCTGCGGCTGTTTGTAAGACAGAAGGGAAAACCGGAACGGGTGCTCATTGATCCGCCTGTTGGTTATGGGATTAATTTTTTTAGCCCTTCACATGATGGTCGCTACGTGGCTTTTGGGCTCTCAAGAAACGGGACTGAAAGCACGAGAATTACCGTTATCCGGGTTGTGGATAATGTCGTATTAGATTCGCATATACCCGACGTTCGCTATCCCAGCGTTGTCTGGGCCGCGGATAACCAGTCCTTTTATTATAGCCTCAATGCCATCACTCAGGATTCAGGACGACAAACCTGCGGCAAGGTCTACCTCCATCGTATAGGGCACGACAGAGACGTTATGACGTTTGACTGGCGCACGCTCCCTGAACTCGCACAAAAAGCCTGTGAAAACGTTAATCTGTACACCACTCCTGATTCTGAATATCTGATTGTTAACGTTTCAAAATCTATCAGTGGTTATGGAGGCTACCTTTTTGCCGCCAAAAAAGACCCGGATGACAACGGCACACTCATCTGGAACAAAATTGTTGATACCGATAAAAATGTTTCTGCCTTTGTTTATTCCGGGGAGTGGATTTATCTGGCGAGCTATAACGCCTCCTCAGGCTACGATATTTCACGTATCAATCTGGCCGCTCCTGCCTCCACCAAAGAACCCGTGATGAGCTGGTCGAACGGAGAATTAACACAATTAAGCCTGAGTAGGGATTCACTTTATGTGGCTTATCATGACGCCGGAAGCAGTAAATTCATACGTATTCCGTTTGCTGATATCCGTAACCACCAGGCAATTCCGGTCCCTGCAGATGAAGACGTGAGTGCGATATTTGCCAGCAGCGATAGTCAGGACATTCTCTTCACCCGTCAGGGCTGGCTTCATCCCCCCGTCATTTATCATTATCAACCTGCGGATAACATTATCCAGAAAACAGAGTTAATACCGCCGTTAAGCCAGCCCCTTACAGACTATGTGACGGAAGAAAAATGGGTCACTACAGCTGAGAATGTTCGCGTCCCACTGACTCTCATATACCGTAAAGGCATTGCGCGCGATGGTTCGGTCCCTACCTGGTTGACAGCTTATGGCGCGTACGGCGTGAGTACGTTTCCTTCATTCGATCTGACCCGTCTGCTCTGGCTGGAACAAGGCGGTATTCTCGCTATCGCGCATGTACGCGGAGGCGGTGAAATGGGCCCTGAATGGCACGAGGCAGGAAGAGCGGATAAGAAAGAAAATTCCATTACCGATTTTATTCGTTGCGCGGAATATCTTATCGACAGTCGCTACACCTCACCGTCAAAACTGGCAATCGGGGGGGAAAGCGCGGGGGGAATTATCGTGGGTATGGCGATGACCCGTCGCCCGGAACTGTTTTCCGCAGTGGCCATAGACGCCGGGATACTGAATACCAGCCGACTGGATAACATTCCGATAGGCGTGATGAACTATGACGAACTGGGTTCACCGCTGACGCCGTCTGGCAGGCTAAACTTATTGAAAATAGATGCCTACCAACATCTGGTACCTGAAAAACGTTATCCTCCCGTTCTGTTAACCGTGGGCCTGCATGACCAGCGCGTTTCCCCGTGGCAAACAGCAAAATTCGCCGCCCGGTTAGAGGAGGCAGGCTCGCCGCGAAGCGTGCTGGTTCTGGCTTACCGTCAGGGAGGACACAGTGCGGCAACCTATGCCGAGGCCGATTCAAAATTAGTCGACACGGTAAGTTTCTTTATCTGGAAAACCGGTCTTCACGTTCAGGACAGGTGAAAGCGGCACCCGTTACGGGTGCCCTGTCATTCATACACGAAATGGTTCAAACATCCGGGAACATCACGCTATTCCCCGGCGCTTCCCTGTGCAGATGGATAAAGTTCAGGTGCCGTTCATACTGGTCCAGAATATCCGTAATCACCTGCTCCTTGCTGTAGTCCATCAAATCATTCCCCTGGCTTCCTTCAAGCAGGAAGGTTTCCAGCCGGTAGTAGGTCGATTTCCCGCTGCGCGCCCGGTAGGTAAAGCCGGGGACCGAGTACTGCTGCGGCCAGATCTGGTAGACAAAGTTCTGCTCGTCGCCCATGTGCACCAGCAGATCCAGGTGACCCAGGGTTTCACCCTCCTCTGGCGGCAGGTTTTTCAGCTCCACGTAGGCGCCGCGCAGCTTCAGCTCCTGCGCCACCTCTTCCATTGCCGGGAAGCAGACCGTCTCCATCATCTGTTTGGTGTAGCGCGTGCCCGGGTAGTTCATCAGGCGCGACAGGCGTTTCTTCCAGCTCAGCCTGTCCTGCGCGCCCATCGGACGCGGTGCGGTATCGCGGCTGGCGCTGACGCGGCGGTAATCTTCCACCTTGAGCGATTTATACAGCCCGGCCATCACAAAGAAGATAACGAAGCTGAACGGCAGCCCCATGATCACCGTGGTGTTCTGTAGCGCCGAGATGCCGTTGGTCATCAGCATGCCGAGCGTCAGCAGGCCAATGGCGACGGACCAGAAGATGCGCAGCCAGTTCGGGGCATCGCTGTTGATATCCTTCAGCTTCGAGGTGAAGTTACCCAGCACCAGCGCGCCGGAATCCGCCGAGGTGACGTAAAACAGCAGGCCGGTAATGGTCGCCACGGAGGCGCTAAAGGTAAACGCCGGGTACTGCGCCAGCAGGCTGTAGAAGCCGCGCTCCGGGTGCGCCATCGCGTCCTGTGCAAAGGTCGCGTTGCCGTGGATAATCTCATGCAGCGCGCTGTTGCCGAACACCGACAGCCACAGCAGGGTAAAGGTGAACGGGATAATCAGCGTGCCCATCACAAACTGGCGGATGGTGCGCCCGCGCGAAATACGCGCCAGGAACAGGCCAACAAACGGCGACCATGCGACCCACCACGCCCAGAAGAACAGGGTCCAGCTGTTCATCCACTCCACCGGGCGGTCAAAGGCGAAGCTGTTCAGCGTCATGCCCATAAAGCGGTTCACGTAGTCGCCCACGTTGAGCACTAACGCATTGAGCAGGAACGAGGTATCGCCCATAAACAGCACGAACAGGATGAGGCCCAGCGCCAGCGCCACGTTCAGTTCGGAGAGCACGCGGATGCCTTTATCGACGCCTGACGTCACCGAAATGGTGGCAATAATGACGGAGAGCGCAATCAGCGCCGCTTTCGCCGCCATCGAATCCGGAATCTCAAACAGCACGCTCAGCCCGTAGTTGAGCTGCACCACGCCAATCCCGAGCGTTGTCGCGATACCGAAGATGGTGCCGATCACCGCCGCAATGTCGACGCTGTGGCCAATCGGGCCGTTGATCTTTTTACCGAAAATCGGGTACAGCGCGGAGCGGATGGTGAGGGGCAAATTATAACGATAGCTAAAGTATCCCAGCGCCATCCCCATCAGGGCGTACATTGACCAGCCGGTCAGGCCGTAGTGGAACAGCGTCCAGACCATCGCCTGGCGCGCGGCCTCCATTGTCTGCCCTGCCCCTTCCGGGGGCTGCATATACTGCGTGACCGGTTCGGCCACGGAGAAGAACATCAGGTCGATGCCGATGCCCGCGGCAAACAGCATCGCGGCCCAGCTCAGCAGGCTGAACTCGGGCTTGGACTGCTCGGGACCGAGCTTAACGGAGCCGAAGCGCGAGCAGGCAATGCAGACCACAAAGACGATATAGAGCGTCGCCGCCAGCAGGTAGTACCAGCCGAAGGTCTTTGACACCCAGTTCAGGGTGCGCCCAATCCACTCGGCAGAAAAATCGCGAAAGAAGATCGTTGTCAGGGAAAACAACAAAATCAGCCCGGCGGACGTATAAAAAACGACCGGGTTGATTTTGTCTTTTTCTCTGTCCTGTGAAAGGTCTGTCATCCAGTATCCTCACTGTTTTTGTAACTATTAAAATCCAAATCTGCAACAATTAAGACACATTTTATATTGAACGTCCAATCAAAAACCGCTTTAATGGTTAACCAACGCTGATGAATGGAGTGGCAATAATGCCCAAAGTGGGGATGCAGCCGATCCGGCGCAGGCAGCTTATCGACGCCACGCTGGAAGCAATAAATGAAGTGGGAATGCATGACGCGACGATCGCGCAGATCGCCCGTCGGGCGGGCGTTTCCACGGGGATCATCAGTCACTATTTCAAAGACAAAAATGGTCTGCTGGAAGCGACCATGCGCGACATCACCGGCCAGCTGCGCGATGCGGTATTAAGCCGCCTGCACGCCCTGCCGAACGGCAGCGCGGAGCAGCGTCTGCAGGCGATTGTCGGCGGTAACTTTGATGAAACCCAGGTGAGCAGCGCGGCGATGAAGGCCTGGCTGGCCTTCTGGGCAAGCAGCATGCATCAGCCCATGCTCTACCGCCTGCAGCAGGTGAGTAGCCGCCGCCTGCTGTCGAACCTGGTGTACGAGTTCCGCCGCGAGCTTCCGCGCGAGCAGGCCCAGGAGGCGGGCTACGGGCTGGCGGCGCTGATCGACGGGCTGTGGCTGCGCGCCGCGCTGAGCGGCAAGCCGCTGGATAAGACCCTGGCGCAGTCGCTCACCAGCCACTTTATCAGCCAGCATTTACCGACCGACTAACCGAGGAGAATTTATGTCCCGAATGGCAGAACAGCAGCTTTATATCAATGGTGGTTATACATCGGCCACCAGCGGTCGCACCTTCGAGACCATCAACCCGGCCAACGGTGACGTTCTGGCGACCGTACAGGCCGCCGGGCGTGAAGACGTCGACCGCGCCGTGGAAAGCGCAAAACGCGGGCAAAAAATCTGGGCGGCGATGACCGCCATGGAGCGCTCCCGCGTTCTGCGTCGCGCCGTCGACATCCTGCGCGAGCGCAACGACGAGCTGGCAAAGCTGGAAACCCTCGACACCGGTAAAGCGTATTCCGAAACCTCAACCGTGGATATCGTCACCGGTGCGGACGTGCTGGAGTACTACGCGGGGCTGATCCCGGCGCTGGAAGGCAGCCAGATCCCGCTGCGTGAGACCTCATTCGTCTACACCCGCCGCGAGCCGCTGGGCGTGGTGGCGGGCATCGGCGCGTGGAACTACCCGATCCAGATCGCCCTGTGGAAATCGGCCCCGGCGCTGGCGGCGGGCAACGCGATGATCTTCAAGCCGAGCGAAGTGACGCCGCTTACCGCCCTGAAGCTTGCCGAGATCTACACCGAAGCGGGCCTGCCGGACGGCGTGTTTAACGTCCTGCCGGGCGTGGGCGCGGAGACCGGCCAGTACCTGACCGAGCATCCGGGCATCGCCAAAGTCTCCTTTACCGGCGGCGTCGCCAGCGGCAAAAAAGTGATGGCCAACTCGGCGGCCTCGTCCCTGAAAGAGGTGACGATGGAGCTGGGCGGTAAATCGCCGCTGATTATTTTCGACGATGCGGATCTGGATCTCGCGGCGGACATCGCCATGATGGCCAACTTCTTCAGCTCCGGCCAGGTGTGCACCAACGGCACCCGCGTGTTCGTGCCCGCGAAATTTAAAGCAGCGTTTGAGCAGAAAATCGTCGAGCGCGTGGGCCGCATCCGCGCGGGCGATCTGTTCGATGAAAGCACCAACTTTGGCCCGATGGTCAGCTTCCCGCACCGCGACAGCGTGATGCGCTACATCGCCAAAGGCAAAGAGGAAGGCGCGCGCGTGCTGTGCGGCGGCGACGTGCTGAAGGGCGAAGGCTTCGATAACGGCGCGTGGGTGGCCCCAACCGTGTTCACCGACTGCACTGACGAAATGGCCATCGTGCGCGAAGAGATCTTCGGCCCGGTGATGTCCATCCTCACCTATGAGTCCATTGAGGAAGCGATTCGCCGCGCCAACGACACCGACTACGGGCTGGCGGCAGGCATCGTCACGGCCGACCTGAACCGCGCCCACGGCGCCATTCATCAGCTCGAAGCGGGCATCTGCTGGATCAACACCTGGGGTGAATCCGCCGCAGAGATGCCGGTCGGCGGCTACAAGCACTCCGGCATTGGCCGCGAGAACGGCGTGATGACGCTGCAGAGCTACACCCAGGTGAAGTCCATCCAGGTTGAGATGGGTAAATTCCAGTCCATATTTTAACCGGGAGGTTTATTTGCAATTTGACTACATCATTATCGGGGCCGGCTCTGCCGGCAACGTGCTGGCTACACGACTGACTGAAGATCCGAACACCACCGTCCTGCTGCTTGAAGCAGGCGGACCGGATTACCGATTTGACTTCCGCACCCAGATGCCCGCCGCGCTGGCGTTCCCGCTGCAGGGCAAGCGCTACAACTGGGCGTACGAAACCGAGCCAGAGCCCTTCATGAACAACCGCCGCATGGAGTGTGGACGCGGCAAAGGGCTGGGCGGCTCGTCATTGATCAACGGCATGTGCTACATCCGCGGTAACGCGATGGACCTCGACCACTGGGCGAAAGAGCCGGGCCTGGAGCACTGGAGCTACCTCAACTGCCTGCCCTACTACCGCAAGGCAGAGACCCGCGACGTGGGGCCGAACGACTACCACGGCGGCGACGGCCCGGTGAGCGTCACCACCTCGAAACCGGGCGTGAACCCGCTGTTCGAGGCGATGGTGGAGGCGGGCGTACAGGCGGGCTATCCGCGCACCGACGATCTCAACGGCTATCAGCAGGAGGGCTTCGGCCCGATGGACCGCACGGTCACGCCGCAGGGCCGACGCGCCAGCACCGCGCGCGGCTATCTGGATCAGGCGAAACCGCGTCCGAACCTGACCATCCGCACCCACGCCATGACCGATCGCATCCTCTTTGAGGGCAAGCGCGCGGTGGGCGTCGAGTGGCTGGAGGGTGAAAGCACCATCCCCTCCAAAGCGACGGCAAAAAAAGAAGTGCTGCTGAGCGCCGGGGCGATTGCCTCCCCGCAGATCCTCCAGCGCTCCGGCGTGGGCAACGCTGACCTGCTGAAGCAGTTCGATATCCCGCTGGTGCACGATCTGCCCGGCGTGGGGGAAAACCTGCAGGATCACCTGGAGATGTACCTCCAGTACGAATGCAAAGAGCCGGTCTCCCTCTACCCTGCCCTGCAGTGGTGGAACCAGCCGAAGATTGGTGCCGAGTGGCTGTTTGGCGGTACCGGCGTGGGCGCGAGCAACCACTTCGAAGCGGGCGGGTTTATCCGCAGCCGCGAGGAGTTTGAGTGGCCAAACATTCAGTACCACTTCCTGCCGGTGGCGATTAACTACAACGGCTCGAACGCGGTGAAAGAGCACGGCTTCCAGTGCCACGTCGGCTCCATGCGCTCCCCGAGCCGTGGACACGTGCGCATCCAGTCGCGCGATCCGCACCAGCATCCGGCGATCCTGTTCAACTATATGTCCCACGAGCAGGACTGGCAGGAATTTCGCGACGCGATCCGCATCACCCGCGAGATCATGCACCAGCCCGCGCTGGACAAGTACCGCGGCCGCGAAATCAGTCCGGGTATTGACTGCCAGACCGACGAGCAGCTGGACGAGTTCGTGCGCAACCACGCGGAAACCGCCTTCCACCCGTGCGGCACCTGCAAGATGGGCTATGACGAGATGGCGGTGGTCGACGGTGAAGGCCGCGTTCACGGGCTGGAAGGGCTGCGCGTGGTGGATGCGTCGATTATGCCGCAGATCATCACCGGCAACCTGAACGCCACCACCATTATGATTGGCGAGAAGATTGCCGATGCCATTCGCGGTCGCGAGCCGCTGGCGAAGAGCACGGCGGCGTATTATGTGGCGAACGGGGCACCGGTGAGACGCTAAGTCATTTGCCCTCTCCCCACCGGGGAGAGGGAATTCACTTCCCCGCCACAAATTTATTTTCATTTCCCTGCATCCAGTTTCCCCCCGCCCCTCGTATATGAGTATGTGAGCAACGCCTTTGCTCCTTAATCCGAGGATAAATGATGAAAAAGCTACTCAGTGTTGCATTCGTATCCAGCGCGATACTCTTCTGTGCAGGCGCATCAGCAGCCATGACGTCAGACACCGTGATGGTGGGCGGAGCGGCGATGTTCCCGAGCAAAAATATCGTTGAAAACGCCGTGAACTCGAAAGATCACACTACGCTGGTGGCCGCCGTCAAAGCGGCCGGGCTGGTGGATACGCTTCAGAGCAAAGGGCCCTTCACCGTCTTTGCGCCGACCGACGCGGCGTTTGCGAAATTGCCTGCCGGCACGGTCGAGAACCTGGTCAAACCCGAAAACAAAGCCACGCTCACCAGCATTCTGACCTATCACGTGGTCGCCGGTAATTACGATATGAAAGCGCTGGAGCAGAAAATTAAACAGGGCGGCGGTCACGCGGAGCTGAAGACCGTTAACGGTCAACCGCTGTGGATCATGAGTAACGGCCCGCACAATATTCAGCTCAAGGACGGTAAAGGTAACGTGGCGAACATCAGCACCTACGACGTCCATCAGAAAAATGGCGTGATCGATGTGATTGATACCGTCCTGATGCCTAAGTAGTTGTCTATACTTCGGAAGTGTGACGTTGCCTTCCGGGAAAAACATGGATAACGCGCTGGCTGAACAGCAGTTGAAATTAATGCAGGCGATCGCTAACGGCGATCGCCGCGCATTTGAACAGCTTTACCAACTCACATCGCCTCACCTGTTTGCCGTTGCGCTGCGCATGCTGCGCGACCGCGCCTGGGCAGAAGAGATCCTGCACGACTGTTTTGTCACCGTCTGGAGTAAAGCCGAAACCTATAACGCTACCCTGAGCTCCCCGATGACCTGGCTTACGCATATTGTTCGCAACCGCTGTATTGACTGGCTGCGCAGCGGGCAAACCCGGGCTGCAGCCCGTGAAGAGTCGTATTCGGAAGATATTCTGCTGAGCGAAAGCGATGAGCAGAATAACTGGCACGACGATGCGCAGGCAGAGCGGCTCAGGCATTGTCTCGAACATTTGAGCAGCGAGCAGCGCCAGAGCATTACGCTCGCCTACTATCAAGGCATGTCTCACAGCGACATTGCCGACTGGCTCCAGCAGCCTGTAGGCTCGGTGAAAAGCTGGATACGTCGGGCAATGGATCATCTTCGGGAGTGCGTGGGGCTATGAATGACGCAGAAAAACGCGACGACATGCTGGCTGCGGAATATGCCCTCGGCACCCTGCGCGGAGGGGCGCGGCTTCAGTTCCAGAAAAGGGTCCTCCGTGAACCCGCTCTGGCCGCCCGCCTGGCGTACTGGCAGGACATGTTCAGCACGCTGGATAGTCATCTTGTGCCCGTCCCTCCACCCGAGACGGTGTGGAAAAGAATCACCCTCGACCTGCCGCCCAAAAAGCCTTTACGCCAAAGTCGGCCTTATCTCGGCTGGATGGTTGCGGCCTCCCTCGCCGCCCTGTCGGTCGTTGCCTGGTATGCCACCCGTACACCGGAACTCGTTCCGCTGATCGTCCTCAACGATGCCCAACAGCACGGGGAATGGGTCGTCAGCGCGGATGCCAGCCGCCAGCACTTGAGCATTGCTCCTCTTCGGCCGACGGCCGTCGCGGCGCAACACAGCCTCCAGCTTTGGCTGATCCCAGGCGGGCAGGCGCCGGTCTCCATGGGGCTGCTGCATAACGACATACCGACACGCGTCACCCTCAGGAACACAACGCTCCCTCCTGACGCCACGATAGCCATAAGCCTTGAACCAGCGGGCGGATCGCCCACTGGACTCCCCACAGGCCCGGTCCTTTACAGTGGCAAATTGTAATTCTCAGGCCCTGTTCGCAGGGCCGCTATCGTGACCCCATTTCATTTAAATACTATTCTCGGTTACCTATAAGAATTAAATATTAAGCCTGTAATTAATTTAATTATTAAAAAACGACATTGACAGACTCTTGCGTACTCCATTAAGTTTTAAACGAACATCATTTTATTTCCGATACACAATATATCAAAAAACCGCATTAATGAATTTCTCATTATTCATTATATGCTTCTCTGCCTTTTATTTTTTGCATCACTCAATAGCGAGATAAGATCATGAATAATAGTGCAAACAAGGTTGTTGTCATTACCGGTGCCAGCAGCGGTATTGGTCAGGCGATTGCCCTCCATTTAGCGAATAACGCGTTTTCGCTGGTGCTGGTGGCGCGCCGTTTGGACAGAATTAATGCTCTGGTGGATCAGATTATTCAGCAAGGCGGCAAGGCGATAGCCGTGAAGGCCGATGTCACCCGTCAGGAAGAGGTTCAGCGCGCCATTGACGCTGCCGTTGCCGCCTACCAGCGCGTGGATGTGCTAATCAACAACGCGGGCTTTATGGCTATCGCCCCCTTGAGCGAGCTGAAAACCGACGAATGGGACAAGATGATTGACACCAATCTGAAAGGGGTACTGTACGGCATCGCTGCCGCTTTCCCGGTGTTCCAGCGTCAGGGCAGCGGGCATTTTATTAACGTTGCCTCCGTCGCGGGCATCAAGGTGCTGGCGCCTGGCGGCGTGGTGTACAGCGCCACGAAATTCGCCGTCCGCGCGCTGAGTGAAGGCTTACGTCAGGAGGCGGGTAGAACCCTCCGCACGACGCTTATTTCACCCGGCGCCGTCGAGAGCGAACTGCAATTCGGCAGTTCTGACGAAGAGAGCAAAAAATTTCTCCATGAGTTTTATAAGCAGGCTATTCCGGCTGACGCAATTGCCCGCGCGGTTTTATTTGCCATAGAACAGCCTGGCGACGTTGATATTAATGAAATTGTTGTTCGTCCGACGCAGGAAGAATTTTAGCCTGGGTTAAATAATACTGAATGAGGTGTCAGTATGATTAAATCATTAACGTCCTTATCAGATCTCAATATGCGAACGGGTGCCGATATTCTTCTTGAAGTGCTGGAGAGTGAAGGCGTGGAATATATTTTTGGCAACCCCGGCACCACCGAGCTTCCTCTGATTGATGCCCTGCTTCGCCATGAAAATATTCACTATATTCTGGCGCTTCAGGAGAGCACCGTGGTGGCGATTGCCGACGGCTATGCGAAAGCCTCCGGCAAAACGGGCTTTATCAATTTGCATACCGCGAGCGGCCTGGGGCACGGCATGGGGAATCTCATTAATTCGCGGATCATGAAAACCCCGCTGGTGGTGACCGTTGGACAGCAGGATACGCGGCACTACGTCCGCGACCCGCTGCTGTATGATGATATTGTGTCCATCGGCTCTCCGGTCATGAAGTGGGCGCAGGAGGTCACCAGCGCCGACCAGCTCCCGGTGCTGGTGCGCCGCGCGTTTCACGCTGCCAGCTATCCTCCTGGCGGCCCGGTGCTGCTCTCCCTGCCGATGAACGTGATGGAAGAGCTGAGCGACGCCGGAATACAGACGGCGTCGAGAGTAAACTACCACACCGTGGCGGGCTCGCTGGACGAGCTGGCGGAGGCGCTCAGCGAGATCGCGCCGGGCAGGATCATGATTGTGGCGGGCGATGAGGTGCACTCTAGCGGCTCGACGCAGGAGATTGTCGAGCTGGCGGAAGCGCTCAGCGCCCACGTCTACGGCTCCTCCTGGCCGCTGAATTTGCCTTTTCCCACTCAGCACGCGCTCTGGCGGGGCAATATGCCCACCACCGCCAGCGAAATCGCCAGCATCATCAATGCCTACGATGCCGTATTCATCATCGGCGGCAGAAGCCTGATCACCATTTTGTACAGCGAGGGCGAGGCCATTCCGGCGACCTGCGCGGTGTACCAGCTCTCGGCGGATATGCACGAGCTTGGCCGCACCTATGCCACTCGCCTTTCGGTGATGGGGGATATCAAACTGTCCCTGCACGAACTGCTGCCAAAGCTTAAGCAGCGCCTGATCGCCAGCACGCTGGCCCACCAGCGGCTGCTGGTGGCGGCCCGCGACGAACGAGAGAAGGAGTGGCAGCAGCAGGAAGAACGTCTCGCCGCCGAGCGGCTACGCCCGGCCCTTTCGCCGATGGTCGCAGCCTGGGAAGTCATCCGATCCATTCCGGCGGGTACCACCATCGTGGATGAGGCGATAGCGACCGCCAGGCATGTCCGCCGGTTCATCTCTGACCAGCAGCACCAGCGCTACTACTTTATGCGCGGCGGCGGACTGGGCTGGGGGATGCCCGCAGCAGTAGGTCACTCGCTGGGGCTGGGCCGCGAGCCGGTAGTGTGTTTAGTTGGAGACGGAGCCTCCCTCTACTCGCCGCAGGCGCTCTGGACGGCGGCACACGAAAATCTGCCGGTCACCTTTATCGTCATGAATAACAGGGAGTACAACATCCTGAAAAACTTTATGAAGAGCCAGGCTGACTACAGCTCAACGCGGCTGGGGCGTTTTATCGGGATGGACCTGGTGAACCCGCATATCGATTTTCAGTCGCTGGCCACCGCCATGGGCGTCCACTGCTGCCGGGTGACCGAGGCTGCGGATATCGCCGAAGCGGTAACGCGCGGCCTGCAGTCAGGAAAAACCAACCTGATTGAAATCGCGATTTCCGCGGATTAACCGCGCGTTTACGCTGTACCCTACATAAAAAACTTATAACCGAAACGCCTCAAGCCGCTTTATCTGCCGCCCTTCCTCGTCAAAATTCTCTGCCGCCAGCCAGGCGCGCAGCTCCGCGTCTCTTTGCGGCCATTCGCCGTCAATAATAGAAAGCATATCGCTGTCGCGGTTGCGCCCTTTACGCACCAGCTTCTGGCGCAGGCGTCCCTCCCAGACAAACCCCAGCCGCTCCGCCGCCCTGCGCGACGCCACGTTCATGGAATCGCACTTCCACTCGAGGCGCCGGTAGCCGTGCTCAAACGCATTTTTCAGCAGCAGCCACACCGTTTCGGTGCCGATGCGGGAACCTTTCATTTTGCGCGACCAGGTGACGTGACCAATTTCCACCGACCCCAGCAGCCGCTCGTTGGCCATATAGCTCACCAGCCCCACCGCTCGTTCGGTGCGTAAGTCAATGACGGCAAACGGCACCAGCTCATCGTCCATGACCTTCGCCATGATCCAGTGCGCGGTGGCTTCCACGCTCGTGGGCTGCGTGCTGGCAAGCCACGTCCAGTCGCTGTCGTCTCCCAGCGCGTAGGCCTCAAAGAGATCGGCCGCGTGGCGATCGGCGTCCAGCGGCTCCAGGCGACAATACTGGCCGAACAGCGGCGTGCGGGTTAACGCGCGCGCGCCCTTCCAGTCGGGAACGATATCGTTAACGGTTTGACCATGTTGATTGATTTCGGGCACGGCGGTGACTCCCTGAAAGGTAAGGCATTTGTTATAGCAGGTTAAAAAGCAGGCGAAAAGCCGCGTGTTTTAATAGCCCGAGCGCATGCGATATTCCCGGAAGGCATAAGTAAAGCTGAATTTCGACTTTGTGGAATGTCACAGTCGCCCTAACGTAGCGGAGCATAAAACAATCACAATATATTCTTCTCAGGGATCGCTATGACAAAAAAACTGTTGCCGTTACTGGTGCTGGCTGCGCTCTCAGGCGCCGCTCACGCCGCTACGCCGCCCAACACGCTGGTGGTTGCCCAGGGGCTTGATGACATCGTGAGCCTCGACCCGGCCGAAGCCAACGAGCTCTCCAGCATCCAGACCGTGCCGAGCCTGTACCAGCGTCTGGTGCAGCCGGACCGCGATAATCCGGAAAAAATCACGCCGATTCTGGCAGAAAGCTGGGACGCGGACGCGGCAGCAAAAACCCTGACCATCAAGCTTAAACCCGATGCGACATTCGCCTCCGGCAACCCGCTGCGCCCGGAAGACGTGATCTTCTCTTATACCCGCGCCGTGACGCTGAACAAATCCCCGGCCTTTATCCTCAACGTGCTGGGCTGGGACGCGAGCAACATCGCCAGCCAGCTGAAAAAGGTGGACGATCATACCCTCCAGCTTCACTGGACGGCGGACGTCAGCCCGTCGGTGGCGCTGAATATTCTCTCCACGCCGATTGCCTCTATCGTCGATGAAAAAGAGGTCGCCGCGAACGTCAAGGATAATGACTTCGGTAACGCCTGGCTGAAAATGCACTCGGCGGGCAGCGGCGCGTTCAAAATGCGCGTCTATCAGCCGCACCAGGCCATCGTGCTGGAAGCCAACGATTCCGCCCCCGGCGGCGCGCCGAAGCTCAAAAGCATCATCATTAAAAACGTCCCCGATCCGGCTTCACGCCGCCTGCTGATCCAGCAGGGGGATGCGGACGTGGCGCGCGATCTGGGTGCAGACCAGATTAGCGCCCTGGACGGCAAGCCGGGCGTGAAGGTGCTGAGCATTCCGTCCGCCGAGCAGAATTACCTGGTGTTTAACACCGGCAACAGCGCCAATCCGCTGCTGAACAACCCGGCGTTCTGGGAAGCGTCGCGCTGGCTGGTCGACTATGACGGCATCACGAAGAACCTGCTGAAAGGCCAGTATTTTGTTCACCAGAGCTTCCTGCCGGTCGGCCTGCCGGGCGCGCTGGAAGACAATCCGTTTAAATTTGACCCGGCAAAAGCGAAAGCCATTCTTGCCAAAGCGGGCATTAAGGACGCGCACTTCACGCTGGACGTGGAGAACAAGCCGCCGTTTATCACGATTGCCCAGTCGATGCAGGCGAGCTTTGCGCAGGGTGGCGTGAAGGTGGATCTGCTGCCTGCCGCCGGGAGCCAGGTCTATGCCCGCGTGCGCGCGAAGCAGCATCAGGCGGCGATCCGTCTGTGGATCCCGGACTACTTCGATGCGCACTCCAACGCCAGCGCCTTCGCGTGGAACGACGGGAAGTCCAGCACCGTGGCCGGTCTGAACGGCTGGAAAATCCCGGAGCTGAACAAGGCCACGCTGGCGGCGGTAGCCGAGCCGGATCCGGCGAAGCGTCTGGATCTGTACAAGAAAATGCAGGAACAGCTGCAGCAAAGCTCGCCGTACGTCTTCGTCGATCAGGGCAAAACCCAGATCGTGGTGCGCGATAACGTGAAGGGGTATCAGCAGGGGCTGAACGCGGATATGGTCTGGTACGATCGCGTCACGAAGTAGCCCTTGTTGCCGGGAGGCGCTGCGCTTACCCGGCC